>NZ_CP109090.1:6738066-7044342 GCF_035917575.1 Streptomyces sp. NBC_01788 | reverse complement strand
CGCGGCTACCTGGACCGGCCGGCCCTGACCGCGCAACGGTTCGTGGCCTGCCCGTTCGGCCCGCCGGGCTCCCGCCTGTACCGGACCGGCGACGTGGTGCGCTGGACCGCCGACGGCGAGCTGGCCTACCTGGGGCGCACCGACGAGCAGGTGAAGGTGCGCGGTTTCCGCATCGAGACCGGTGAGATCGAGTCGGTGATCGCGTCGGATCCCGCCGTGGCGCAGGTGGTGGTGGTCGCGCAGGAGGACCAGCACCGGCACAAGCAGCTCGTCGCCTACGTCGTGCCCGCCGCCGGGGCCGAGGCGGACACCGTGCGGCTGCGCGAGCTGGTGGCGGCCACCCTGCCCGGCTACATGGTGCCGGCGGCCTTCGTCACCCTGCGCAGGCTGCCGCTCAACACCAGCGGCAAGCTCGACCGCGGCGCCCTGCCCGCACCGCGGTTCGCCGGCGGGCGAAGCGGCCGGCAGCCGCGCACCCCGCAGGAGCAGGTGCTCTGCGGTCTGTTCGCGGAGATCCTGGAGCTGTCCTCGGTCGGCGTCGACGACAGCTTCTTCGACCTCGGCGGGCATTCGCTCATCGCCAACCGGCTGATCATCAGGATCCAGTCGGTGCTCGGCGTCGATCTCGCGGTACGCGACCTGTTCGAGGCGCCCACGGTGGCCCAGCTGGCGGAACTGGTCGAGCGGGCCGGTACGGCCAGGCCCCGGGCGGTTCCGATGCCGCGCCCGGACCGGCTGCCGGTGTCGTTCACCCAGCAGCGGCTGTGGTTCCTCAACCGTCTGGAGGGCCCGAGCCCCACCTACAACCTCGGTGTCTCGCTGCGCTTCACCGGCCGGATCGACCGCGACGCCCTCCACCAGGCCCTGCACGACGTCATGGCCCGGCACGAGAGCCTGCGCACGGTCTTCCGCGACCACGACGGCGTACCGGTCCAGTGCGTCGTACCGGAGCGGGAGGCACGCCTGCACATCCCGGTGACCGAGCTGACCGAGACGGAACTGGACACGGCGCTGACCGCGGCCGCCCGCCGCGGCTTCGACCTGGAGCACGAACTGCCCGTCCGGGCCGAGCTGTTCGTGCTCAGCCCCACCGAGCAGGTGTTCCTGGTCCTGGTGCACCACATCGTCGCCGACGGCTGGTCGTTCGCGTCGCTGGTGGGCGACCTGTCCGCCGCCTACGCCGAGCGGCGTTCGGCGCGCGCCCCCCAGTGGGCGCCGCTGCCCGTGCAGTACGCCGACTACACGCTGTGGCAGCGGGAGGTCCTCGGTGACCTCGCCGACCCGGACAGCGTGCTGGCGCGGCAGATCGGCTACTGGAAGGACACGCTGGCCGGTCTGCCGGACCAACTGGACCTGCCGGCCGACCGGCCCCGCCCGGCGGCCCCCAGCCACGACGGCGGGTTCGTGCCGATCACGGTCGGGCCCGACGTGCACGCACGGCTGCTGGAGATCGCCCGCGGCAGCGGCGCCAGCCTGTTCATGGTGATGCAGGCCGCGCTCGCCGCGCTGCTGAACCGGCTGGGCGGCGGCACGGACATTCCCATCGGCACCTCGGTCGCCGGGCGGAACGACGAGTCGCTGGTCGACCTGATCGGCTTCTTCGTCAACACCCTGGTCCTGCGCAACGACCTCAGCGGCGACCCGACCTTCCGGCAGCTCCTCGGCCGGGTGCGCGAGGCGGACCTGTCCGCGTACGCCCACCAGGAGGTGCCGTTCGAGCTGCTGGTGGAGACGCTCAGGCCGGAACGCTCGCTCTCCCGGCACCCGCTGTTCCAGGTGCTGCTGAACTTCGAGAACACCCCCGAGATGGAACTGGGCTTCCCAGGGGTGCGCACCCGACTGCACCCGGTGAACACCGAGGTCGCCAAGTTCGACCTGTCGTTCTCCGTGCGCGACCGGTACGCCGACGACGGCGCCCCGGCCGGACTCACCGGTCTGCTCAACTACAGCGGCGCCCTGTACGACCGTGCCACCGCCGAGGACATCTCCGCCCGGCTGAGCCGCCTGCTGGAGTCGGTCGCGGCCGATCCGGCGCAGCGGGTCAGCGAGCTGGACCTGCTGGGCGAGGCCGACCGCCACCGCATCCTCGCCCTCGGAGTGGGCGAGATCCGCGCGGAAGTCCCGCCGACGTTCGTCGAACGGTTCGAGCGGCAGGTGGCGACGACCCCGGACGCCGTCGCCCTGGCCTGCCGGAACGAGCAGGTGACCTACCGCGAACTCAACGAGCGCGCCAACCGGTTGGCCCACCACCTGATCGCGCGCGGTGTCGGGGCGGAGGACTGGGTCGCGGTCGCCCTGCCGCGCACCCCGCGGTTGGTGATCGCCCTGGTGGCCGTCCTGAAGGCGGGCGCCGCCTACCTCCCGCTCGACCCGGACTACCCGCCGGAGCGCGTCGAGTTCATGATCGAGGACGCCTCGGCCATGCTGCTGCTCACCGACGGGGCCATCGGCGCGGGCCTGCCGCACTCCGACGGCCTGCCGCGGCTGCTGCTGGACGATCCGGACACCGCCGAGGCCGTGGCGGGCCGCCCCGTGACGGATCCGACCGACGCCGACCGGCTGCACCCGGTCCACCCGCACCACTCCGCGTACGTCATCTACACCTCCGGATCCACCGGGCGCCCCAAGGGGGTGCTGACCGAACAGCACTGCCTGAGCGACTACTTGCGCTGGAGCACGTCGGGCTACCCGAGTGCCGCGGGCGCCGCGGTGCTGCACAGCCCGATCTCCTTCGACCTGACGGTGACCGCGCTCTACACGACGCTGTCCGTCGGCGGCACGGTGATCCTGGCCACCCTGGACGACGGCGACCCGCGGACCCTGGCGGACCTGGAGCGGACGCCGTGCACGTTCCTCAAGGCCACCCCCAGCCATCTGCCGCTCCTCGAGGCACTGCCCGACGCGTTCTCCCCCAGCCGCGAACTGATGCTGGGCGGCGAGCTGCTGCTCGGCGCGACACTGACCGAGTGGCGTACGCGCCACCCCGAGGCGCACATCTACAACGGCTACGGGCCCACCGAGACCACCGTCAACTGCACTCAGCACGTGATCAGGGCGGGCGAACCGGTGGACAGCGGCCCACTGCCGATCGGCCGTCCCATGCCCAACACCTGGCTGTACGTGCTGGACGCGTCCCTGCGGCCGGTGCCCATGGGCGTGGCCGGTGAGCTGTACGTGGCGGGCGAGGGCATCGCACGCGGCTATCTGCACCGGCCGACGCTGACCGCCGAGCGGTTCGCGCCGAACCCGTTCGGCCCGCCCGGCTCCCGCATGTACCGGACCGGCGACATCGTGAAGTGGAGGCCGGACGGCGAGCTGTACTTCCTGCGGCGCGTCGACGACCAGGTCAAGATCCGCGGCTTCCGGGTGGAGATCGGCGAGATCGAGAACGCGCTGCTGCGCCGGGCGGGCGTCGCCCAGGCCGCCGTCGTGCTGCGGGAGGACCTGCCGGGCGACCAGCGGCTCGTCGCCTACCTGGTGCCGGACGGCCCGCTGGACCGGGCCGAGGTCGCCCGCGAGGTGGCCGGGGACCTGCCGGACTACATGGTGCCCGCGGCGTTCGTGGTCCTGGACGAGCTTCCGCTCAGCCCCAACGGCAAGGTCGACCGGCGGGCCCTGCCGGCGCCGGACCACTCCCCCACCGCCACCGCCGGCCGCGCGCCGCGCACACCCCAGGAAGAGCTGCTGTGCGCTCTGTTCGCGCAGATCCTGAACGTGCCCGCGGTCGGCGTCGACGACAACTTCTTCGACCTGGGCGGCCACTCCCTGCTGGCCACCCGGCTGGTCAGCAGGATCCGTTCGGCCTTCGGCACGGAACTGCCGATCCGCGCGCTGTTCGAGAGCCCGACCGTCGCCGCCCTGGCCGGATCCCTGCGCGGCGCGCCGCAGGGACGGCAGGCGCTGCGCGCGGCACAGCGGCCGGCCCGCCTGCCGCTGTCCCACGGCCAGCGGCGGCTGTGGTTCCTGAACCGCCTCGAAGGCCACGGCGCCACCTACAACCTGCCGGTCGCACTGGACCTGGACGGTCCGGTGGACGTCTCGGCGCTGCGCTCCGCGCTCGCCGACGTCGTCGCCCGCCACGAGTCGCTGCGCACCATCTTCCCCGAGCGGGACGGCAGCCCGTACCAGGTGGTGCTCGACCCGTCGGTCGCCGCACCGGAGTTCACCGTGCTCGACGTCGCCGCACCCGAACTGGACGGGGAGTTGCGGCGCATCGCCGGCCGGGGCTTCGATCTGACGGTCGAACTTCCGCTGCGGGCTGTCCTGTTGCGGGTCGGCGAGCGGGAGTCGGTGTTCGTGGTGGTGATGCACCACATCGTCGTCGACGGCTGGTCGACCGGGCCGTTCGGCCGGGACCTCGCCACCGCCTACGCCGCCCGGCGCGCCGGCACGGCACCGAAGTGGACGCCGCTGCCGGTGCAGTACCCGGACTACATGCTCTGGCAGCACGCGGTGCTGGGCGACGAGGACGACCCGGACAGCGTGGCCGCGCGGCAGTCGGCGTACTGGCGTGAGGCGCTGGCCGGGCTGCCGGACGAGCTGAGCCTGCCGGTGGACCGGCCGCGGCCGGCGACCCCCTCGTACCGCGGTGGCTGGGTCACGTTCCGGCTGGAGCCGCGGCTGCACCGGGACCTGGCGGCCCTCGCCCGCCGCCACGGGGTCAGCATGTTCATGGTCGTCCAGGCGGGCCTTTCGGTGCTGCTGCACCGCATGGGCGCGGGCACCGACATCCCCCTGGGCACGCCGATCGCGGGCCGCACCGACGAGGCCCTGGACGAGCTGGTGGGCTTCTTCGTCAACACGCTGGTGCTGCGCACCGACCTGTCCGGCGACCCCACCTTCACCGAACTCCTGGACCGGGTGCGGGAGACGGACCTGGCCGCGTACGCCCACCAGGACGTGCCCTTCGAGCGGCTGGTCGACCTGCTGAACCCCGAGCGGGTCATGGCCCGCCACCCGCTGTTCCAGGTGATGGTCAGCCTGCACAACAACCCCGAGGCCGGCTACGACCTGCCCGGGGTGTCCGCGCGGCGCCGGATGCTCGACCTGAACACGGCCAAGTTCGACCTCAACGTCAACCTGCGCGAGCTGTTCGACGACGACCACGCGCCCGCCGGGATCGACGCGGTCGCCGAGTACAGCACGGACCTGTTCGACCACGACACGGTGATGGGGCTGGCCGGACGGTTCACGCACCTGATGGAACTGCTGTGCGCCGAACCCGACCGGCCCGTGGGCGACGTGGACGTCCTGACCCCGGCCGAGCGCACCCTGCTGCTGGACGACTGGAACGCCACGAGCGCCGGCTTCGGCCCGCGGTCGCTGACCGAGGCGATCGAGGCGGCGGCCGCCCGCACCCCGGACCGGGTCGCGGTCGTCGCCGCGGACGACGGGACCACCCGCGCCGGGATCACCTACGCCGACCTGAACGCGCGGGCGAACCGGCTGGCCCGGTACCTGGCCGGCCGCGGCGCCGGTCCCGAGGCGCGGGTCGCGGTGAGCCTGCCGCGCGGAACGGACCTGGTGGTGGCGCTGCTGGCGGTGCTCAAGTCCGGCGCGGCCTACATACCCCTCGACCCGGCCTACCCGGCCGAGCGGGTGCGCCACATCCTCACCGACGGCTCGCCCGCCCTTGTGCTGACGACCTCCGGACTCGCCCGCGAACTGCCCGTACCGGCTGGGGCGGAGACGGTCGCGGTCGACGACCCGGCGCTGCGGGCCCGGATCGCCGCCCTGCCGGACACCGACCTGCCCGGCACGGCGCACGGCGACCACCCGGCGTACGTGATCTACACCTCCGGGTCCACCGGCCGCCCCAAGGGCGTGGTGGTCACCCGGGCGAACATCGCCAACTTCGTGCGGGACATGCGCGAGCGGCTGCCGGTCACCGAGGCGGACGTCCTGGTGGCGGTCACCACCGTCGCCTTCGACATCGCCGGTCTCGAGCTGTACGTCCCCCTGGTCGCCGGGGCCCGGCTGGTACTCGCGACCACCGAGCAGGTGCGCGACGTCGACGGGCTGGCCGAGCTGATCACCGGCACGGGTGCCACCGTGGTCCAGGCGACGCCGACGCTGTGGCAGGCGCTGGTGTCCGGGCACCCTGACGCCCTCGCCGGGCTGCGGGTCCTGGTCGGCGGCGAGGCGCTGCCCGCCGGGCTGGCCACTCAACTGCGCGAACTGTCCTTCGGCGTACGCAACTTGTACGGCCCCACCGAGACCACGGTGTGGTCCACCACCGCCGAACTCGACGGACGGCCCGGCGCGCCGGTGATCGGCCGGCCGATCGCGAACACCCGGGTGTACGTGCTGGACGACCGGCTCGCGCCGGTTCCGGCCGGGGTGGCGGGCGACCTGTATCTCGCCGGTGACGGCGTGGTCCGCGGCTACCTGGGCAGGCCGGGGCTGACCGGCGAGCGGTTCGTGGCGGACCCGTTCGGCCCGGCCGGCACCCGGATGTACCGCACCGGCGACATCGCCCGCTGGAGCACCGCGGGCGAGCTGGAGTTCGTCGGACGGGCCGACGACCAGGTCAAGGTGCGCGGTTTCCGCATCGAACCGGGCGAGATCGAGGCCGTCCTCGCCGCCCACCCGGCGCTGGCCCAGGCCACCGTCGTGGCCCGGGCGGACGGCGAGGGGAACAAACGCCTGGTGGCCTATCTGGTCGCGGCGCCCGGCCAGGAGGTGCCGGCCGCGGCCGGGATGCGGGAGCACGCCGGACGCGTCCTGCCGGACTACATGGTCCCGGCCGCGTTCGTCGCCCTCGACGCCCTGCCGCTCACCCCGAACGGCAAGGTGGACCGCAAGCTGCTGCCCGCCCCGGACTTCGCCGTGCTCATCGGCGACGAGCAGCCGCGCACACCGCGTGAGGAAGCACTGTGCGAGGTGTTCGCCGAGGTTCTCGGCCTGCCCTCGGTGGGCATCCGGGACAGTTTCTTCGACCTCGGCGGCGACAGCATCGTCTCGATCCGGCTGGTCGGCCGCGCCCGGGCGCGGGGACTGAGGATCAAGCCGGAGGACGTGTTCGTCCACCGGACCGTCGAAGGGCTCGCGTCGGTGGCGACCGACGTGCCCGATCTCGTCGCCGAGTCGCCCGACGCCGGTGTCGGCGGTGTCCCGCTGCCGCCGGCCGCGCACGCGCTGCGGGAGCGGGGCGGCCCGGTCCGGGCGTACCACCAGTCGCTGCTGCTGGACGCCCCGGCCGATCTCGGTCACGACCGGCTGTGTGAGCTGGTGGCCATGCTCGTCGACCGGCACGACGCGCTCCGGCTGCTCCTTGACCGCCACGAGGGTGGCGGGGACGGCGACGACGGCGCCCGGTGGAGCCTTCAGGTGCGGCCCTCCGGCACGGTGGACGCCGCCCGGTGGGTCACCCGCCTGGAGGTCGCCGGACTCGACGGGGACGGGTTGGCCACCGCGGTGCGCGAGCACACCGGGCGGGCGGCCGACCGCCTCGACCCGGAGACCGGAGACGTCGCACGGTTCGTCTGGTTCGACACCGGACCCGGGCGGCGGGGCCGGCTGCTGGTGGTGCTGCACCGGCTGGCCGCGGACGCGGTGTCCTGGCGCGTCCTGCGCACCGAACTGGCCGCCTGCCTGCGCGTGGTGACCGGGGAGAGCCAGGACGAGCCGCGCCCGGCCGGCACGTCCTACCGCCGCTGGGCGCAGCAACTCGTGGCCGCGGCGCAGGACCCGGAGCGCGAGCGCGAACTCGACTGGTGGAAGGCGACGCTCACCACCGCGGAGCCCCGGCTCACCGACCGGCCGTCGGATGGGGGCCCGGACACGCCCGGCGCCATGGGCACGCTGCACCGCACGCTGCCGGCGGGGCGGACCGGACCGCTGCTCGACCGGGTACCCGCCGCGTTCCACTGCGCTGTGGACGACGTACTGCTCACCGCGCTGGCACTGACCGTCCCGCACTGGCGGCGCCGGCACCTGCGGGACCACCTCGGCGGCACGAGCGTGCTGGTGGACCTTGAGCGTGACGGGCGCGAGCCGTTCGCCGAAGGCCAGGACCTCTCCCGCACCCTGGGCCGCTTCGCCACCGCATACCCGGTGCGCCTGGACGCCGGCGCCGTCGACCGGTCGGAGCTGACGCAGGGCGGCACGGCCGTGGGCAACGCCGTCAAGGCGGTCAAGGAGCAGCTGCGCTCGGTGCCGGACGGCGGCGTCGGCCACGGCATGCTGCGGTACCTCAACCCCCGTACCGCCCCTGTACTGGCCCAACTGCCCCCGCCGGACATCGGCTTCACCCACCTCGGCCGATTCGACGAGGCCGCGCCCGCCGAGTGGCCGGTGTCCGCCGGACCCACCGAGCGGGCGCCGCGGGCCGGGCACGCGCTGGAGCTGACCACCTCGGTCGTCAACGGTCCCGAAGGACCGTGCCTGACCGTGACCTGCGCCTGGCCGGGCGAACTGTTCGGCGAGGCGGCCGTACGCGAACTGGTCGACGACTGGTTCGGCGCGCTGGAAGCCATCACCACCCGCTGCGAGGCCGCGGACGCGGGCGGGCACACCCCCTCCGACCTCTCCCTGACCGGTCTCGACCAAGGCGACATCGACGTGCTGGAAGCTGACGGAAGGTACTTCTCCTCATGACGAAGCCGGGGTTCCAGGACGTCCTTCCGCTCTCTCCCCTGCAGGAAGGCCTGCTCTTCCACACCGTCTACCACGAGCGTTCGCTGGACATCTACACGGCGCGGCTCTGCCTCGACCTCGAAGGCGAGCTGGACTCCGGCGCGTTGCGGGAGTCGGTGGCGGGCCTGCTGCGCCGGCACCCCAATCTGCGGGCCGCCTTCCGCTACGAGCGGCTGAGCCGCCCGGTGCAGCTCATCCCGCGGGAAGTCGCGCTGCCGCTGGAGGAGTTCGACCTGCGCGGTCTGCCGGGGGAGGAGCAGGCGGAGCGGCTGCGGGAGCTGACCGCGGCCGCGTCGGAGCGCACCTTCGACCTGGCGCGGCCGCCGCTGCTGCACTTCACGCTGATCCACCACGGCGAGCACGCCCACCGGCTCGTGATGGCGCACCACCACATCCTGATGGACGGCTGGTCGGTGGGCCGGCTGATGACGGACCTGTTCACGCTCTACGCCGCCGGGGGCGAGGAGTCGGCGCTGCCGCCGGTGACGCCGTACCGCGACTACCTCGCCTGGCTGGCGGGTCAGGACCGGCCTGCGGCGGAGGAGGCGTGGCGGACGGTGCTGAGCGGCGTCGAGGAGCCGACGCGGCTGGTGTCCGACGACCGGCTGCGCACCCCGGTAGCGCCCGAGCGCCTGCTGGTGGAGGTTCCGGCGGAGCTGAGCCGCGAGCTGACCGCGGCGGCACGCGGGCGGGACCTGACCCTCAACACGGTCTTCCAGGGCGCCTGGGCGCTCGTCCTGAGCCGGCTGACCGGCCGCACCGACGTGGTGTTCGGCGGCACCGTCTCCGGACGTCCGGCGGACCTCCCCGGGGTGGAGAGCATCGTCGGCCTGTTCATCAACACCCTGCCGGTGCGGGTGCGGCTCGACCCGTCGGAGCCGGTGGGCGCGATGCTGGCCCGCTTCCAGCGGCAGCAGGCCGGACTGATGTCCCACCAGCATCTGAACCTGCCCGACGTGCACGCCCTGGCGGGCGCGTCCGGGGAGCTGTTCGACACCATCACCGTCACCGAGAACTACCCCTTCGACGAGAAGGGGTTCCGCGAGCTGGCCGGACTGACGATCATCGGCGCGCACGGCGCGGACGCCAACCACTACCCGCTGAGTGTGGCCGCCCTGCCCGGCGAGACGCTGCGCATCCGGTTCGGCTACCGGCCGGACGTCTTCCGGCCGGCGGACGTGGAGGAGATCGGCGCCCGGCTGGTGCGGGTGCTGGAGGCGGTGGTGCGGGACCCGGAATGCCCCGTCGGCCGGCTGGACGTGCTCGGCGCAAAGGAGCGCGAGGAGGTCCTGGTCCGGCGCAACGACACGGGAGGCGAGCGGCCGAGGACCCTGCCGGAGCTGTTCGCCGAGCGGGTCGCCCTGGCCCCCCGGGACCCGGCCGTGGTCTTCGAGGACACCACGCTGTCCTACGCCGAGCTGGACGACCGTGCCAACCGGCTGGCCCACCATCTCGTCTCCGCCGGGGTCGGGCCCGAGCAGTACGTCGCGCTGGCCCTCCCCCGGTCCGCGGACCTCGCCGTCGCCGTGCTCGCCGTCCACAAGGCCGGCGCCGCGTATCTGCCGGTGGACCCGGACTACCCGGCCGAGCGCATCGCCCACATGCTCGCCGACGCGCGGCCCGGCGTCGTCCTCACCACCACCGCTCTCGCCGCCACCCTGCCGGCCGGCGACCGGCTCCTCGTCGCGCTGGACGACCCCGGCACCGCCGCACGCGTCGCCGCCGCGCCCGGCGACCGGGCGCCCACCGTGCACCTGACGGCCGATCACCCCGCCTACCTCATCTACACCTCCGGATCCACCGGCAGGCCCAAGGGTGTCGTCGTCACCCACCGCGGCATCGCCTCCCTCGTCGCCGCCCAGACCGAACGCTTCGGCGTCGGCCCCGGCAGCCGCGTCCTGCAGTTCGCCTCCCTCAGCTTCGACGCCGCCTTCTGGGAGCTGGCCATGGGCCTGCTCACCGGCGCGGCCCTCGTCCTGGCGCCCGCCGAACGGCTCCGCCCCGGACCGCCGCTGGCCGAACTCGTCGCCGAGCAGCGCGTCACGCACGCCACCATCCCCCCGGCCGCCCTCGCCGTCCTCGACCGGGACGCCCTGCCCGAGGGCATCACCCTCGTGGTCGCCGGGGAGGCCACCGCGCCCGAACTCGTCGGCCGCTGGTCCGCGGGCCGCCGCATGATCAACGCCTACGGCCCCTCCGAGACCACCGTGTGCGCCACCATGAGCGCCCCGCTCGCCGGAGAGGTCGTACCGCCCATCGGCGGCCCCATCACGGGCGCCCGCGTCTACCTCCTCGACTCCGCGCTTCGCCCGGTCCTGCCCGGTGTCCCCGGCGAGCTCTACCTCTCCGGAGCGGGCCTCGCACGCGGCTACCTCGACCGTCCCGCGCTCACCGCCGAACGCTTCGTCGCCAGCCCCTTCGAGGGCCCCGGCGCCCGTATGTACCGCACGGGAGACATCGCCACCTGGGACCGGGACGGCCGACTCGTCTTCCAGGGACGCGCCGACAGCCAGGTGAAACTCCACGGCTTCCGCATCGAGCCGGGCGAGATCGAGTCGGTGCTGCTGGCCCGGGACGGCGTCGCCCAGGCCAGTGTGATCGTCCGCGAGGACCGGCCGGGAGACCACCGGCTGGTCGCCTACCTGGTGCCGGAGGCCGGTGCCGCCGCGCCGACCGTGGCCGCCGTGCGCGCCGCCGTGTCGGACGCGCTGCCGGCCCACATGGTGCCCGCGGCGTTCGTGACGCTCGACGAACTCCCGGTGACGCCCAACGGGAAACTGGACCGGCGGGCACTGCCCGCCCCGGACTTCTCCGGGGTGGCCTCCGGGCGCACACCGCGCACTCCCCAGGAGGAGATCCTGTGCGGGCTGTTCGCGGAGATCCTCGGCGCGTCCGTCGTCGGCATCGACGACAGCTTCTTCGAGCTCGGCGGCCACTCCCTGCTGGCGACCCGCCTGGTCACCCGGATCCGCTCGGTGTTCGGCGTGCGGCTCTCGCTGCGCAGTCTGTTCGAGTCGCCGACCGTGGCCGGGCTCGCCCAACTGCTCACCTCGGAAGGCCCGGTGACCCGGCGGATCGAGCCGGTGCCGCGCCCGGCCGACGTCCCGCTGTCGCTCCAGCAGACCAGGCTGTGGTTCCTCAACCGGTTCGAGGGCCCGAGCCCGGCGTACAACGTGCCGATGGCGGCCCGGCTGACCGGCCCGCTGGATGTGGCGGCGCTGCGCGCGGCGCTGGCCGACGTGGCGCGGCGGCACGAGTGCCTGCGCACGGTCTTCCCGGACCGTGACGGCACGCCCTGCCAGGTCGTGGTGGACACCGTCCCGGAGCTGCCGGTGAGCGACGTCGACGCGGCCGGTCTCGACGCGGCGCTGGCCGGGGCCGCGGGCGAGGGCTTCGACCTGACCGCCGAGCCGCCGGTACGGGCGCGGCTGCTGCGGCTGGGCGACGAGGAGCACGTGCTGCTGGTGGTGATGCACCACATCGTGATGGACGAGTGGTCGGCCGTGCCGTTCGGCCGCGATCTGTCCGCCGCGTACGGCGCGCGACGCGAGGGCGGTGAGCCGTCGTTCGAGCCGTTGCCCGTGCAGTACGCGGACTTCGCCCTGTGGCAGCGCGACGTGCTCGGCAGCGAGGACGACCCGGACAGCGCGGTCTCGCGGCAACTGGCCTACTGGCGCGAGACGCTGGCCGGCCTGCCGGACGAGCTGAACCTGCCGGCCGACCGGCCGCGTCCCGCGACCCCCTCCTACCGGGGCGGCACGGTGGGCTTCCGGATCAACCGGGAGGTCCACCAGCGCCTGGTCGCGCTGTCCCGCACCTGCCAGGCCAGCGTGTTCATGACGTTGCAGGCGGGTCTGTCGGTGCTGCTGCACCGGCTGGGCGCCGGTTCCGACATCCCGCTGGGCACGCCGATCGCCGGGCGCGGCGACGAGTCGCTGGACGACCTGGTCGGCTTCTTCATCAACACCCTGGTGCTGCGCACCGACCTGTCAGGGGACCCCGACTTCCGTGACCTCCTTGGCCGGGTGCGGGAGGCCGACCTGGCCGCCTACGCCCACCAGGAGGTGCCGTTCGAGCGGCTGGTCGAGGTGCTGAACCCGGGCCGTGCGATGTCCCGGCACCCGCTGTTCCAGGTGATGCTCACCCTGCACAACAACCCGACCGCGCCGTTCCGGCTGCCGGGCGTCCGGGTCGGCACGCAAGGCGTCGACACCGGGGTGTCCAAGTTCGACCTGCTGTTCAGCCTGCGCGAGAACTACACGGCCGACGGGCGGCCGGGCGGCGTCGAGGGCTTCGTGGAGTACAGCGCGGACCTGTTCGACGAGCCGACGGCGGAGCGGATCGCGGCGGCCTTCGTACGGGTGCTGGAGGCCGTCGTCGCCGAACCGGCCCGCCCGGTGAGCAAGGTCGACGTACTGGACCCGGTCGCCCGCCACGAGCTGCTGGTCACCCGCAACGCCACCGAGCACGAGGTGCCCGCCGCCTCGCTGCCCGAGCTGTTCCAGGCCGGGGTCGCCCGAGACCCCGCCGCTCCCGCGCTGGTGTGCGGTGACGAGGAGCTGACCTACGCCGAGCTGAACGCGCGGGCCAACCGGCTCGCCCGGCTGCTGATCGGCCGCGGCGTCGGCCCCGAGGACATCGTGGGGCTGGCCCTGCCCCGCTCGGCGGAGCTGGCCGTGGCTCTGCTGGCCGTGCTCAAGTCCGGCGCGGGCTATCTGCCGGTCGACCCGGAGTACCCGGCCGAGCGGATCGCCTTCATGCTGGCCGACGCCGCTCCACGAATGCTGCTGACCGCCACCGGAGCCGCCGGCCGGCTGCCCGCCGGGCCCACGCTGGCACTGGACGACCCGGCCGTACTGGCCGAACTGGCCGCGATGCCGGACACCGACCCCGGCGACGACGAGCGGACCGGGCCGCTGCTGCCGCGGCACCCCGCCTACCTGATCTACACGTCCGGCTCGACCGGCCGCCCCAAGGGCGTGGTGATGCCCGGCGGCGCGCTGGTCAACCTGCTGTCCTGGCACTCCGCGGCCGTCCCCGCCGAACCCGGCGCCCGGACCGCCCAGTTCACCGCGATCAGCTTCGACGTCTCGGCCCAGGAGATCCTGTCGGCCCTGCTCGACGGCAGGACGCTGGTGGTGCCGGACGAGGAGACCCGGCGCGACCCGGCGAGGTTCGCGGCCTGGCTGCGGGAGCGGAAGGTCACCGAGCTGTACGCGCCCACCATGATGCTGGACGCCCTCGGCGAGGCCGTCGCCGAACACCGCAACGGCCTTCCGGACCTGCGGCACATCGCGCAGGCCGGTGAGGCGCTGGTGCTGGGCGACCGGGTGCGCGAGCTGTGCGGCGCGCACGCGGAGCGCGTGCTGCACAACCATTACGGCCCGTCCGAGACCCACGTGGTCACCGCGCACACCCTGCCCGCGGACCGGTCGGCCTGGCCCCGGACCGGCGCGCCGATCGGGCGCCCGGTGTGGAACACCCAGGTGTACGTGCTGGACGCGGCCCTGCGGCCGGTGCCGGACGGAGTCGGCGGCGAACTCTACATCGCGGGCGCGCAGTTGGCCCGCGGCTACCACGACCGTCCGGGTCTGACCGCCGAGCGGTTCACCGCCGACCCGTTCGGGCCGCCCGGCACCCGCATGTACCGCACCGGCGACCTGGTGCGCTGGAACCGTGACGGTGAGCTGGAGTACGCCGGCCGCGCGGACCAGCAGGTGAAGATCCGCGGCTTCCGGATCGAGCCGGGCGAGGTCGAGGCCGTGCTGCGCACCCACCCGGAGGTGGCGCGGGCCGCCGTGGTCGCCCGGGACGACGGGCGGGGCGGCCGCCGCCTGGTCGGCTACGTGGTGCCGGTGTCCGGCGCGATCGGGCGGGCGGAGCTGCGCGCGCACGTCGCGGCCGCGCTGCCGGACCACATGGTGCCCGGGGCGTTCGTGCTCATGGACGCGTTCCCGCTGACGCCCAGCGGCAAGCTGGACCGGGCCGCGCTGCCGGCGCCCGAGGCCGAGGCGCCCGAGGGCCGTGCCCCGCGCGGCCCGCGGGAGGAGATCCTGTGCGGTCTGTTCGCCGAGGTGCTCGGCGTCGGATCGGTCGGCGTCGAAGACGACTTCTTTGCCCTCGGCGGCCACTCGCTGCTGGCGACCAGGCTGGTCGGCCGGATCCGCGGCGCACTGGGCGTGGAACTGGCCGTGCGGGATGTTTTCGAGTCCCCGACCGTGGCGGGCCTGGCCGGCAAGGCGTCCGGCGCGGCCGGCGCGCGCCCCGCGGTCCGCTCGATGCCCCGCACGGACCTGGTCCCGCTGTCGTTCGCTCAGCGCCGGCTGTGGTTCCTCAACCGCCTGGAGGGCCCGAGCTCCACGTACAACCTGCCGCTGGCCGCCCGGCTGACCGGCGCGCTGGACGTGCCCGCGCTCAAGGCCGCGCTCGGTGACGTGGTGGCCCGCCACGAGAGCCTGCGCACCACGTTCCCCGAGGCCGACGGCGTTCCCCGCCAGTCGGTCGCCCCGGACGGGCAGGCCGCCCCGGTCTTCACCGTCACCGAGGCCGACGAGGCCGGTCTGGACGCCGCCCTGGAGGAGGCCGCCTTCCACGGCTTCGACCTGGCCGGTGAACTGCCGTTGCGAGCCCACCTGTTCCGGCTCGGCGCGGACCGGCACGTCCTGCTCCTCGTGATGCACCACATCGCGGGCGACGGTCTGTCCATGGCGCCGATGGCACGCGACCTGGCCGAGGCGTACGGCGCCCGGCTGGCGGGCCGCGCGCCCGGCTGGGCGCCGCTGCCGGTCCAGTACGCGGACTACACGCTGTGGCAGCGCGACGTGCTGGGCAGCGAGACCGCGCCGGACAGTGAGATCGCCCGGCAACTGGAGTTCTGGCGGGCCTCGTTGACCGGGCTGCCGGACGAGCTGCGGCTGCCCGCCGACCGACCGAGGCCCGCGGTGGCCAGCCACAGGGGCTCCACGGTTCCCTTCGCGGTCCCGGCCGAACTGCACGAGCGGATGGCGCGGTTGGCCCGGCGGACCAGGACCAGCCTGTTCATGGTCGGTCAGGCCGCGCTCACCGCGCTGCTGACCCGGCTCGGCGCGGGCACCGACATCCCGCTGGGCACCCCGGTCGCCGGCCGCGACGACGAGGCGCTGGACGACCTGGTCGGCTTCTTCGTCAACACCCTGGTGCTGCGCACCGACACCGGCGGCGACCCGACCTTCACCGCGCTGCTCGACCGGGTCCGCGAGAACAACCTCGCCGCCTACGCCCACCAGGAGGTGCCGTTCGAGCGCCTGGTGGAGGTGCTCAACCCCGAACGCTCGCTGGGCCGCCACCCGCTCTTCCAGGTGTGGCTGAACCTGCAGAACACCGCCGACGTCGAGATCGGCCTGCCCGGCCTGGAGATCGGCGCGCAGGGCGTCGGCATCGGCGCCGCCAAGTTCGACCTGGCCTTCAGCCTGCGCGAACGCTACGACGAGCGGGGCGCGCCGCTCGGCATGACCGGCCTGGTCGAGTACAGCGACGACCTGTTCGATCCGGAGACCGTCTCGCGCATGGCCGGCCGGCTGCTGCGCCTGCTGGACGCCGCGTGCGCCGACCCCGACCTGCCGATCAGCCGGCTCGAGGTGCTCTCCCCTGCGGAGCGGCGGCAGGTGCTGCACGACTTCAACGCGACCGCGCGCGATGTGCCCCAGGGCACGATCACGGAGCTGTTCGGCCGTCAGGCCGCCGCCACTCCGGACTCGGTGGCGCTCCGTCACGACGGCACGGAGCTGAGCTACGCGCGCCTGGACGCCGAGTCCGACCGTCTCGCGCACCTGCTGGTCCGCAGGGGCATCGGCCCCGAGGACGTGGTGGCGGTCGCGCTGCCGCGCACGCCTCGGTCTGTGGTCGCCCTGCTGGCGGTGCTCAAGGCGGGTGGGGTGTACCTGCCGGTCGACCCGGCCTATCCGGCCGAGCGGATCGCCTTCATGCTCGCCGACGCCCGGCCCGCCGCACTGCTGACCGAGCAACCGGCCGCCGCCGGGCTGCCCGCGTCCGGCGTCCCCCGGGTGCTGCTGGACGACGCAGATGTGCGCGCCGAACTCACCGCGCTGCCGGACACCGCCCCGGATACGGGCCGCACGGCCTCCCCCGCCAACGCCGCCTACATGATCTACACCTCCGGCTCCACCGGCACGCCCAAGGGCGTGGTGGTCCCGCACACGGGCATCGGCGGATTCGGCGCGATCCGCGAGCAGTTCGAACTCGACGCGAGCAGCCGGATGCTCCAGTTCGCCTCCTCCAGCTTCGACGCCGCCATCTGGGAGATATTCGCGCCGCTGCTGGTCGGCGGCGTCCTGGTGATGGCCCCCGCCGACGACCTGGCCGTCGGCGAGCCGCTGGCCGCGCTGCTGGCCCGGGAACGCGTGACGCACGCCAACATCCCGCCGGCCGCGCTCGCCGTACTGCCGCGGGGCGCGCTCCCGGACGGCATGAACGTGATCGTCGCGGGTGAGGCGTCCACGCCCGACCTGATCGCCCGCTGGGCGGACGGCCGGCGGCTGCTCAACGCCTACGGCCCGACCGAGGCGACCGTGTGCGCCACCGTCAGCGGACCGCTCACCGCGGGCGTCAACCCGCCGATCGGCCGCCCGCTGTGGAACGTCCGGGTGCTGGTCCTCGACGAGGCTCTGCGACCGGTCCCGGTCGGCACGCCCGGCGAGGCCTACCTGGCCGGCGCCGGTCTGGCCCGCGGCTACGCCGGCCGGCCGGGGCTGACCGCCGAGCGGTTCACGGCCGACCCGTACGGTCCCCCCGGCTCCCGGATGTACCGGACCGGCGACCTGGTGCGCTGGCTGCCGGACGGCGACCTGGAGTTCGTCGGCCGTGCCGACGACCAGGTCAAGATCCGCGGTTTCCGGATCGAGCCGGGCGAGATCGAGTCGCTGCTCGCCGCCCACGCCGACGTGGCGCAGGCTGCCGTACTGGCCCGGGAGGACGAGCCCGGCGAGCGGCGCCTGGTCGCCTATGTGGTCGCCGCGGAGGACCGTACGGCACCCGCGGTGGCGGCGCTGCGGGAGCATGTGGCCGCGCGGCTGCCGGAGTACATGGTGCCGTCGGCCTTCATGGTGCTCCCGGCACTGCCGTTGACGCCCAACGGGAAGATCGACCGCAGGGCGCTGCCCGCGCCGGAGCCGGCCGGCCCGTCCGGTGGCCGTGCGCCGCGCAACGCGACCGAGGCCGGGCTGCGGCGGATCTTCGCCGAGGTGCTGGGCGACGAGGATGTCGACGTCGAGGCGAACTTCTTCGAGCTCGGCGGGCATTCGCTGCAGGCGACCAAGCTGGTCAGCCGGATCCGCAGGGAGTTCGCCGCCGAACTGCCGCTGCGCGACTTCTTCGAGAATCCCACGGTGGCCGGCCTGGCCGTGCTGGTCGGCGGGGCGGGGGACGCCCGGCAGACCGTGGTGCCGCAGCCGCGGCCCGAGCACGTCCCGCTGTCGTTCGCGCAGCGCCGGCTGTGGTTCCTCAACCGTCTGGAGGGCCCGAGCCCCACCTACAACATCCCGCTGTCCATGCGGCTCACCGGCGCCCTCGACGTGGAGGCGCTGCGGTCCGCGATCGGTGACGTGGTGGCCCGGCACGAGAGCCTGCGCACCACGTTCCCCGAGACCGGCGGCACCCCCCGCCAGGAGATCCTCGACCCGGAGACGGCGACACCCCCGCTGCGGATCGCCGACGTGGCACCGGAGGAACTGGACGCCGCGGTCGCCGCGGCCGTCGCTCACGGCTTCGACCTGGCCGCCGAACTGCCGGTGCGCACCCACCTGTTCACTGTGGGGCCGCGCGACCACGTGCTCGTGTTCCTGGTCCACCACATCAGCTGCGACGGCTGGTCGCTGGGCCCGCTGCTGCGCGACCTGTCCGACGCCTACCGGGCACGGACGGCCGGGCGGGCGCCGCAATGGACTCCGCTCGCCGTGCAGTACGCCGACTACGCCCTGTGGCAGCGCGACCTGCTGGGCAGCGAGGACGACCAGGACTCGCGTCTTGCAGCGGAGTTGGGCTACTGGCGCGAGCAACTGGCGGGTATGCCGGAGGAGCTGGCGCTGCCCACCGATCTGCCGCGCCCGGCCCGGCCCAGCCACCGGGGCGGACTGGTCCGGCTGCGGCTTGAGCCCCCGGTGCACCGTGCGCTGGCGGAGCTGGCGAAGACGGCCGGGGCCAGCCCCTTCATGGTCCTGCAGGCCGCCCTCGCCGCGCTGCTCGGCCGGATCGGCGCGGGCAGCGACATCCCGCTGGGCACCACGGTCGCCGGCCGCACCGACGACGCCCTGGACGAGCTGGTCGGCTTCTTCGTCAACACCCTGGTGCTGCGCACCGACACCAGCGGCGACCCGACCTTCCGGGCGCTGGTGGAGCGGGTGCGGCGCACCGACGTCGCCGCCTTCGAGAACCAGAACGTGCCCTTCGAACGTCTCGTGGAGGTGCTCGCCCCCACCCGCTCGATGTCCCGGCACCCGCTGCTCCAGGTCATGCTGAACCTGCTGAACACCCCGCCCGCCGAGCTGAGCCTCGGCGACGACCTGGCCATCGCCCAGCAGCCGCACGGCCTGCGGGTGGCCAAGTTCGACCTGGCGTTCAACCTGGCCGAGACGGTGGACGCCGACGGCCGGCCCGACGGCGTCGTCGGTGTGGTCGAGTACAGCACCGACCTGTTCACCGAGGGCACCGTCCAGTCGCTGGCGGACCGGCTGGTCGCCCTGCTGGAGCGGCTGCTGGCCGAGCCGGACCGGCCGATCGGCGAGCACGACCTGCTGACCTCCGGCGAGCGGGAGCTGCTGCTCGGCGCCTGGCGCGGCACCGCGTCCGAGGCGCCGGCGGGCACCTTGGCGGAGCTGTTCGAGGCGCAGGCGGCGCGCACCCCGCGGGCGACCGCCCTGTGGTGCGAGGGCGAGCGGACCAGCTACGCCGAGCTGAACCGGCGGGCCAACCGGCTGGCCCACGAACTGATCGCCCGCGGGGTCGCCCCGGGCCGGACCGTCGCGGTCGCCGTCCCGCGCTCCCCGCTCCAGGTCGCCGCGTTCCTGGCGGTGGCCAAGGCGGGCGCCGTCCATCTGCCGGTGGATCCGGAGTATCCGGCCGAGCGCGTGGCGTTCATGCTCGCGGACGCGGCACCGGCCGCCCTGCTGGCCACCGAGGCGTCCCGCGGCCTGCTGCCGGACGCACCGGCCGTGCCCGCCTGGGTCCTGGACGAGCCGGGGTTCGCCGCCTCGGTGGCCGCGCGCCCGGCGACCGACCCCCCGGCGGCGGCAGCCGTGAACAGCCCCGCCTATGTCGTCTACACCTCCGGGTCGACCGGCCGGCCCAAGGGCGTGCTGGTCGGGCACACCGGTCTGGCGTCGTTCGTGCACAGCCACGTCGAACGGCTGGGCCTGGACGGCGCGAGCCGGGTGCTCCAGGTGGTGTCGACCAACTTCGACGTGTCGGTCGGCGACCTGGCGATGACCCTGCTGTCCGGGGCCACGCTCGCCCTTCCCGGCCCGGGCCGGGAACTGGTCGGTGAGGGCCTGGCCGACGCCATCGAAGCCGCCGACGCCACCCACGTCATGCTTCCGGCCCCGCTCCTGGGCACCCTCCCGGAGCGGGAGCTGCCCAGCCTGCGCTGCGTCGTCTCCGGCGGAGAGGCGCTCTCGCCGGGCCTGCTGGCCCGCTGGTCGGCCGGACGCACCGTCGTCAACGCCTACGGGCCGACCGAGACCACCATCGCCGCCACGCTCAGCGGTCCGCTGTCCGGCGACACGGCGCCGCCGATCGGCCGCCCGGTCGCGGGCACCCGCGTGGCGGTCCTCGACGAGCGGCTGCGGCCGGTGCCGGTGGGCGTCGCGGGCGAACTCTGCATCGCCGGCTCCGGAGTGGCCCTCGGCTACCTGGGCCGCCCTGCGCTGACCGCGGAGCGGTTCGTCGCCGACCCGTTCGGTCCGGCCGGCGCCCGCATGTACCGGACCGGCGATCTCGTACGCTGGAACCGCGGCGGCGAGCTGGAGTTCGTCGGCCGCTCCGACCAGCAGGTCAAGATCCGGGGCTTCCGCGTCGAACCCGGCGAGATCGAGACCGTGCTGCTCGCCCGGCCCG
Organism: Streptomyces sp. NBC_01788; assembly: GCF_035917575.1. Taxonomy (GTDB): domain Bacteria; phylum Actinomycetota; class Actinomycetes; order Streptomycetales; family Streptomycetaceae; genus Streptomyces. The sequence goes on along the minus strand of NZ_CP109090.1, from coordinate 7,023,600 downwards.
GACTCGCCCAGGCGGCGGTGATCGTGCGGGAGGACCAGCCGGGCCTCAGACAGCTCGTGGCCTACGTGGTCCCGGACGAGGGCGCCCGGCCACCGGAGCCCGCCGTGCTGCGCAAGGACGTCGCGGCCGCGCTGCCGGACTACATGGTCCCCGCCGCCTTCACCGTCCTGGACGCGCTGCCGCTCACCGCGAACGGCAAGCTGGACCGTGCCGCCCTGCCGGCGCCCGAGTTCGGCGGCGAGCCCGGCCGCGGCCCCGCCACCGAGCGGGAGGCCGTCCTGTGCCGGATCTTCGCCGAGCTGCTCGGCCGGGAGACGGTCGGGGCCGACGACGGCTTCTTCGACCTCGGCGGCGACAGCATCGTCTCCATCCAACTGGTCAGCCGGGCCCGGGCGGCCGGGATCGAGCTGACGGTGGCGGACGTGTTCGAGCACCGCACCCCCGCGGCGCTCGCCCGGATCGCCGAGGCCGCGACCGAGTCCCTCGCCGAGGACGCGGACGCGGGCATCGGCGAGCTGCCGCTCACCCCGATCATGCACTGGTGGCGGGAGCACGGAGGCCCGGTCGACGGCTTCCACCAGGCGATGACGGTCCGGACGCCCGCCGCGCTCGACCTGCCCCGACTGACCGCCGCCGTACAGGCCGTGCTCGACCGGCACGACGCGCTGCGGCTCCGGCTGGCCAGGGACGGCGACGACGACTGGCGGATCGAGGTACGCCCCCGGGGCGAGGTGCGCGCCGAACAGCTGGTGCACCGCGTGGACTTCGCGGACGCCGCCGCCTCCGGCGACACCGAGGCGCAACGTGCGCTGCTCGTGGAGCACGGCCGGGCAGCGGCGCGGCGGCTCACCCCGGAGTCCGGCTCTCTGGTGCGGGCGGTCTGGTTCGACGCCGGTACCGGCCGGCCCGGACTGCTGCTGCTGGCCGTGCACCACCTGGTGGTGGACGGCGTGTCCTGGCGGATCCTGCTGCCGGACCTGGCCACCGCCTGGTCCCGGGCGGCGGACGGCCGGGAGCCGCTCCTGGAGGCGGTGCCCACCTCGCTGCGCACCTGGGCCGGACGCCTGGCCGAGGAGGCGAACAGCGCGCGCCGGATCGAGGAACTGCCACTGTGGCGAGCCGCGTTGAGCGGCCCCGACCCGCTCCTGGGTGCCCGGCCGCTGGACCGGGAGCGTGACGTGTTCGGCACGGCGCACAGCCTGCGCCTCACCCTGCCCACCGAGGTGACCGAGCCGCTGCTGACGAGCGTGCCGGGCACCCTCGGCACCGGGATCAAGGACGTACTCCTCACCGCCTACACGGTGGCCGTGGCCTCCTGGCGGGCCCGGCGCCGGCCGACCCGGGGCAACGCGGTGCTGGTCGAGATGGAGGGCCACGGCCGCGAGCCGGTGGTCAGGGGCGCCGATCTGGGCCGTACCGTCGGCTGGTTCACCAGTTCCTTCCCGGTGCGCCTCAATCCGGGGCAGGTGGACTGGAACGACTTCTGGGGCGGCGGCGCGGCGGTGGACGCCGTGCTCGCCAAGGTGCGCGCCCAGCTCGCCGAACTGCCCGACGGCGGGATCGGCTACGGACTGCTGCGCTACCTCAACGAGCGCACCGGACCGCAGCTGGCCGCCCTGCGCACGCCGCAGCTCGGCTTCAACTATCTGGGCCGGTTCGCCGCGGGCGGCGGTGACGCCCCGGCCCAGGACTGGAGCCCGCCACCCGGCCTGGCCGGACTGACCGGCGGCGGCGACGCGGCCATGCCCATGGCACACAGCCTGGATCTCAACGCGCAGACCGAGGACCGTGCCGACGGTCCGCGGCTGGTCGCCGCCTGGGCATGGCCCGACGGGATGTTCGACGAGGCGGACGTACGGGACCTGGCCGAGGCCTGGTTCCGGGCGCTGACGTCCATGGTGGACCGCGCCCGTGCCCTGACGGCGGCACCCGCCCGGCCGGGCACGCCCACGCTGGTCACGGTGGACCAGCAGGAACTGGACGAGTTCGAGAACGAACTGGACGACGAGGGGTTGTCATGGTGAACCAGTCGCGCATCGAGGATCTCCTGCCCTTGTCGCCCTTGCAGGAAGGGCTGCTGTTCCACTCCCAGTACGCGCAGGACGACGAGAGCGCCCTCGACGTCTACACGGTGCAGATCGCCGTGGACCTGGACGGAGCCCTGGACACCGGCCGGCTCCGTGACGCGGCCGCCTGGCTGCTGCGCCGGCACGCCAACCTGCGGGTCGGCTTCCGCCGCCGCAAGAACGGCGAGCCGGTGCAGGTGGTGTACCGCAACGTCGAGCTGCCCTGGTCCGAGATCGACCTCAGCGACGGTCCGGCCGACGGGCGGGAGGACCGGCTCGCCGAGCTGATGGCCGCTGACCGGGTGCGCCCGTTCGACCTGAGACGTGCGCCGCTGCTGCGCTTCACCCTGATCCGGCTGGGCGGGAACCGCTGCCGGTTCCTGATGACCAACCACCACATCCTGCTCGACGGCTGGTCGGGACCGCTGCTGATGCGCGAGCTGTTCGCGCTCTACTCCGGCGGCGAGCTGCCGCCGGTGACGCCCTACCGGGACTACCTGTCCTGGCTGGGACGGCAGGACCGGCGGGCCGCCCTCGCCGCCTGGCGCGACGCGCTGGGCGACGTCCAGGAGCCCACCCTGGTCGAGCCGGACGCCGAGCGCGGCGCGGTGGTCCCGCAGGACCTGCTGGTCACGCTGCCGGAGGAGCTGAGCAGCGGGCTGGCCGAGACGGCGAGGCGCTGCGAGGTCACCCTGAACACCGTGGTGCAGGCGGCCTGGGGCGTCCTGCTGGGCAAGCTGACCGGACGCGACGACGTCGTCTTCGGCGGCACCGTCTCCGGCCGGCCCTCGGCGGTCCCCGGCGTGGAGAACATGGTCGGCTCGTTCATCAACACCCTGCCGGTGCGGGTCTCCGCGCGGCCGGCCGAATCGTGGGCGGAGCTGCTGCAGCGGCAGCAGCGGCGGCAGGTGGACCTCCTCGACCACCACCACCTCACGCTCGCCGACGCCCAGGCGCAGTCCGGGGTGAGCGGCGAACTCTTCGACACCCTGGTCGTGTTCGAGAACTATCCCGTGGAGGCCGACGGACTCGGCGAACTCGCCGAGGGCCTGCGGATCACCGGCGCGGTCGGCCAGGACGCGACCCACTACCCGCTGAGCCTGTTCCCGGCGCCCGGCCGGCGCATGCGGATCCGGCTCGGCTACCGCCCGGACCTGTTCGAGCGGGAGCGCGCGCAGGGCATCCTGGACACGCTGGTCGGCATCCTCACCCTCATCCACGCCGACCCCGAGGCACCCGTCGGCCGGGTCCAGGCCCTGCCCCCGGCCGAACGCCGCCTGCTGCTGACGGAGTGGAACGACACCGCGGTCCCCGTGGGCGCCGAATCCGTCGTCGACGCCTTCCAGAGGCACGCGGCGCTCACCCCGGACGCCGTCGCAGTGATCGACGCGGACGGCGAGGTCTCCTACCGTGAGCTGGACCAGCGCGCCAACCGCCTCGCCCGCCACCTCGCCGCCGCGGGCGTCGGACCGGAGTCATGGGTCGCCGTGGCCCTGCCGCGCGGGGCGGCCCTGCTGACGGCGCTGCTCGCGGTCCTCAGGACCGGCGGCGCCTACGTCCCCCTGGACCCGGAATACCCGGCCGACCGGATCGGCTACATCCTCGACGACGCACGCCCCTGCGCGCTGCTCACCGACTCCTCCGTGACCGGCCTGCCCGAGGTCCCCGGCGTGCGGCGCGTCGTGCTGGACGAGACCGCCGTCACCGACGCCCTCGCGCGGCATCCCGGCACCGGCCCGAGCGACGCCGACCTGACCGCGCCGGTCCGTCCGGCCCACCCCGCCTACGCGATCTACACCTCCGGCTCCACCGGCCGCCCCAAGGGCGTCGTGGTCTCCCGCGCCAACATCGCCAACCTGGTCGCCGACATGCGGGCCCGGTTCGGCGTCGACGCCGCCGACCGGCTGGTCGCGGTCACCACCGTCGCGTTCGACATCGCCGCGCTGGAACTGTTCGTACCGCTGAGCGCGGGCGCCACCGTGGTCATCGCCTCCCGCGACCAGGTGCTCGACCCGCCGGCGCTCGGGCGGCTGATCACCGGCACCGGCGCCACGCTCATGCAGGCGACCCCCACCCTGTGGCAGGCACTGGTCTCGGAGCGGCCGATGGCGCTGGCCGGGCTGCGGGTCCTGGTCGGCGGCGAGCCCGTGCCGGCGGGCCTGGCCGCCCGGCTGCGCGCGCTGGCCGCCGAGGTCACCAACGTCTACGGCCCGACCGAGACCACCGTCTGGTCAACCTCGGCGCTGCTGGGCGACCGGCCGGGGCTTCCGCCGATCGGCCGGCCGATCGCCAACACCCGTGCCTACGCGCTGGATTCGGCGCTGTCCCCCACCCCGGTCGGTGTCGCGGGCGATCTGTACCTGGCCGGGGACGGCGTGGCCCGCGGCTACGCGGGCCGGCCGGGACTGACCGCCGAGCGGTTCACGGCCGACCCGTACGGCGCGCCGGGCTCCCGCATGTACCGGACCGGCGACGTGGCGCGCTGGTCGGACGACGGCCAGCTGGAGTTCGTCGGCCGGGTGGACGACCAGGTGAAGATCCGCGGCTTCCGGGTCGAACCCGGCGAGATCGAGGCGGTGCTGGCCGAGCACGACGACGTCTCCCAGGCCACCGTGGTCGCCCGGGACGACGAGTCGGGCGAGAACCGTCTGGTCGCCTATCTGGTGCCGGTCTCCGGCCGCAAGGTGCCGGCGGTGGACGCGCTGCGCGCCCACGCGGCGACCCGGCTGCCCGACTACATGCTGCCGGCCGTCTTCGTCCCGCTGGACGCGCTGCCGCTGACTCCCAACGGCAAGGTGGACCGCAAGGCGCTGCCCGCCCCCGACTTCGCCGCCCTGGTCACCCGCCAGGGCCCGCGCACCCCGCAGGAGGAGATCCTGTGCGGCCTGTTCGCGGAGATGCTCAACCTGACGTCGGTGGGCGTCCACGACAACTTCTTCGAGCTGGGCGGCCATTCGCTGCACGCGACCCGTGTGGTCAGCCGGATCAGATCGGTCTTCGAGGTCGAACTGCCGCTGCGGGAGCTGTGGGAGGCACCCACTGTCGCCGAACTGGTCGGCAGGATCGGCGGCGCGGCCGGCGCCCGCGCCACCCTGCGGCCGTGGGAACGGCCGGCGGAGATCCCGCTGTCCTACGCGCAGCGCCGGCTCTGGTTCATGAACCGCTTCGAGCAGAGCAGCACCGCCCACAACATCGTCCTCGCGGTGCAGATCAGCGGCCCGCTCGACGTCGACGCACTGCGCGCCGCCGTACGGGACGTGGTCGCCCGGCACGAGAGCCTGCGCACCGTCTTCCCGGACCGGGACGGCGAGCCGCGCCAGGACATCCTCCCTGCGGACCGGGGCTGCGAGCTGGCCGTCGTGCGGACCACCGCGGAGGACCTGGACACCGCCATCACCGCGGCCTCCGCGCAGAGCTTCGACCTGGCCGTGGAGACCCCCCTGCGGGTCACCCTGTTCGAGACCGGCCCGGAGTCCCACGTCCTGCTCACCGTGCTGCACCACATAGCCGGCGACGGCTGGTCGCTCGACCCGTTCTCCGCCGACCTGGCACGTGCCTACACCTCCCGGGCCGCCGGTACGGCGCCCGAATGGCAGCCGCTGCCGGTGCAGTACGCCGACTACACCATGTGGAACTACGGGATCCTGGGCTCCGAGGACGACGAGAACAGCCTGATCCACCGGCAACTCGACTTCTGGAAGCAGACGTTGACCGGCCTGCCGGACGAGCTGCGCCTGCCCACGGACCGGCCGCGGCCCGCCGAGGCCGACTACCGGGCCGACTCGGTGCTGCTGCACCTGCCGGCCGAACTGCACCGTGATCTCGCCGCGCTGGCCCGGCAGACCGGCACCACCCTGTTCATGGTGCTCCAGGCGGGCCTGGCCTCGCTGCTGTCGGTGCTGGGTTCGACCTCCGACGTGGTGCTGGGCAGCCCGATCGCGGGCCGCACGGACGACGCGCTGGAGCGGGTCGTCGGCTTCTTCATCAACACGCTGGTACTGCGCACCGACCTGTCCGGGAATCCGACCTTCACCGAGCTGCTGGGCCGCGTGCGTGAGGCGGACCTCGCCGCCTACGCCCATCAGGACGTGCCGTTCGAGCGGCTGGTGGAGGTGCTCAACCCGGAGCGCTCACTGGCCCGCCACCCGCTCTTCCAGGTCTCGCTGGCACTCCAGAACACGCCGGAGAGCAGCATGGGCCTGTCCGGCCTGAACTGCACCGTGCACCAAGTGCCGGTCAAGTCGACCCAGTTCGACCTCTCCCTGAGCTTCAACGAGAGCATCGACCGCGAGGGCGGACTTCAGGGGATCAGCGGCCTCGTGGAGTTCCGCCTCGACCTCTTCGACCGCTCGACCGTCGAGGAGCTGGGCGAGCGGCTGGTGCGCTTCCTGGAGGCCATGGCAGCCGACCCGGAACTCCCGGTGCGTGCCGTCGACGTGCTCTCGGCGCCCGAACGGCGGCAGTTGCTGCACGACTGGAACGACACGGCGCGTGGTGATGTGGTGCCGGTGACGTTCCCGGAGTTGTTCGGCGCGACCGTGGAACGCGACCCGGACGCGGTGGCACTGGTGCACGGCGAGGAGTCGCTGTCCTATCGGGAGACGGACGAACGGGCCAACCGGCTCGCCCGCGTCCTGATCGACGCCGGAGTCGGCCCCGAGCGACTGGTGGCACTCGTCCTGCCCCGCTCGGTCGACATGGTCGTGGCCCAACTCGCCGTACTCAAAGCAGGAGGCGCCTACCTGCCCATCGACCCCGACTACCCGGCCGAACGCATCGAGTACATCCTCGGCGACGCGGCTCCCACGCTGATCCTCTCCACCGAGGACACCGCCGAACGGCTCGCGGAAGTGGGCGGCGGGACACGCTGGCTGACCACCGACACCGACCCGGGGACGGACGGCTCCCCGATAAGCACCGCCGCTCTGCGACCGGACCACCCCGCCTACGTCATCTACACCTCCGGCTCCACCGGACGCCCCAAGGGCGTCCTCGTCTCCCATCGGGGCCTGGCCGCCTTCGCCACCTCCTGCGTCGAACGGTTCGCAGTCGACGCAGGATCGCGCGTGCTGCTGTTCTCCTCACCCAGCTTCGACGCCTCGGTGCTGGAGCTGTGCATGGCGGTCGCCGCAGGCGCCGCCATGGTCGTCCCGCCCTCCGGCCCCCTGGTCGGCGAAGCTCTGGCCGAGGTGCTGCGCGACCACCAGGTCACCCACGCCCTCATCCCCCCGGCCGCACTCGCCAGCATCCCCACCCAAGCAGCCGTCGAACTCCCCGGCTTCCAGGGCCTCATCGTCGGCGGCGACGCCTGCCCACCCGAACTCGTCACCCACTGGGCACCTGGCCGCCGCATGACCAACGCCTACGGCCCCACCGAAGCCACCGTCGCCGTCTCGACGAGCACGCCTCTGACCCCCGGCGGGGCCGTGCCGATCGGCTCCCCGGTGATCAACACCCGCGCCTTCGTCCTGGACGCCTGGCTGCGCCCCGTCCCGGTCGGTGTCGCAGGCGAGCTGTACGTCACCGGCGACGGACTCGCCCGCGGCTACCTCAACCGCCCCGCGCTGAGCGCCGAGCGGTTCGTGGCCGACCCCTTCGGCCGGCCCGGATCGCGGATGTACCGCACCGGCGACGTCGCGCGCTGGACCTCGGACGGCACCCTGGAGTTCGTCGGACGCGCCGACGAACAGGTCAAGATCCGCGGCTTCCGCATCGAACTCGGCGAGATCGAGACCGTACTCGCCGAGGACTCCGCCGTCGCCCAGGCGGTGGTGAACGCGCGGGAGGACGAAGAGCACCGCAAGCAGCTCGTCGCCTACCTCGTGCCCGCCGCCGCCTCCGAGATCGACACCGCGCGGCTGCGGGAGCGGGTGAGCGCCGGTCTGCCCGACTACATGATGCCCGCCGCGTTCGTCGTGCTCGACGCGCTGCCGCTCACCCCTCACGGCAAGCTCGACCGCAAGGCCCTGCCCGCGCCCGAGTTCACCTCGACCCGGGGCAGCCGGGAGCCACGCGACGAGACCGAGAGGATCCTGTGCGGGCTGTTCGCCGAGGTGCTCGGCCTGTCCGAGGTGGGGATCGACGACAGCTTCTTCGACCTCGGCGGCGACAGCATCGTCTCCATCAAGCTGGTCAGCCGGGCGCGCGCGGCAGGCGTCGAGTTCACCGCCCGGGACGTGTTCGAGCACAAGACGGTCGCTCGCCTCGCGGCTGCCGCCGGAGGTGCCGGGACGTCCGCCGTGAGCCGCGCGGACACCGACGGCGTCGGCTCGGTGCCGCTGCTGCCGATCATCCACTGGATGCGGGAGCGCGGCGGACCGATCCGGCGCTTCAACCAGACCATGATGGTCGTCGTCCCGGCCGAACTCGGCCTGAGGCGCCTGGAAGCCGCCCTCCAAACGGTGCTCGACCACCACGACGCACTGCGGATGCGGCTGCGCCGCACCGGCGGGCTGATCTGGAACCTGGACATACCGTCTCGCGGCGAACTGCGCGCCGCCGACTGCGTCCGCCGGGTCGACATCGCCGGGCTGGGCCGGGAGGAGACCAACGCCCGGATCGGTGAGCACGTTCAGGCGGCCTGGGACCGGCTCGACCCCGAGACCGGGGCGATGGTGCAGGCGGTGTGGTTCGACGCGGGTCCCTCCGCTCCCGGCCGGCTGCTGCTGGTCGTGCACCACCTGGTCGTGGACGGCGTCTCCTGGCGGATCCTGCTGCCCGATCTGGCTCAGGCCTGGGCCGAGGTGGCGGCCGGCAGGACGCCGGAACTGGCGCCGGTGGGAACCTCGTTGCGCACCTGGGCCCAGCGGCTGACCGAGGCCGCGCAGGACGCCGAGCGGGTCGGGGAGCTGGAGACCTGGCTGGACGTGCTCGGCGCGTCCGACCCGCTGCTGACCCCCGAACCGCTCGACCCGCGACGGGACATCACCGCGACCGCGCGCACCATGTCGCTGGTCCTGCCCACCGACCTGACCGCCGCGCTGCTCACCACCGTGCCCGCCGCCTTCCACGCCCGGGTCAACGACGTCCTGCTCACCGCGTTCGGCGCGGCGGTGGCTCAGTGGCGGCAGACCCACGGCCGGGGCGACCACACGGGCGTGCTGATCGACCTGGAGGGCCACGGCCGTGAGGAGATCGTCGACGGTGTCGACCTGCACCGCACCGTCGGCTGGCTGACCAGCCTCTTCCCGGTCCGGGTCGACCCGGGCCCGCTCGACTGGGGTGAGTTCTGCGCCGGGGGCCCGTCGGCCGGTCGGGCCCTGAAGGAGGTCAAGGAGCAGCTGCGCAGGCTGCCGGAGAACGGCATCGGGTACGGCCTGCTGCGCTACCTCAACCCGCAGACCAGCATGATGCTCGCGGGCCTGCCCAAGCCGCAGATCGGCTTCAACTACCTGGGCCGGTTCGCCATCGCCGAGGAGGAGACGCGGGCCACGCCGCAGGAGTGGAGCCCGGCCCCGGAGTCCGGCGGACTCGGCGGCGGCGGCGACACCGACGTACCGCTGAGCCACAGCATCGACCTGAACGCGCAGACCCAGGACCGCGCCGACGGGCCGCGGCTGGTCGCCGTCTGGTCCTGGGCGGACGCGTTGTTCACCGAGGAGGAGGTGCGGGAGCTCGCCGAGACCTGGTTCGAGGCGCTCGGCGCGCTGGTCGCGCACGTGGCGCGCCCCTCGGCCGGTGGTCACAGCCCCTCCGACCTTCCGCTGGTTCCGCTGACCCAGGCCCAGATCGACATGGTGGAGGCGGCCGACCCGGAGCAGCTCGAGGACGTGCTGCCCCTCACTCCGTTGCAGGAGGGCCTGCTCTTCCACGCCCAGTTCGACGAGCACTCCCCCGACGTCTACAACATTCAGATCGCCGTGGACGTCGAGGGCGGCCTGGACGCCCCCAGGCTCCGGGAGGCCGCGGCCGGGTTGCTGCACCGGCACGCCAACCTGCGGGCCGCGTTCCGGCAGCAGGGCCTGGACCGGCCCGTGCAGGTGGTGCGGCGCGGGGTGGAACTGCCGTGGCGGGAGGTGGACTTCAGCGGCCTCGCGCCCGAGGAGCGGGACGCCGAGCTGGCCGCGTTCATGGCCGCCGACCGCGTGGACCGGTTCGAGGTGGAACGGCCGCCGCTGTTCCGGTTCACCCTCGTCCAACTGGGCGAGGACCGCTGCCGGTTCGTCCTCACCACCCACCACATCCTGCTGGACGGCTGGTCCGCTCCGCTGGTGATGCGCGATCTGTTCGTGCTCTACGCGGGCGGGAACCTTCCCGCGCCCACCCCCTACCGTGAGTACCTGTCCTGGCTGGGCCGGCAGGACCGCGGGACCGCGCTCGCCGCGTGGCAGCGGGTGCTCGAAGGCGTCAGCGAACCGACGCTCATCGCGCCGGAGGACTCCGGCCGCCGGGCGACCGTGCCGGACGAGCTGCTGTTCCGCGTGCCCGAGGAGCTGACCACCGCGCTGAACGCGGCGGCCCGGCGCTGCGGTGTCACCCTCAACACCGTCGTCCAGGCGGCCTGGGGTGTTCTGCTGGGACGGCTGACGGGACGCGACGACGCCGTCTTCGGCGGCACGGTCTCGGGCCGCCCGCCGGAGATCGACGGCGTGGAGAACATGGTCGGCCTGTTCATCAACACACTGCCGGTACGCGTCCGGGTGCGGCCCGGCGAGTCGTGGGCGGAGCTGCTGGGCGGTCTCCAGAGCCGGCAGACCGAGCTGATGGGCCACCAGTATCTCGGCCTGCCGGACATCCTCCGTGCGCAGGGCGTCGACCAGCTCTTCGACACCCTCACCGTCACCGAGAACTACCCGATGGACACCGGAACGCTCGGCAAGCCCACGGAGGGGCAGCGGATCACCGGCCTCGAGGCACGGGACGCGAACCACTACCCGGTCTCCCTGATCGCCGTTCCGACCCGCGAACTACTGCTGAAGTTCGAGTACCGCGGCGAGCTGTTCGAGCGCGCCGAGATGGTGCGCTGGATGGACTGGCTGGTCGGGCTGATCGGCCAGTTCGCTGCCGACCCGGACCGGGCCGTCGGCGAAGCCGAACTGCTGTCCCCCGAGGAACGGCATCGTGTGCTGGTGGAGTGGAACGACACGGCGCGTGGTGATGTGGTGCCGGTGACGTTCCCGGAGTTGTTCGGCGCGACCGTGGAACGCGACCCGGACGCGGTGGCACTGGTGCACGGCGAGGAGTCGCTGTCCTATCGGGAGACGGACGAACGGGCCAACCGGCTCGCCCGCGTCCTGATCGACGCCGGAGTCGGCCCCGAGCGACTGGTGGCACTCGTCCTGCCCCGCTCGGTCGACATGGTCGTGGCCCAACTCGCCGTACTCAAAGCAGGAGGCGCCTACCTGCCCATCGACCCCGACTACCCGGCCGAACGCATCGAGTACATCCTCGGCGACGCGGCTCCCACGCTGATCCTCTCCACCGAGGACACCGCCGAACGGCTCGCGGAAGTCCGCGGCGGGACACGCTGGCTGACCACCGACACCGACCCGGGCACCGACAGCTCTCCGGTGAACGCCGCCGCTCTGCGACCGGACCACCCCGCCTACGTCATCTACACTTCCGGCTCCACCGGACGCCCCAAGGGCGTCCTCGTCTCCCATCGGGGCCTCGCCACCTTCGCCACCACCTGCGTCGAACGCTTCACCGTCAACGCAGACTCACGCGTCCTGCTGTTCTCCTCACCCAGCTTCGACGCCTCCGTGCTGGAGCTGTGCACGGCGATCGCAGCGGGTGCCGCCATGGTCGTCCCACCCCCCGGCCCCCTGGTCGGCGAAGCCCTGGCCGAGGTGCTGCGCGACCACCAGGTCACCCACGCCCTCATCCCCCCGGCCGCACTCGCCAGCATCCCCACCGAACAGGCCGCCCAACTCCCCCACTTCCAGGGCCTCATCGTCGGCGGCGACGCCTGCCCACCCGAACTCGTCACCCACTGGGCACCCGGCCGCCGCATGACCAACGCCTACGGCCCCACCGAAGCCACCGTCGCCGCCACCATCAGCGCCCCGCTCACTCCCGGCGGCCCGGTCCCCATCGGCACCCCGGTCATCAACACCCGCGCCTATGTCCTCGACGCCTCGCTCCGCCCCGTCCCCCACGGTGTCGCCGGCGAGCTGTACGTCACCGGCGACGGACTCGCCCGCGGCTACCTCAACCGCCCCGCACTCACCGCAGAACGCTTCCTCGCCAACCCCTACGGCCCACCCGGGACACGCGTCTACCGCACCGGCGACATCGCCCGCTGGACCCCGGACGGCACCCTGGAGTTCGTCGGACGCGCCGACGAACAGGTCAAGATCCGCGGCTTCCGCATCGAACTCGGCGAGATCGAGACCGTACTCGGCCGGCACGAGACCGTGGGTCAGGCGGTCGTCGTCGTCCGCGAGAACGAGGAGGGCACGAAGAGCCTGGTCGCCTACGTGGTACCGGCGGACGGGGCGACGGTCGAGGTGCCCCGGCTGCGTGACGCCCTGGCCGCGCGGCTGCCGGACCACATGACGCCCGCCGCGTTCGTCGTGCTCGACGCGCTGCCACTCACCCCTCACGGCAAGCTCGACCGCAAGGCCCTGCCCGCGCCCGACTTCAGCCCCACGGACTGGACGGGGCCGCGCACTCCGCGGGAGGAGATCCTGTGCGGCCTGTTCGCCGAGGTGCTCGGGCTGGAGACGGTCGGCGTGCACGACAGCTTCTTCGACGTCGGCGGCGACAGCATCATGTCGATGCGGCTGGTCACCAAGGTCCGCGCCACGTTCGGCGTACGGCTGAGCATCCGCACCATCTTCGAGGCGCCCACCGTCGCGGAGCTGGCGGAACGGCTCGCGGGCGACACCGAGGGGGACACCCTGGACGTGCTGCTGCCGCTGCGCACCACGGGCGACAAGGCACCCCTGTTCTGCGTGCACCCGGCGGGTGGCCTGAGCTGGGTCTACTCCGGGCTGATGAAGCACATCGGTGCGGACCGCCCGCTCTACGGTCTCCAGGCCAGGGGCCTCGCCGATCCCTCGGCGCACCTGCCGGGCAGCATCGAGGAGATGGCGGCGGACTACGTCGCGCAGGTGCGCGGCGTCCAGCCGAACGGCCCGTACCACCTGCTCGGCTGGTCGCTGGGCAGTCTGGTGGTCCACGCCATGGCCACCCAGCTCCGGGCCGCGGGCGAGGAGGTCGGGCTGCTGGCCAACCTCGACCAGTACCCCATCGACCGCTCCGAGCCGGAACCGGAGCGCCTGCCCGACCAGCAGGACGCGCTGCGGATCATGCTGGACTTCGTCGGCCACGACATGGACAGCCTGGGCGACGAACCGCTGGAGTACGCGATGGTGGCAGAGGTGCTGAGGGAACGGCAGAGCGTGTTCGCCAACCTCGACGAGTCCGCCATCGCCGCGCTGGCCCAGGTGTTCGCGAACAGCCGCACCCTCATCGGCGGTTTCGAGCCGCGGCCGCTCGACAGCGACGTACTGGTCCTCGTCGCCGAGCCCGACGAGACGGTGCCTGCCGCGGAACTCGCCGAACGGGCCGAACGCTGGCGGCCGTTCGTGACGGGAAAAATTGAATACAGGGTGGTGCGTTGTACCCACGCCCATATGATGCAGGCTGAACCGGCCGCGGAAATCGGCCGCGTACTCGCCGAGAAGCTCGGGGAAAGCAAGTAGCCGGATCCCGTAGCCCGTGTCGACCGACCGGTTCAGGCCCGGGGAAAAGGAAACCCCTTTTCCCCGGGCCTGAACCGGATGTCCCCTCGGTCGAACCCACCGCCGCAATTCCCTTCCCCAGTCTTTCGCAGCCCACGACGAATGGTGGAAACATGACTGCGCAGACGATGTCGACACCGGACGACATCTCCACGGTCGATCTGACCGATCCCAGAACGTTCGAGGAGAACGACCTCCGTGAATACTGGCGCCGGCTGCGCACCACGCGGCCGCTCCACTGGCACCCGCCCACCGGCGACGCGCCGGGATTCTGGGTGATCAGCCGGTACGCGGACGTCATGGCGCTGTACAAGGACAACAAGCGGCTCACCTCGGAGCGGGGCAACGTGCTGGTCACGCTGCTCGCCGGCGGCGACTCCGCGACGGGAAAGATGCTCGCCGTCACCGACGGCGCCCCGCACCGCAACCTGCGCAACGTGCTGCTCAAGGCCTTCTCCCCGCAGGCCCTCAAGCCCATCTCCGACCGGGTCCGCCAGAACACCACCCACCTGGTGGTGGAGGCCGTCCGGCGCGGCGAGTGCGACTTCGCCACCGACGTCGCCGAGCACATCCCGATGAACACCATCTCCGACCTGCTCGGAGTGCCCACCGCCGACCGCGAGTTCCTGCTAAACCTCAACAAGTCCGCACTCAGCTCGAACGAGGAGGGCCAGTCGGAGACCGACGCCTGGCTCGCCCGCAACGAGATCCTGCTGTACTTCAACGAGCTGGTCGCCGAACGCCGGGCGAAGCCGACCGAGGACGTGATCAGCGTGCTCGCCAACAGCACCGTGAACGGCGAGCCGTTGAGCGAGGAGGTCATCGTCCTCAACTGCTACAGCCTGATCCTCGGCGGCGACGAGACCAGCCGCCTGTCGATGATCGACGCCGTGCGGACCCTCACGCGGCACCCGGACCAGTGGCAGTCGCTCCGCGACCGCGAGGTGACGCTGGAGTCGGCCACCGAGGAGGTGCTGCGCTGGGCGACCCCGGCGATGCACTTCGGCCGGCGCGCGGTCATCGACGTGGAGCTGCACGGCCAGGTGATCGCCGCGGGCGACATCGTCACGCTGTGGAACAGCTCGGCCAACCAGGACGAGGAGGTCTTCGCCGACCCGTACGTCTTCGATCTGAACCGGTCGCCGAACAAGCACATCACCTTCGGCTACGGCCCGCACTTCTGCCTCGGCGCCTATCTGGGCCGGGTCGAGGTGAACGCGATGCTGGACGCCCTGCGCACCTACAGCACCGGGTTCGAGGTCACCGGCGAGCCGCAGCGGATCCACTCCAACTTCCTGACCGGGCTGTGCAGTCTGCCGGTGCGTTTCGAGCCGGACGAGGCGGCGCTGGCCGCCTACGGCAGCGGGAACGGGGCACGCGGGTGAACCCGTCCGCGGGAATGGGCCCGTCGAAGTGGCTGCGCTGCTACCGCAAGGTGGCCCGGCCCCGTCTGCGGCTGGTGTGCTTCCCCCACGCGGGCGGCGCGGCCAGCATGTTCCGCGACTGGCCGCGGTGGCTGCCGGACGACGTCGAGGTGACCGGGGTGTGCTACCCGGGCCGTCAGGACCGGCTGCTGGAGCCGTGCATCGACGAGATGGGCGCGCTGACCACGCCGATCGCCGATGTGCTGCAGGCCTGCGCGGGAGAGCGGCTCGTACTGTTCGGGCACAGCATGGGCGCCTCCGTCGCCTACGAGGTGGCGCTGCGCCTGAAGCAGCGCACCGGCTCGGCGCCGGGACGGCTGTTCGTCTCCGGCCAGTTGCCGCCGCACCGGGTGGTGCCCAAGAGCGTGCACCTGCGCGGCGACGACGCGATCGTGGAGGAGGTACGCCGGCTCGGCGACCCGGACGCCGGCACGGTGCTGGACGATGCGGACCTGCGGGAGCTGGTACTGCCCGCGATCCGGGCGGACTTCCGGCTGATCGGCACGTATCTTCCGCGCCCGGTCACGCCGCTGGCCACCCCGGTGACCGCGTACGTGGGGAGCGAGGACGAGCAGGTGCCGGTCGAGGGCCTGCGGGAGTGGGCGGCGGTGAGCGCCACCGGCCGCTTCGACCACCGGGTGTACCCCGGCGGCCACTTCTATCTGATGGACGACCCCGAAGCCCTCGTCCGCGACCTGGCCGGCCGTCTGACCGGCCACCTCGCGGCCGCCCGCGCCGCCGGCTGAACCGGCGGACGCGGGGAGAGTGGTGGTCAGGAGAGCGCGAAGCGCGCGCCGGCCACCGAGAGCAGGGCGCCGAACACGTCGATCACCACGATGCCCACGACCAGCGACGTCCACCATCTGCGGCGGGCGTTCCGGGTGCGGATGAACTGCCAGGCGGCCAGGGCCAGTACCACGCCCTGGACCAGGAAGCACGGCTCGAAGACCAGGAGGTCCTGCACGGCCGAGAGGTGGTTCGCCTCGGCCGCCTCCGCCGCGCCGACCCCGGGCACGACCGGGAAGTCGACGGCGCCGTGGTGTCCGCTCAGGTACAGGGCCTTGGTGACGAAGCCGTAAAAGGCGTGGGAGACGCACACCACCGCAGCGATCCACATCGGCGCCAGCAGCACCCAGGCGCGCACCCGGCTGTCCGTACGGCGGTTCAGCGCGAGGACGAAGAGCGCGCCGAACAGCATGATCGCGCTCACCACCCAGTTGACCGCCTGCACCGCGGACTTGTCGTGCCGCGCCAGGAGCGGCAGTCCCCAGGTGCCGCCCACCGCCCAGTACACGTGGAGAAGCATGAAGAGAAACGTGAAGACGAAAGCCAGGTGAACCCAGACCGGCCGGGGCGGGAGTTCGGCGCCCGGCTCCCGGCCGGGTGAATTCCCGTCATTTTCACCTGGAATTAATGTTTCGCGTACCATTCAAATCCTCACCTAGAAGCCCGAGCACACCGCGGGCACGGTATCACCGGGCGCGAAGGCGCGAACCCCGCGCATATCGGAGTTTTCAATGAGGGGGCCGGTTCCGGCCACGCCGCTGCTAGCGTCGGCGGCGCCGATGCGGCAGCCGTCGCGGTCGGCGAACCCGTAGCGTATGGGGGTGAATGCGTGGACATTGCAATTCGGGCCGAGGGACTGAGCAAACGTTACGGTGGAAAGCAGGTCAAGGACGCGCTGAACGGTGTCGACCTGTCGGTCCCCGCCGGCACGGTTTTCGGGCTGCTCGGGCCCAACGGCGCCGGGAAGACCACGACCGTGCGCATCCTGGCCACCCTGCTCTCCGCGGACGGCGGCGAGGCGACCGTGGCCGGATTCGACGTGCGCCGGCAGGGCAAGGAGGTCCGCCGGCGCATCGGGCTGACCGGACAGTACGCGGCGGTCGACGAGCGGTTGACCGGCCGGGAGAACCTCCGGCTGATCGGCACCCTCTACCACCTCGGCCGGAGTGCCACCCGGGCCAGGGCGGACGAACTGCTGGAACGGCTCGACCTGACCGACGCGGCCGACCGGCCGGTGAAGACCTACTCCGGCGGCATGCGGCGCAGGCTCGACCTCGCCGCCAGCCTGATCGCCGAGCCGCCGGTGCTGTTCCTGGACGAGCCGACCACCGGCCTCGACCTGTCCAGCCGGCTGACCCTGTGGGAGGTGATCCGCACCCAGGTGAGCCGTGGCGTCACCGTCCTGCTGACCACCCAGTACCTCGAAGAGGCCGACCAACTCGCCGACCGGATAGCCGTGCTGAAGGACGGCAGTGTCGTCGCCGAGGGCACCCCCGACGAGTTGAAGGACCGGGTGGGGGACGACCGGCTGCGGGTCACCGCCGCCTCCGCGGACGACGTCGTCGCCCTCACCAAGGTGCTGAGCCGGTTCGGCGTCGACGAACCGCTCGTGGACGAGGAGAAGCGGACGGTCTCCGTGCCGATGACCGAAGGCGTCGGCGGTATCGCGACGGTGGCCACCGAACTGGTCCAGGCAGGTATCCCGGTGGCCGACTTCCGGCTCAGCCGTCCCTCGATGGACGAGGTCTTCCTGTCCCTGACCGGCCCCGCGACGCGGCCGGTGACCGAAGGAGCGGCGACATGAGCGAGTTCCTGAGCGACTGCCTCGCCCTGACGGGCCGCCACCTGCGGCATCTGACCCGGGTGCCGGAACGGCTGCTCAGCGTGACGCTGATGCCGGTGATGTACGTGATCGTCTTCGGGTTCCTGTTCGGCAGCGCCATGCAGGTCGAGGGCGGCAACTACCGCGAGTACATCATGGCCGGCATCTTCGCCCAGGTCATGCTGGCCAACCTGCAGACCACCGCGGTCGGCGTGGTCGACGACCTGCGCAACGGCCTGGTCGACCGGTTCCGCTCGCTTCCCATGTCCCGCTACGCCGTACTGATCGGGCGTACCGTCTCCGACCTGCTGCTGTCCACCGTAGCCATCGTCGTGATGGCCGCGGTCGGCTCCCTGATCGGCTGGCGGGTGCACACCGGCGCCCCGCACATCCTGGCCGCCTTCGGCATCCTGCTGCTGCTCGGCCTGGGCGCCGCCTGGCTCGGCGCGCTGCTCGGACTGTCCCTGCGCAACGTCGAGGCGGTCAGCGCGGTGATGTCCATGGTCATGATGCCGCTCACGTTCCTGTCCAGCGCGTTCATCCCGCTGAGCGGACTGCCCGAGTGGCTGCGCGCCATCGCGGTGTGGAACCCGCTGTCGGCGGTGGTCGGGGCCCTGCGCCGGCTGTTCGGCAACCCCACCTCCGTCGGCGACACCTCCTTCCCCTCGGTGCACCCGATCCCCGTCGCCGTGGTCCTCATCGTGGCGATGATCGCGCTGGCCATGCCGCTCGCCGCCCGCAGGTACCGGACCGCGGCAGCCCGCTGAACCGCTCGCCCGACAAGGCGCCGCCTACCCCCAAAGGAGCACTGCGATGACGCCTGGTGTCACCACGCCCGCCGACTTCGAGGCGGGCGACGGACCCGCGCCGGAACTCAACGTCCGCCCGCTCGTGGACACCACGCTGCTTCCCGACTGGCGGGGCTCCGGCCGGGTCGTGCACTCCGCCCACCGGGTCTACGAGCACCTGATCTCGCTGTGGGCGCCCGGCGTCATCGAGGCCGCGCACGACCTCGGTGTGTTCGCCGAGTTGAGCGCCGGACCGAGGACAAGTGACCAGCTCGCGCGGGCCTGCGCCGCCAACCAGCGGGCGATGCGGGTGCTGATGGACGGCCTGTACGCCTACGACATCGTCGACCGTGTCCCCGCCGAGGACGGCCCCGCGGTCTACCGGATGCCGGAGGAGATGCGCGAATGCCTGCTGCCGGACGGGCTGTTCAGCCTGGTCGGCAAGATCGAGTACGACCGCCAGCTGGCCTGGCACTCCTGGCGCAACCTCGCGGACGCGGTGCGCGGCGACAACCGCGACGAGACGGGCGGGCTCCAGCTCAACCAGATCAGCGAGCACAACTACGAGTCCCTGGTACGCGGCATCAACTTCTGGGCGCCGCCGATCGTCGAGGCGCTGCGCGGCGGCTTCGAGACGCTGGAGTGGCCCACCGACCGGCCCGCCTCCGTCCTGGACATCGGCTGCGGTACCGGTCTGTACAGCCAGTTGCTGCTGCGGGCGTTCCCGCGCTGGCGGGCCACCGGCCTCGAGGCGCCGGCCATCGCCCCGATCGCCACGGCGCAGGCCGAACGGCTCGGCGTCGCCGACCGGTTCGGCGTCCAGGTGCGTGACTTCTGGACCGAGAGCTGGGGCAGCGACCACGACCTGCTGGTCTTCGTCAACATCTTCCACCTCCAGACGCCCGAGTCGGCGCAGGAGTTGCTGCGCAAGTCCAAGGAGGCCCTGTCACGGGACGGCCTGATCTGCATCGCCGACCACCTGGTCACCGACGAGAAGGACGCCAAGTCGGTCCAGGACCGGTTCGCGATGCTGTTCGCCGCGTCCATGCTGGCCACCGGCGGCGGTGACGCCTTCCTGCTGGACGACTACGACCAGTGGCTCGCCTCGACCGGACTGCGGCGGGTCGCGGTGCTGGACACCCCGATGCACCGGATCCTGCTCGCCGGGCACGCCTGACCGGCCCGCGACGACATGGCGGAGTTCCTCGGCGACACGCGGGCCATCGCGGGCCGGCATCTGCGGCATCTGCTGCGCCTGCCGGAGAAGCTGGTCGGTTTCACCGTGATGCCGGTCGCGATGGTGGTGGGCCTGGGGATCCTGTTCGGCGGCAGCATGCGAGTGCCCGGCGGCGGGCCGTACGGCGCGTACGTGGCGGCGGGCGTGATCACCTCGCTCGCCGTCTCGACGGTCGCGCTCTCCGCGCTGGGCGTCCTCGACGACCTCCAGAACGGTGTGTTCGACCGGCTCCGCTCGCTTCCCGTCGACCGCGCGGCCATCCTGTCCGGGCGGATCGTGGTGGACTCACTGCCCGTGGTGGTGGCGATGGCCGGTGTGGTGCCCGCCGCGTGGATCGCCGGCTGGGCCGACGGGGTCCGCCCCACGGCGGCGCTGGCCGCGGTGGGCCTGGAGCTGCTGCTCGGCACGGGGTGCGCGTGCCTGGGGATCTTCCTCGGGCTCACCCTCCGCAACGCCGAGGCGGTCACCTCGCTCGTACCGGTGTGCCTGCTGCCGGCGACGTTCCTGTCCAACGCGTTCGTGCCGCCGGACGGCCTGCCCGGCTGGCTGCGCCAGGTGGTCGGCTGGAACCCGGTGACCGCGGTGAACAGCACGGTGCGCGATCTGCTGGGCACGGGAGCAACGCCCGCCGGGGCCGGTTTTCCGGACCGTCACGCCGCGCCGCTCGCCGTCGTCTTCTGTCTGCTGGTGATCGCCGTCACCGCTCCGGCGGCGGCGCGCGCCTACCGCCGTGCCGGGCCGATGCGGTGAGGCAGCCGGCGATCGTCCTCGACGGCTCCTTCCAAACCCGGCCACAGAGTTTTCGAACTGACCCGGAGCGGGTGTTTTCCCCCTGACTAGGCTGCGCGTATCAGGCGGACAGTATCGGGCTCCGCTTTTCCGCTCGGCCACCCACCGAACGCGCTGATGGCTGGAGGCGCCATGGATTTCGGCCTTTTCTACTTCGCGAACGACAAGGAGGACGTCGGCGACCGGTACCGGCTGCTGATCGAGGGAGCCAAGTTCGCCGACACCCACGATTTCGCGTCGGTGTGGACGCCTGAACGTCACTTCCACGCGTTCGGCGGCCTCTATCCGAATCCGGCGGTGACGGGCGCCGCGGTGGCCGCGGTGACCGAGAAAGTCGCGGTACGGGCCGGCAGTGTGGTGGCCCCGCTGCACCATCCGGTGCGTATCGCGGAGGAATGGTCGGTCGTCGACAACCTCTCCAAAGGAAGGGTCGGTATCGCATTCGCCTCCGGTTGGCACGCCGCCGACTTCGTCCTGCGCCCGGAGGGATATCCGACCCGCAGGTCCGGTCTGATCGACTCGGTGAAGGCGATTCGGAGGCTGTGGCGCCAGGAGCCCGCGACGTTCGTCGACGGCGCGGGCGAGAGCGTCGACGTGACGGTCTTCCCGCCGCCGGTGCAGCGGGAGTTGCCGGTCTGGCTGACCAGCGCGGGCAACCCGCAGACCTTCCGCGAGGCCGGCGAGATGGGCGCCGGGGTGCTGACCCATCTGCTGGGCCAGGGCGTCGACGTGCTGGAGAAGCGGATCGGCGAGTACCGGCAGGCCTTCCGCGACCATCACGACGAGACCGAGGGCGACGGGCATGTCGCGCTCATGCTGCACACGTTCGTCGGCCCGGACCGGGAGAAGGTCAGGGCGACCGTCCGCGGGCCGTTCAGCAAGTACCTGGCCAGCTCCTTCGACCTGGTCATCCACGCCGCCAGGGCCGCGGGCGCCGACGCGGTCGCGCTGGACCTGAACAAGATGAGCCCCGCCGACATCGACTTCCTGGTCGGCCAGGCCTTCGACCGGTACTTCGAGACCAGCGGCCTGTTCGGCACCGTCGAGGACGGGCTGCGGATGTGCGAGCGGCTGTACGAGATCGGCGTGGACGAGATCGCCTGCCTGATCGACTTCGGTGTGGAGACCGACGAGGTGCTGGCCGGACTGGCCCACCTCGACCTGCTCAGGCAGGCGTGGCGGGAACGCGAGCAGGCTCGGTGACCGCGCGCGCCGGGGCGCCGGGCGGAGCGGCGAAGGCACTGGACGCGGAGCCGGGTCCGGTCGGCGCCGGGGCGTATCGCGCGTTCATGAGTTCCTTCCCGACCGGTGTGTCCGTCGTGACCACGGTCGACGCCGACGGGCGGCCGCGCGGCATGACCTGCTCCTCCCTCGCCGGCGTCAGTCTGGATCCGCCGGTCCTGTCCGTCTGCCTGACGGTGACCAGCCGCACGCTCGGCGCTCTGCGTGCCCACGGCTTCTTCGGAGTGAACCTGCTCGGGGCCCGCGCGAGCGGGATCGCCCGCCTGTTCGCCGATTCCTCCCTGAGCCACTTCGAGCACGTGCCGTGGGAGCCGGCCGGCGACGCCGCCCTTCCCCGGCTCGCCGACGACACCGTCGCCTTCGCCGCCTGCCGGGTCCGCGACACCAAGGCGGTCGGCGACCACGTCGTCGTCTTCGGCGAAGTTCTCGGTACCGACTGCTCCAACGGCACCCCGCTGCTCTACGGCCACCGACGGTTCACCGTCTGGCCGGAACCGGCCCCGGACCGGGTCTGACCGTCCCCGGCCCGGCACGGGCCGCCCGACCCGGCCCGCCTTCCCCGGGCGGACGGCGCCGCCTCTCGCACAGGGCCGCCTCCCGACGGAACACGGCCGGCGGCCGCGGGGGCGGCCGGTACGGTCGGCCCGCCGCCGTCACGCCGGGTCGGCGGACGGCACCTCGGCCGGGGCGTGGTCGTACAGCGCCTCCCGGTCGTACTTGCTCCGCAGATAGGAGAGGTCCGCCAGGAGCCCTGCCGCGGTCACCTCACGCCCCCGCCCGGTCCGTACCAGTCGGGTCAGTGGCAGCGCGCCGGTCTGCGCCCAGCACAGCCGTCCCTCCGCGTCGAGGCGGCTGCGGGTGCGGCCCCGGTTGTCCGGGTGCACGCAGTACGGGATGTCGAGGCAGCCGCGTTCGAAGGCCAGCAGCAGCGCGCGGGCGAGGTCGGAGTGCAGGTTCAGCACCCCTTCGATCAGCGCCCGCGCTTCCGCGTACGTCTGTGTGTCCGTGTCCGGCGCGGGCACCGGCCGGGCCGCCGCGGCCGCCCGCGCCGCGTACTCCAGGGCGGCCACGTTCTCCGCGACGGTGGGGATCCGCCGCGACTCGGCGACGGTCTTGACGATGAGCCGCTCGGAGCCGGTCCGCACGGCCAGTTCGGCGGCCTCGCCGAGCAGCCGGTACGCGCCCGCCTCGGTGACCGGGTACGCCCCCATGTAGGCGTAGACGACCACGTGCCAGTCGACGTCGGGCAGCAGCTCGGCGCACAGCCGGCGCAACGCGAACACCGCCTCGGTGTCCTGGCCGGCGTGGGTCTGCTGGGCGTAGCTCACCGAGATGCTGCGGCAGCCGTACGCGCGGAAGAACAGCGCCTCCAGCACGCTGAGCGCCACCAGCTGGCTGGGCGGGCAGAGTTGGCCCATCATGCAGCCGCCGAAGGTCTCCAGGTGCGGTTCGGCGCCCTGGTCGCGCAGCCGGGAGAACATTTCCGTGCACTGCCGCCAGGCCGCGATCGACTCGGCCAGCGGGGTGCGTCCGTAGGGCAGGCAGTACGACACGGGCCCGCCCTCGGTCGCGTCCAGGCCCAGCGCGATCAGCTTGCGGAAGATGTGCTGGGGCAGGGCGGATCCGTGCCGCACCTGCACGGGGAAGCCGGCGTCCCGGACACCGGCCAGCATCGCCCGGGTCGTGGCGTCGGGGTGGCTGACGATGGGGTAGCCGTTGAGCGGCAGGTCCTCGCGCCGGGCGTGCTCGACCGCGGCCAGGTCACCGACCCTGGTGTAGCTGTCCAGGGTCAGCGTGCCGGCGGTGTGCCCGCGTGCCGCCTTGGTGGCGGCCAGCCCCGCCCGCATCCGCTCCGGATCGCCGAAACCCATGCGTGGCTGCACGACGAGAGCGCCGGCCCGCGCCCGCGCACGGACGAACGCGCCGAATCCCGGCTCCGCCTGGGTGGGCCGGCCGGGTACGAGGACGGTCACCGGGATCTCCCCGCGGTCAGCGCCGGCTGCGCGGCGGGCGGGAGCGAGGCGACGAACGCCGTGAAGTCGGCCGCGTCCGAGGCCTGGTCGGGGAAGACGGCGTCGAAGCCCGCGGCCATCAGGGCCCGCGCGTGGCGGCCGGCGTTCTCGTCGGACACCGTGAGCTTGCCGCCGATCACCATCGGCGTGGCGGCCAGTTCCGGGCAGGCGCGCAGCCGGGTGACCGCGCGCAGGCCGTCGGTGCAGCCGTGCCCGTTGACACTGCCGATGACGACCAGCGCCGGATCGATCCGGCGGCATTCGGCGACCAGCACGTCGTCCGGCACGCAGGGCCCGAGGTTGATCACGTGGTAGCCGAGTTCCTCGATGACGAGCTGGAGGTAGACCAGGTTCCACGTGTGCGCGTCGCTGGCGAGGCCCGACACCACCACGGTGCCGCGGTCCCGGTGGGCCGGGGGCGTGCTCACGCCGGCGATTTGGTTCTCCCGCTGTGCCACGGTTCTCCCTAGTGCCGATCGAGGTGGTCGTGGAGAGCCGGGCCGGGGGTCAGGGCACCAGGCTCGTGACGGCCACGGGCGCTCTGCTGAATTCCGTGCATTCTCTCTTGATGTTCTCGATCAGCATCAGAGTCGCGCGCGCCGAGGACAGGATCATCTGCCCTTCACGGGTCAGAGTGGTGCCACCTGAATTACGGGTGAACAGCTTGATACCCAGAGATCGCTCAAGGCATATGATTTGGTAACTTATTGCCGGTTGCGAGTATCCGAGCTTCTTGGCTGCGAGGTCCATTCGACCTATTTCGGCAATCGCGACAAAAGCGCGCAACTCGCGTTCGTGCATAATCGCCTCACAATTAAACAGATTATCAAGTGCCGAAACTTTAACATGCGATTCCTTCGCACGGCACGGCGCTTGCAGGAAGCTGCCACGTCAGGTGTAGAACGGGATCTGTGGAGCTTTGCCTGGTCGGTGAGGTTTAGGTATTTCCAGCCGGCTGCGCGGCATGTGCTTGTGGCACATCGTCGGTATTGCCGCGCAGCCGAAGTCGCCGAATGTCCGCATCGAGCCGGAGGAAAAGGACGAACTCGGTCGGGAAGTTCTCAGAGATTTCCGGCGAAGAGGTCACCCTGGACGGGCGTCAGCGCTCGCCTGCGAGGTCGAGGTCACCCGGGGAGGTCGGGGCGGCCTCGGCGGCCGGGGCGGCGGGAACGGCCTCCGGTCCCTCGGCGGCGCGGCGCCACGGGTGGGAGAGGGGCGCGGACACCGGTCGCCACCACGGCTCCGCGGGGACCTTGCCCGTGGGCTCGAAGGGCTCCCCCGGCCGCGGGAGCGCGACCGCCTGTCCGACCTCCTCGGCGGCGTCCTTCGTCCACTCGCCCGGCTCGGCCCAGGCGTGCGGGGCGAGGGTGAAGGTGCCCCAGTGGATCGGCAGCAGCACACCGGACGGCGCGTTCCCCTGGAGGTCCAGGTGGGCCCGGACCCCCTCCTCGGGCGTCATGTGGATGTCCGGCCAGAACTCGGAGTACGCGCCGATCTGGATCATCGTCGCGTCGAACGGGCCGTGGTCGGCGCCGATCTGCCGGAAGCCCTCGAAGTAGCCGGTGTCACCGCTGTGGTAGATGCGGTGCTCCTCACCCGCGACGGCCCAGGAGGCCCACAGGGTGTGCTGGGTGTTGCGCAGGGCCCGGCCGCAGAAGTGGCGGGCGGGGGTAGCGGTCAGGGTGAGCCCGCCGACCCTGGTGGCCTCGTGCCAGTCCAGTTCGCGCAGGCGGTCGGCGGACACGCCCCAGTGCTCCAGGTGGGCCCCGACGCCGAGCGGCACGGCGAACAGGGTGTCCGTGCCGGCCAGCGCCTTGATGGTGGGCAGGTCCAGGTGATCGTAGTGGTCGTGGGAGATGACGACGACGTCGACCGTGCCGAGCGCGGCCAGCGGCAGCGGCACCGGGTGCAGCCGGCGGGGCCCGACGAAGGGGAACGGCGAACAGCGCTCGCCCCACACGGGGTCGAAGAGCACCCGCTGCCCGTCGATCTCCGCGAGGACGCTGGAATGTCCCATCCAGGTCAGCCGCAGACCCGTGGCCGGGGGCCTGGCGAGATCGGCGAGCGTGGTGGCGTGCACGGGCACGGTGCCGCGCGGGGCGCGGCGGCGGCGCTCGTCCTTGTCGAGGTAGCGCCGCGCGAAGGCCGGCGTCGAGCCGGAGGGCCGGGTCCGGGCGGGGCCGCCGGGGTTCTGGAAGACGCCGTCCTTGAAATGGGGTGATCTGCGGATGCGCGCCATGCGCTCTCCGCTCGGGTCCGCGCCGAAGGCCTCGGGCCGCAGTGCACGGAGCCCCGGGTTCGAAGGACGGAATCCTGCCACGCTACCTCCAGGTGGAGTCGGTCAGGCTTTCCATTATGTCGGGCCGCTCCGACAACCCGGATGTCACACCCGCGCGCTCCCGTCCGTCGTAACGGTGCAGGCACCCGCGAGGTGCCCCGGAACCGATGTCACTGGAGGTGGCCGCCATGGCCCGCGTCTCGCTCACCGCGCCCCGCACCCGCTTGTTCCGCCTCGTCGAGTGGTACAGCAGGCGCGCCTACGGCAAGGTGCTGGACCCCGCGCGGGCGCTCGCGCACAACCCGCGGGTCCTGTGGAGCGACCTGCGCTTCGAGCAGTCGCTCGCGAAGTGGAACAGGCTCGACCCCGATCTCAAGGCGCTCGCCGAGATGGCGTCGGCCGCGGCGATCGGCTGCTCGTGGTGTGTGGACTTCGGGTACTGGGTCTCCCGCGAGCGCGGCATGGCGCCCGAGAAGCTGCACGACGTCCCGGTGTGGCGGGACAGCGACGTCTACACGCCGCTGGAGCGCGACGTCCTGGCGTACGCCGAGGCCATGACGGCGACGCCGCCCACGGTGGACGACGACCTGACCGCGCGGCTGCGGGACCGGCTCGGTGAGCCGGCCCTGGTCGAACTGACCGCGATGGTGGCGGTGGAGAACCTGCGCTCCCGCATGAACTCCGCCCTGGGTCTCAAGAGCCAGGGCTTCAAGGACACGTGCGAGGTCCCGGGGAGCGCACGGCCCGCGGACGACGCGGCGGCGAGGGACTGACCCGTACGAAGCGCCCCCGGCGCGCCTCGCGGGGTCAGGCCACCGAGGCGATCCGGGTTCTGATGTCGTCGGGTGACAGGGCGCCCTTGGCCGTCGCATGGTCGCCGGAGGACTCGCCGCGCAGGCGGCGGCCGATCCAGGGGACCAGGTACTCGCGCGCCCAGTGCACGTCGTCTCGGCGGACCTCCAGCGTGCCGCGGGACGGCAGCGGCGGCCAGGGCTGCTCCGGATCGGCCGGGACGTCGAGTCCGAGTACCTGGCCGGCCCGCAGCGCCACCCGCGTGTGCCCTTCGGCCGACAGGTGCAGGCGGTCGTCGTCCCAGGCGCGGCGGTCCTGGACGGTCCTCAGCGACCACAGGTCGAGCACCGGGCAGCCGTAGCGGTCGGCGACGGCCCGCACATGCCCGTTGTACGTGGCGATCCTGCCGCGAAGATGCTTGAGCAGGGGCACGCCCCGTGTGTCGAAGCCGGTGGTCACCAGGACCGTGCCCGCGACGGCAACGAGCCGGGAGACCGCCTTCTCGAAGCGCTCGGCCACCTCGTCCGGGTCGGTGCCGGGGCGGATGATGTCGTTGCCGCCGGCGCAGAACGAGACCAGGTCCGGGGCGAGTTCTTCGGCCCGGGACACCTGCTCCGCCACGATCTGGTCGAGCAGTCTGCCGCGCACGGCGAGGTTGGTGTACTGGAAGTTGCCCTCGGGCCGCCGCTCGGCGAGCAGGACGGCGAGACGGTCGGCCCAGCCGACGAACTCCCCGTCGGGGCCGGGGTCGCCGACGCCCTCGGTGAAGCTGTCCCCCACCGCCACGTACGACCCGATCACTGATCTGCTGTCACTCTTCGAATCGTCTGCCACGTCGGCCCATGATTCACCTTCGAATGTGACCTACGCGACCGTAGGAAGGGGTTGACGTGCGGTGAGAAAGGCCACTTCGACCGGGAGGCTCCAGCGGGAATACGTGAGGCCTTCACACACGCCGCAGCCTGACGACCGTCGCGTCGAAGTCGCCCCGCAGCCCGGTGCGCAGCCCGTGGTGCAGCAGTACGGCGCCGCGGTGCACTTCCCCGGTGTCCCCGCACATGTACGACGCCGCCGGGTCCAGTCCGCGCAGCCGCAGCGCGGGCACCGGCTCGCCGTGGTGCTGCGCCTGGAGCAGGGCGAGGACGACGGTGTCGTCGCCGAGGACGTACTGCACCGCGCTCAGCCCGCCCCGCGGGGCCCTCAGCCGGTACAGGTCGCCACGCTGGACCACCGGCCGGATCTCCTTGTACAGCGCGATCCAGTCACAGGCCTCGGCCAGCTCCTCCTCCGTCCACCGGGTGAGGTCGCCACCCACCCCGAGCACACCCGCCATGGCGCTGACGAAGCGGAAACGCAGCGTGCTGGCCCGCCCGTTGAGCATGGTGTTCGGGCTGTCGGTGACCCAGGCGGCCATGACACGGGCGGGATGGATCTGGCTGAAGCCGTGCTGGATGGCGAGCCGGTCCAGCGGATCGGTGTTGTCGGAGGTCCACACCTGGTCCGTACGGGACAGGACGCCGAGGTCGATCCGCCCGCCGCCGCCCGAGCAGGACTCGAAGGCGACGCCCGGGTGCGCGGCCCGCAGCCGGTCAAGCAGGGCGTACAGCGCGCGCACATGGTCGGTCCACAGGCGCTGCGGGTACGGCTCCCCGGGCCAGCCGGCGTCGGTGAAGGAGCGGTTGAAGTCCCATTTCACATAGTCGATCGGGGCGCTGGAGAGCAGCGTGTCCAGCCGCTCCCACAGATGCTCCCGCACGTCCTCGCGCGCGAGGTTGAGGACGAGCTGGTTGCGGAACTCCGTGCGCGTGCGCCCGGGTTGGTGCTGCACCCAGTCGGGGTGCGCGCGGTACAGGTCGCTGTCGGGGTTGACCATCTCCGGCTCGACCCAGATGCCGAACCGCATGCCGAGGCCGTGCACCTGGTCGGCGAGCGGCTTCAGGCCGCCGGGGAACCGGTCGGGGTTGGGCCACCAGTCGCCGAGTCCGGCGCGGTCGCCGGTGCGGGCGCCGAACCAGCCGTCGTCGACGACGAACAGTTCCACGCCGATCTCCGCGGCCCGCCGCGCGAGCGCCCCCTGCTGCTCCTCCGAGATGTCGAACTGGGTGGCCTCCCAGGAGTTGTAGAGCACCGGCCGGTCCCGGTCCGCGTCGGGGATGACGTACCGCCGCTGGTAGGCGTGCCAGGCGCGGCTCGCGCCGCCGTGTCCGCCGTCGCTCCACAGCCCTGCGAAGACGGGGCCGGTGTACGTCTCCCCGGCCCGGAGCATCAGCAGCCCGGAGTCGTCGTGTCCGGCGCCCCCGGTGATCTGCACGCGCGCGTCCGGGAGTTGGGCGACCGCGATCCGCCAGGAGCCCGACCAGCCCAGGGCGCAGCCGTAGACCTCGCCGCGCTCCTCGGTGGCGTCGGTGTCCAGGGCGACCCACGGCAGGTGCTGGTGGCCGGTGTGGCCGCGGCGGCTGCCGATGACGTGCTCGCCGTAGGCGAGTGAGGTGCGCACGAGCCGGGACTCGGCGGCCCAGCGGCCGTGCAGGTGGGACAGCCGCCGGCCTTCCCGCTCGGGCAGGGTCCAGGTCGCCGAGTCGGCGCGCAGCACCTCCACGGGCTCGGGCCCCCGGTTGGCGAGGGTGACCCAGCGTTCGACGACGTCCCCGCGCATGCGGTAGTGCAGGGTGATGTCCAGCCCCGAGTCGTGGAACAGCAGCCGTAGTTCGTCGCCCTCGGCGTCGTACGACCCGAAGGTCCACTCGGTGCCGCGCCGTTCGGCGGTGCGCACGGACAGCGCGGGCCGTACGAAGCGGGGGCCGCCCTCGACCGGGTACTCCTCGTGTCCGTCGAGCGGGGACTCGAAGGGCCGCGCGTCCGGCAGCGGCCGTGCGGCCAGGGCCTCGGCGTCGGTCAGGGTGATGCTCGGACCCCAGTGCAGGTGGAGCAGTTCGCCACGCTCGGTCAGATGGACGGCGTAGCCGCTCGTGGGCCCGGTCAGCAGCCATGTACGTCCGTCGTCGGCGGTCTCCAGCATGTTCCGTCCCCCACAGGTCCGAACCGGTCCGCGCACGCACCGCCATCATCAAGGGGCGCGGGCGCCGGTGCAACGCCTGTGGACAGCCCGTTGCCCCGGGCAGCCATGTCGTATGGTCGAAGCCGCACCCGCCGACGCACCGTGACGGCGGGGCCGAAAGGGAGGAGTCCCCGTGACGCAGCAGGTCCCCTCGACCGAGCCGGAGCTGGCCGCAGTGCGCAACTTCCGTGACGTGGGCGGGCTGCCGACCGTCGACGGCCGGCGGGTGCGGCACGGGATGCTGTTCCGCAGCGGCCACCTCGCGCACGCGACCGACGAGGACGCGTCCTACCTCGGCTCCCTGGGCCTGCACACGATCTTCGACTTCCGCAACACGGCCGACGTCGGGCTGGAGGGCCCGGACGTCGAACTGCCGGGCGTGCGCCATGTGAACCTGCCGCTGAGCGACCCGGCGGACGGCGCCGAGTTCTGGAAGATGGTCCGTGACGGCGACCTCGACGAGCTGCGCTCCGTCCTGGACGACGGCAAGGGCGCGGACCGGATGATCTCGTCCTACCGCGTGCTCATCAAGGAGCGCACCGGCGAGCACTCGCAGGTGCTGCACGCGCTCGCCGAGGACTGCGTCCCGGTCCTGATGCACTGCGCGGCGGGCAAGGACCGCGCGGGCCTGTCGATCGCCGTGACGCTCCTCGCCCTCGGCGTGGAGCGGGACGCGATCGTCGCCGACTACCTGGAGTCGAACGCCAAGCACCGCCGCTACAAGGTGCACCGCAGCGGCACGTCGGCCGCGGCCTACTCCCCCGAGGTCATGGAGCTGCTCAGCCCCCTGTTCGAGGCGCGCGCCGAGTATCTGGCGGCGGCCCTGGACACCATCGAGGAGACCTGGGGCGGCGTCGACGCCTACCTGGAGCGGGGGCTGCGGCTGGCTCCGGCCACCCGGGAGCGGCTGCGCGAGCGGCTGCTGGACTGACGGGCCGGCACCCGGGCCCTCACTTGGAGCCGCCGACCGAGAACAGGAACCAGACGAACCCGGCGAAGAAGTGACCGACGACGGTGTAGATGACGAGCCGGACCCACAGGGCGCGCGGGAACTTCTCTTCCATGTTGGTCATGGCATGTCTCCGATGTGGGGGCCCAGGCACAGCGCGGCCGTGGGACTCTGCAACAGGGTGTGGACGAAGAGGAGCTCGACCCCGTCCGGGTTCTCGGCCGCGATGCGGTGCGGGGTCAGCGAGTCGAAGTGCGCGCTGCTGCCCGGCACGAGCAGGTGCGTGGCGTCGCCGAGGCGGAGCCTGAGGCGTCCGCTGAGGACGTACAGCCACTCCTCGCCGGGGTGCACGCGCACGATGTCGCCCTGGGAGCCGTGCGGGACGCGGACCCGCAGGGCCTGCATCCCGCGGCCGGACGCGCCGGCCTGCCAGTACGTCCAGCCGCCGGCCCGCGTCGGCTCCATGTCCCCGGCGTGCACCACCGCGTCCCGCTCGGCGACGTTCTCGCCGAGCAGTTCGGAGACTGTCGTACCGTAGACACGGGCGAGCGAGAGCAGCATCGGCAGCGAGGGCTGGCGCTGCCCGGTCTCCAGTCGGGAGAGATGGGCGGGCGACAGCCCGGCGGCCCGGGCCGCGGCCTCCAGGGTCAGTGCGGCACGGCGGCGCAGCGCACGCAGTTGCGGCGCGACGGCGGGCAGGTCCTCGACCGGCCCCGCCGGGGGCTGGGACTCTGGAGAGCTCATGTCTCCATTCCACCGCTACTTTGCCTCTAAGGCAAATTTCTTGCCTCAGAGGCAAAGTCAGCGACGGGGTCCGTGCCCGGTCGGCTCACCGGTTGGCGACGGCCTGCTTGACCAGCGTCTTTCCGAAGTCCCACATCAGCCCGCCGTCGTGCGCGTCGTCCATCACAGCGGTGAAGGCGTCCACGAACCGGTCGACCTCGGCCTCCCCGACGACCAGCGGCGGGATCAGCTTGATCACTTCCAGGTGGTCGCCGGAGACCTGGGTCAGGATACGGTGCCGCTGCAGCAGCGGGACGACCACCATCTGCGCGAACAGTCCCTTGCGGGCCGCCTGGAGCATGGTCCAGCGCCCGCGCAGCTTCAGCGACCTCGGCCGCCCGAACTCGATGCCGATCATCAGGCCGCGGCCGCGCACGTCGGCGAGCAGCTCGTACCGGTCGGTGAGCGCGGCGAGCCGGGACTTCAGCAGCTCGCCCGTGGCCCTGGCGTTGGCCACGATCTGCTCGTTCTCCATCACGGACAGCACGGCCAGGCCCGCCGCCATGGCCTGGGCGTTGGACCCGAAGCTCGCCGAGTGGACGAGCACCCGGTCGATCGAGGAGTAGACCTTCTTGAAGATCCAGTCCCTGCCGAGGGTGGCGCTCACCGGCACATAGCCGCCGGACAGGGCCTTGGCCACGCAGACCAGGTCCGGCTCGACCCCGTCCTCGTGCTGGTAGGCCCAGAAGTCCCCGGTGCGGCCCAGGCCCGTCTGCACCTCGTCGGCGATGAGCAGCGCCTTGTGCCGGTGCAGCAGTTCCTGCGCGGCGCGCAGCCGGCCGGGCGGGGCCTCGTGCACGCCCTTGCCCTGGATCGGCTCGACGATCAGGGCGGCCACGTCGCCCTTCCTCAGCTCCCGTGCGAGCGCGTCGAGGTCGCCGAGCGGTACGGCGGTGTCGGGCAGCAGCGGGGCGAAGCCGTCCCGGAAGCCGTCCTCGCCGTTGACGGACAGCGAGCCGGCGGTCAGTCCGTGGAAGGAGTGCTCGCAGTACAGGATCCGCGGTCGGCCGGTGGCGCGTCGGGCGAACTTCAGCGCGGTCTCCACCGCCTCCGTGCCGCTGTTGCCGAAGAACACCCGGTCCAGGTGGGGGGTGTGCGCGAGCAGCCGCTCGGCCAGCAGCCCGGGCAGCGGCTGGCAGTCGAAGCGGGTGAGGTCGGCTAGCTGGGCGTCCAGCACGTCGTGCAGCGCCTTGCGGACGACGGGGTGGTGGCGGCCCAGGCCCATCACCCCGAACCCGGAGAGCATGTCCAGGTAGTCGTTGCCCTCCGCGTCCCAGAAGTACGCGCCCTCGGCCCGCTCGTAGACCTTGTCGAAGCCGATGGTGTGCAGCATCCGCGGCAGTTGGTGGTTGAGGTGCCTGGTGTGCAGCTCGTAGCGCTCGGTGCCGCGCTCGGCGAGCAGGGCGCCGAGGTCGAACTCCGTGGTCATTCGGTTGTCTCCTTGACTGCCATGACGGCCCCGGCGCCGTTCTGCGCCGGGATCGTCCCGGCCTGCTCCCGCACGGTCAGGCTCGCGCCGATCCGTCCGGCGACCTCGACCGGGGTGAGCCCGATGTCGGCCAGCACCTCTCCGCGTTTGGCGTGCGCGAGGAACTGCTCGGGGATGCCGAACCTGCGTACCGGTACGTCGACCTCGGCGTCGCCGAGCGCCAGGGCGACCGCGGCGCCCACGCCGGACGCGCGGCTGTTGTCCTCGACCACGGCCACCAGCCGGTGCCCGGCGGCCAGGTCCGGCAGCGCCGGATCGACGGGTTTGACCCAGCGCGGGTCGACGACGGTGCAGCCGATGCCCCGCGCCTGGAGCAGTTCGGCGGCCTGGAGGCACACCGGCGCCATCACGCCCACGGCGACCAGCAGCACGTCGGGGCTCTCCGCCCGGTGCAGTACGTCCATGCCTCCGGCGTGGCCCACGGCCTCGATCCGCGGGCCGGCCGACTCCTTGGGGAACCGGATCAGGGTCGGCGCGTCGTCGACGGCGACGGCCTCCCGCAGCTGGGCACGCAACTGGTCGGCGTCGCGCGGCGCGGCGATCCTGAGACCGGGCACGACCTGGAGGACGGACATGTCCCACATGCCGTTGTGGGAGGGCCCGTCGACGCCGGTCACTCCGGCCCGGTCCAGGACGAAGGTGACCCCGCAGCGGTGCAGGGCGACGTCCATCAGGAGCTGGTCGAAGGCGCGGTTGAGGAAGGTGGCGTAGACGGCGACGACCGGGTGCAGACCGCCGGTGGCGAGCCCCGCGGCCGAGACGACCGCGTGCTGCTCGGCGATGCCCACGTCCCACACCCGGTCCGGGAACCGCTCGGCGAACCTGCCGAGGCCCACCGGGTGCAGCATGGCGGCGGTGATCGCCACGACGTCGTCCCGCTCCTCGCCGATCCGCACGATCTCGTCGCCGAACACGGAGGTCCAGGACGGCCCGCCGGCCGGGGCGAGCGGCTCGCAGGTCAGCGGGTCCATCACGCCCACGGTGTGGAAGTGGTCCTCCTCGTGGGCCAGCGCGGGTTCGTAGCCGCGGCCCTTCTCGGTGAGGCAGTGGACGAGGACGGGGCCGTGGAAGCGTTTGGCGCGGCGCAGCGCCGACTCGACGGCCTTGATGTCGTGTCCGTCGATCGGGCCGAGGTACTTCAGCCCGAGGTCCTCGAACATGCCCTGCGGCGCGAACGCGTCCTTGAACCCCTTCTTCGCGCCGTGCAGCGACTCGTAGAGGGTGTTGCCGACGACCGGGGTGCGCTGGAGCACCTCCTTGCCCCAGGCCAGGACCTTCTCGTAGCCGTCCGTGGTGCGCAGGGTGGCCAGGTGGTTGGCGAGGCCGCCGATGGTCGGCGCGTAGGACCGCTCGTTGTCGTTGACGACGATGATCAGCGGCCGGTCCCGGGCGGCCGCGATGTTGTTCAGCGCCTCCCAGGCCATGCCGCCGGTCAGCGCGCCGTCGCCGATGACGGCGACGACGTGTCCCTTCTCCCCCTGCACCTCGCGGGCCTTGGCGAGTCCGTCGGCCCAGCCGAGCGCCGTGGAGGCGTGGCTGTTCTCGATGACGTCGTGCTCGGACTCCTCGCGCGCGGGGTAGCCGGACAGCCCTCCCTTGCCGCGCAGCTTGGAGAAGTCCTGACGCCCTGTCAGAAGCTTGTGCACATAACTCTGGTGACCGGTGTCCCACAGGATCCGGTCGACCGGCGACTCGAAGACCCGGTGGAGGGCGACGGTGAGTTCCACCACCCCCAGGTTGGGCCCGAGGTGACCGCCGGTCCTGGCGACCGCATGCACCAGGAACTCACGTATCTCGTCGGACAGTTCACCCAGTTCCGCCTCGGACAGCGCCTTCAGGTCGCGTGGTCCCCGGATGCTCTCCAGAATGGTCACGCTGGGCCCCCTCTCGGTCCGTGCCGTACTTAACTCACTGTCACTGTCGGTGTCCCCGTGACGGTGCCGCCGCCGGACGCGGCGTCGTCCTGCCCCATCCCCTCCGCGATCTTGATGGCCTCCTCGATCAGGGTCTCCACGATCTTCGACTCCGGCACGGTCTTGATGACCTCGCCCTTCACGAAGATCTGCCCCTTGCCGTTGCCGGAAGCGACACCGAGGTCGGCCTCACGGGCCTCACCGGGACCGTTGACGACGCAGCCCATCACCGCGACGCGCAGCGGCACCTCCATGCCGGTCAGACCGGCGGTGACCTCCTCGGCCAGCTTGTACACGTCCACCTGCGCACGGCCGCAGGACGGACAGGAGACGATCTCCAGACCACGCTGGCGCAGGTTCAGCGACTCCAGGATCTGGATGCCGACCTTGATCTCCTCGACCGGCGGCGCGGACAGCGACACGCGGATGGTGTCACCGATCCCCTGGGACAGCAGCGCGCCGAAGGCCACCGCCGACTTGATCGTGCCCTGGAAAGCGGGGCCGGCCTCGGTCACGCCGAGGTGGAGGGGGTAGTCGCACTGCCCGGCGAGCTGCCGGTAGGCCTCGATCATCACGACCGGATCGTTGTGCTTGACCGAGATCTTGATGTCCCGGAAGTCGTGCTCCTCGAACAGGGACGCCTCCCACAGCGCCGACTCCACCAGCGCCTCCGGAGTCGCCTTCCCGTACTTCTGCAGCAGCCGCCGGTCCAGCGAACCCGCGTTCACACCGATCCGGATCGGCGTCCCGTGATCCTTCGCCGCCCGCGCGATCTCCCTGACCTTGTCGTCGAACTGCTTGATGTTGCCCGGGTTCACCCGCACCGCCGCACAGCCCGCCTCGATCGCCGCGAACACGTACTTCGGCTGGAAATGGATGTCCGCGATCACCGGAATCTGCGACTTCCGCGCGATCGTCGCCAGCGCGTCCGCGTCGTCCTGCGTCGGACACGCCACCCGCACGATCTGGCAACCCGACGCCGTCAACTCCGCGATCTGCTGCAACGTCGCACCGATGTCCGACGTACGCGTCGTCGTCATCGACTGCACCGACACCGGCGCCCCGCCCCCGACCGCCACCGGCCCGACGTCGATCCGCCGCGACACTCGCCGCTCGCCGATCGGCCGGGCCGGCACCTCGGGGACACCCAGAGGAATGGCGGCCATGCCGTCAGTCCCGGTTCCCGGAGACCGTCTCGCGCATGGCGCGCAGGGACTCCTTCAGCGATCCCATGGTGGCCAGCACGGCGGTGGGCTCGTAGCCGCAGTGCGCCATGCAGTTGGCGCAGCGCGGGTCCTTGCCCCGGCCGTACTTGTCCCAGTCGGTGTCCTCGATGAGTTCCCGGTACGTCGGCACGTACCCGTCGCTCATCAGGTAGCAGGGGCGCTGCCAGCCGAAGAGGGAGTAGTTCGGGATCGCCCAGGCGGTGCACGGGAAGTCGACCTTGCCCTCGAGGAAGTCGAGGAACAGCGGGGAGTGGTTCAGCCGCCAGCGGCCCCTGTTGCCGCCCGCGAAGGCCTTCCTGAACAGCTCGCGGGTCTGCTCCACGCCCAGGAAGTGCTCCTGGTCGGGAGCCTTCTCGTAGGCGTAGGCCGGCGAGATCATCATCTCGTCGACCTTGAGGTCGTCGTTGAGGAAGTTGAGCACCTCGACGACGGTCTGGGGGGTGTCGGTGTTGAAGAACGTGGAGTTGGTGGTCACCCGGAAGCCGCGCCGCTTGGCCTCCTTGATGGCCTCCACCGCCTCGTCGAACACGCCCTCCTTCGCCACCGACTCGTCGTGCCGCTCCCGCAGCCCGTCGATGTGCACCGCGAAGGCGAAGTAGGGGGACGGCTTGAACTTGTCCATCTTCTTGCGCATCAGCAGCGCGTTGGTGCACAGGAAGACGTACTTGCGCTTGGCGACCAGTTGCCGGACGATCTCGTCGATCTGGGGGTGCATCAGGGGCTCACCGCCCGCGATGGACACCATCGGCGCACCGGACTCCAGTACCGCTCCCACCGCCTGGGCGACGGGCATGCGCTGCTTGAGCACTCCGGCCGGATGCTGGATCTTGCCGCAGCCCTCGCACTTGAGGTTGCAGGCGAATAGCGGTTCGAGTTCGACGATCAGCGGGAACTTGTCCCGCTTGCGCAGCTTCTGTTCGGCCAGGTATGTGGCGACTTTGACGGACTGGCGCAGCGGCATGGCCATCTGGCTCACCTCCGGGGGAGCAGCACATTACGGTGCCATTCGAAAAAAGTCGGCAGGACGGAACGAAGAACACGGAAGGCTGATATTCCACCGCGCACCGTACCGATACGGACGAGTTCATGTTCTGGAGCGTCCACGACCACCCGCACGGCCGCAACGGGGCGCACGCCCGTGCGCACGGCGCTCAGAA
The DNA here is from genome assembly GCF_035917575.1 of Streptomyces sp. NBC_01788. Taxonomy (GTDB): domain Bacteria; phylum Actinomycetota; class Actinomycetes; order Streptomycetales; family Streptomycetaceae; genus Streptomyces. Next base: position 6,986,102 of record NZ_CP109090.1, on the reverse strand, counting down.
GCGTGGCCGCCGACTCCATGTCGACCGCGATCGCGCCGGTGGCGAGCAGATCGGACCGCTCGGGGCCGCGCACGACGTGATCGGAGCCGGTGAGCGGCCCGGTGTGCACGGTGCGCCCGGGCAGGGTGCGGGTGAGTTCCTTGACGAGCAGTTCGGTGCCCACACACGGGACGGTGCCGTGCGGGTCCCGGGTCTCCTCGGCGACGACGAGGTCGCCGGGGTGCATGCCCGGGGCGAGCCCCGCGCAGAAGCCGGTGGCGAGCACCGCGGCCCGGTCCAGCGGCGGGCCGGCGAGGACCCGGGTGACGGAGCGTTCCGCCGCCTTGGGGCCCATGCCCGTCCGCAGGACGGTGACCGGCCCGCCGGCTCCGCCGCGGTCGCCTGCGCGCAGGGCGAGACGCTCGATGCCGAGCGCGCAGGCGATCAGCAGCGGGGCCGGTCCGGGCTGCGCGCGCATCAGCCCCCCTTGGCCTCGGCGCCGAGCCGGCCGGCGAGGGCACCGGCGGGGGGTCGCCGGCCGGTGAGGGGGTCGCCGTGCACGTACCGGCCGAGCGCGGTGAGCGGGAAGACCTGCCGGTACAGGTGGTAGTTGATGGAGAAGTCCCAGGGGAAGCCGGTGCCGGTGAAGTACGGCTCGTCCCAGGAGCCGTCCTCCCGCTGGGTCGCCGCGAGCCACTCGACGCCGCGCTCGACGGCCTTGGAGTCCTGCTCCCCCGCGGCCAGCAGGGCCATCAGGGCCCAGGCGGTCTGCGAGGCGGTGGAGGCGCCCCTGCCTCTCCACTCCCCGACGTCCTTGTAGGAGCGCAGGTCCTCGCCCCAGCCGCCGTCGTCGTTCTGCACGCTCTCCAGCCAGCTCACCGCGCGGCGGACGGCCGGATGGGAGCCGGGCAGGCCCGCGGCCGCCAGCGCGGGCACGACCGACCCGGTGCCGTAGAGGTAGTTGACGCCCCAGCGGCCGAACCACGAGCCGTCCGACTCCTGTTCGGCCAGCAGCCATTCGATACCCCGCCGGGTTCGCGGATCGTGGGTCAGGCCCTCGGCGGCGAGCATCTCCACGACGTGCGCGGTGACGTCCGCCGAGGGCGGGTCGATCACCTCGCCGAAGTCGCAGAACGGCAGCCGGTTGGGGAACGGGCTGGTGTTGTCGGCGTCGAAGGCTCCCCAGGCGCCGTCCTTCGACTGCATCCCGAGGTTCCAGCGCACCCCGCGCCCGATGGCCTTGTCCAGCCGCTCCGGGTCGTGGTGCCTGACCCGGCGCAGGGCGAGGACGACCTCGGCGGTGTCGTCGATGTCGGGGTAGTTGTCGTTGTGGAACTCGAACGCCCAGCCGCCCGGCGGCAGCCCGGGGCGGCGCACCGACCAGTCGCCGGGGCGGACGATCTCCTCGCCCAGCATCCAGTCGGCGGCCTTGACCAACTGCGGGTGATCGGCGGGCAGTCCGGCGTCGGCGAGGGCGATGGTGGCCAGGCAGGTGTCCCACACCGGCGACTGGCAGGCCTCGATCATGCGGGCGCCGTCCTCGCGCCACACGGCGTAGCGGTCCAGCGACTGGAGGCCCGCCCGCATCACCGGATGTCCGAGGTCGTAGCCGAGCAGGTACAGGGCGATGACCGAGTACACGGCCGGCGGCTGGATGCCGCCCCAGCAGCCGTCGTTCTCCTGCCGCTCGATGATCCAGCGGGCGGCCGAGTTCATGGCGGCCTCGCGCACCTTGCGCACGGCGACGCCGCGGTAGCCGCGCACGACCATGTCGAGCCGCTGGAACAGTCCGTCCCAGGTGCGCGCCGGGGCGAGCGGCCGCGGCGGACGGGGGCTGCCGGGGTCGGTGTGCAGCTCGTCGAGCGGGAACGGGGCCGGACGCACCGGGCGTTTGGCCGAGACGACGGTCAGGGGCACGATCGTCTGCCGCGCCCAGCACCCGAAGTTGTAGATGTTGAGCGGGAACCACTTGGGGAACCAGATCAGCTCGGGCGGCAGCTCCGGCAGGTCCTCCCACTTCCACCAGCCGAACAGGGCGAGCCAGATCCGGGTGAAGACACGGGAGGCAGCGATGCCGCCCTGCTCGCGCACCCAGGCGGAGGCCCGGGCCATGTGGGGTTCGTCCGGCGCGTCGCCGGCCAGCCGGAGGGCGACGTAGGCCTCGATGGTGGTGGAGAGTTCGCCCGGGCCGCCGTAGAAGGTGGCCCAGGTGCCGTCCTCGCGCTGCTCCCCGCGGATGAACAGCGCGGCGGCCCGGGTGGTGTCCTCCTCCAGGATGCCCAGGAACTGGCGCAGGAGCAGGTCCTCGGCGTCCATGGTGACGTTCGTCTCGAGGTCGCCCTTCCACCAGCCCTCGGCGTCCTGCTGGGCGAGCAGGAAGTCGGTGGCCCGCCGGACGGCGGCCGCGGCGGCTTCTTGTACCCCGGCCGCCTCGGGGGTGCTGAGTACGGTTTCACTGGCCGCGGCAGCGCGGGTCGGCAGTGTCGCCCCGGTGCTTCCGTCGGTCGTCGCTGTCATGGCTTCCCCTTCGTGCAGTCGTGCAAGTCGTGCTGCTGTGGGTCCGCCGTCGGCCGGTGCCTGAAACCACCTTGCAGCACCGGCCGGCGACTACGCGAGGCTGGTTCGACCGATAGTGATCATCTCTTTCGTACGACGACGAAGTCGGCGAGCGCCGTGAACGCGGCCCGTACCCGCTCGGGCATGTCGACGGCGTCGAGGGCTTCGATGGCGATGGTGTGCTGACGGCGCGCCTCCTCGCCCGTCCACTCCCGGCCGCCCGCCTCCTCGATGAGGGCGGCGCGGGCCGCGAACTCCTCCTCGGAGAAGTTCGCGAAGTCGCTGCTCTTGGCGTCGGCGGCGAGGATCTCGCCGAGCCGCTCGGAGGCCGGGCCGCCCGCCGCGAGCGCGGCGACGACCGGCAGGGACTTCTTGCGCTGGCGCAGATCGCTCCAGGTCTGCTTGCCGGTGGCCCCCGGGTCGCCCCAGATGCCGAGGAGGTCGTCGACGGCCTGGAAGGCCAGGCCGAGGTGGTACCCGTACGTCTCCAGGGTGTCGGCGGTGCGGTCGTCCGCGCCGCCGAGGACCGCGCCGACGGAGGAGGCGCAGGCGAGCAGGGCGCCGGTCTTGTTGCCCTCCATCTCCAGGCACTCGGCGACGCTGACCCGGTCCCGGTGCTCGTAGGAGATGTCCTGCGCCTGACCGTCGATCAGGGCGAGGGTGGCGCTGGTCAGGCGGCGGGCGGCGCGCCCGGCCTCGGCGGTGCCCGGTTCCAGGAGCACCTCGTTGGCCAGCGCGAACAGGGCGTCGCCGACCAGGATGGCCTGGGCGGGGCCGTGCACCTTCCAGACCGTGTCGCGGTGGCGGCGCTGTTCGTCGCCGTCCATCAGGTCGTCGTGCAGCAGGGAGAAGTTGTGGACGAGCTCCACGGCGACCGCGCCGGGCACACCGGCCTCGGGCGCGGCCCCGGCGACCTCGGCGGAAAGCACGGCCAGCGCCGGGCGCACGGCCTTGCCGCCGTCCCCGGCCGCCGGGTTGCCCTGAGCGTCGATCCAGCCGAAGTGGTAGGCGGCGACAGTGTCCATGGGGGGCGCCAGGCGGTCGACGGCCGCCCGCAGTACCGGCGTGGCCAGGGTCCGGCCGCGCTCCAACAGCGCGGTCACGTCCACCGCGGTCCTCCGAGCGGCCGTCGAGGCCGGGGGCACAGTGGGCACAGTCTCTCCTCTTGTTGCGGTGCCGGAGGTGCGGGGGCCTGCCACGGGCTGCTGATCGAACGTCACGCCGCCGCCTCCTCGATGGCGAAGAGACGGCTCGGGCGGGGCCGGCCCAGGGCGCTCAGCGCGGCCTCGGCCGCCTTCACACCGCTGCGGACCGCACTCTCCATGGTCGCGGGCCACCCTGTGGCGGTCCACGCTCCGGCCAGGTACAGGCCGGGTGCCTTGGTGCGGGCGCCGGGCCGCAGCCGTCCGACGCCGGGGGCCGGGGCGAACGTCGCCGTGCGCTCCCGGGTCACGAAGAAGTCCTTCACCTCGGCCCGGCGGGCGCGGGGCAGCAGCCGCCTCAGTTCGGGCAGATAGCGCTCGCGCAGTACGGCGACCGGCGCGTCGATCTCGTCCTGCGCCACCGACTGGGACACCGCGAGGTACTGACCGTGCTTCAGGCCGGCCGCCTCGGTGCGGTCGAAGACCCACTGAACGGGGGTGCCGATGGCCGCGAAGAAGGGCGCGTTGAGCACCGTGCGGTCGTAGACGACGTGGGCGTTGAGGATCGGCGCGGTGCCGATCCTGAGCAGCCGGTCCGGCGCGTCCAGGGCGCCGGCCGGCAGCAGGCCGTGGGCCTCGCGCTGGGGTACGGCGAGGACGACCGCGTCGGCGAGCAGGTTCTCACCGGGAACCTGAACGTTCCAGCTCCCGTCCGCGTCGAGGGAGACGGAGGTGACGCGTGTTCGGACCTCGGTACGCACGCCCGCGGAGTCGAGCGCCCTGCGGGCCAGCCGGTCGTGCAGTTCGCCCAGCGGGACGCGGGCCCAGCCGATGTCGGCCGCTCCCGGGTCGGACAGCAGTCCGGTCTTGAACACCATCGCGGCGAGCCCGAGCGAGGCGTCGCCGGCGACCGCGTTGAGGGTGGCGACCCCGACCAGGTCCCACAGCGCCTCCACGGCGCGCGCCGACTGGCCGTGCTCGGCCAGCCAGGTGCCGAAGTTCTGTGCGTCCAGGGTCGGGTCGGACAGGTCGAGGCCCTTGAGCGCGAGCGCGGCGCGGCCCACCCGGGCCCGCTCGGCGAGCGAGAGGTGCGGGTAGGTGGCGAGGCTGCGCCCCAGGTGCAGGGGCACGGGCAGCGCGTCGCGCCGCAGCGTGCCCAGCCGCCGGCCCTCGGGTCGCGCCACGTCGACGACGGGCACCTCGAGGCGGTCCTGCAGCGGGGCGAGCTCGGCGCCGCCGATCCGGTCGAGGAACCAGCGGTAGGCGGTGCAGCAGCGCAGGTACACGTGCTGTCCGTTGTCGATGGTGAGGTCGCCGCGCTGGAAGGAGAAGGCGAGCCCGCCCAGGCGGGGTCTGCCCTCGAGGAGCGTGACGCGCATTCCGGCGTCGGCGAGCGCGAGCGCGGAGGTGAGGCCGGCAAGGCCGCCGCCGACCACGACGGCGTGCCGTCCGGCCGGTCCCGTGATGTCGTCGAGCGGTTTGTCGCGCCGTGTGCCGTCGGTCATCGTGCGCCCTCCCCTGTGCGTCCGCCGCGATGGGCGGGGACCTCGCGGGCGACCGTTGCCGTCAGGGACGCCGCCCGGCACCCGAGGGTTGCCCGCCTCTTCTCGCCGGTGGCCCCACCGTGCGGTGACTTCGCCATCAGGCACGCCTCCTGACGGTCTGCCGGGACACGTACCGGGCGTCGAGGCCGGACAGGCCGCGCACGGCGACGTACGCCTTCTCGTGTCCGGGCAGCGAGACCCGGCCGCGCAGCACGGCCTCCGGCTCGCGCTCGATGCGGTCCAGCAGGCGGCGGTAGATGCCGGCCATGGCGGCGACGCACGCGCCGCTGCGCCGGTCCAGCAGGGGCAGCAGCCGGTAGCCCTCGGCGAACAGGGCGCGGGCCCGTCGCACCTCGAAGTGCACCAGGCCCGCGAAGTCGGAGCCCTCCGGCGGCGTCGGACCGCCGAACCCGGCCGAGCAGCCGAACTTGGCGAGGTCGTCGGCGGGCAGGTAGGTGCGGCCGCCCTCGGCGTCCTCGCGGACGTCTCTGAGGATGTTGGTCAGTTGCAGCGCGAGCCCCAGCGTGTCGGCGTACTCGGAGGCGCGTTCGGCGCCGCGCGCGCCCGGCTCGGTGCCGAACACCCCGAGGGAGAGACGTCCGATGGCCCCGGCCACGCAGCGGCAGTAGACCTTCAGGTCCTCCCAGGTCTCGTAGCTCTCACCGCGGACGTCCTTCAGGACGCCGTCGATGAGTTCATCGAGGCCGCCGAGCGGGATCGGGAAGACCCGGGCGGCGTGGGCGAGGGCGACGGCCACGGGGTCGGTGTCGTCTTCCTCGACGGCGCCGTCGCGGACCCGGCCGAGCAGGGCCCGTGTGTCCTCCAGACGGGTGATCTTCACATCGTCGGGCAGCGCTCCGTCGCCGATGTCGTCGACGCGCCGGGAGAACGCGTACAGCGCCGACATCGCCCGCCTCTTGGCCGCCGGCAGCAGTCTGATGCCGTAGGCGAAGTTGCGGGCCTGCTGCCCTGTGACCGCCTCGCAGTAGCTGTAGGCGGCGAGCACCGGCGCGGACACGTGTTCCGACTCCACGGCCCGGATCACCCCTCTCCTCGCAGAGTCACGCCCACCTCGCGCAGCAACCGGGTCCTCCCGGGCTTGGGTGGGCCGGGAAGTACGTCGTATTCGGCGGCGGCGATCGCGTGGATCGCCGCCCTTCCCCCCGCCACGAACCCCGCGAGCAGCAGCTTCAGCCTGCCGTGGACGCTACCCACCAGGGGGGCGCCTTCATTCAGCAGACCGCGGGCGCGTTCCGCCTCGTACGCGACCAGTGCGCGCACCGACGCGCCCGCGGTGGCCGCGGCGAGGTCGGACTCCTGCACGTGGAAACGTTTCATGTCGGCGGCGGGCAGGTAGATGCGGTCCCGTCCGAGGTCCTCCCGGACGTCCTGGAGATGCTCGACGATCTGGAGGGCGGTGCAGACGTCGTCGGAGCGGCGGATCCGCTCGGGGGTCGAGGTGCCGGTGACGGCGAGGACGAGGCGGCCCACGGGATTGGCGGACAGTTCGCAGTAGGCGAGGAGGTCGTCGTAGGTCTCGTACCGGGTGACGAGCTGGTCCTGGCGGTTGGCGGCGATCAGACCGAGGAACGGCTCGGGGGTCAGCGAGCGGCGGCGGACGGTGGGCTGGAGCCGGCGCAGCAGGGGATGGCACGGGGTGCCGTCGAAGACCCGGCGCAGATCGGCCTCGAAGGCGTCGAGGAGGACCAGGCGGTCCTCGGCCTCGCCGGCCGACACGCCGAGCAGCCGGGCGTCCGCGCCGCCGGGGGCCAGGTCGCCGTCGCCGATGTCGTCGACGAGGCGGGCGAAGCCGTAGACGGCCATCAGGTCGGCACGCCAGGCTCTGGGCAGGAAGAACGGTGCCACGGGGAAGTTCTCAGCCGCGGCCTTGTCGAGAGTGGCGCGCTCGGGGTCGCGCGCCGTCGGTGTCCACGTCATCGTCCACTGCCCGGCACGGTGGCGGCACCTGCTGCGTTGAGCTGGGGAGTTTCCGTAGCCATTGCCGTCACATCTCCCGTTCTACACTGCCGACCCAACACACACTATTTCGGACACGCCGCCCGGCCGTCCGCCCGGCGGCGTCGGCGGAGGGTGTCGCGCATTATCTCCCCACTTGCCGCTTTCCGGGACCGGTACAGCTTACGTTGTACAACGCAGCGAGCCGCGCGGGGGGTGTCCGCACATCACAACAACACACCGATTGCCGTCAAGATTCCTCAGGACGGCGCGAGTTGACACATCCTTTGCGGACCAGGGCCTGTTCTGAGTTCCCCGTTGTCCGCGCGGAGCGCGGGCGCAGCGGCGGTCGGTGCGTGCGATCGGTGCGTGCGATCGGTGCGCGGTGTCGCAGGTCATGTGGCGGAGCCACCTGTCCTGCGACACCGTGCGGCGAGCGTGCGTGCCGGGCGTCGCTGCGCAGGCGGGGAACTCAGAACAGGCCCTAGGGGCCCCGCCGGACACGTTCCGGCGGGGCCCTGGCGCCTGCGGGCTACTTGCCCGTGAACTTCTCGTACTCCTTGAGCACCTCGTCGGTGGGGCCGTCCATGCGCAGTTCCCCGCGCTCCAGCCACAGCGCCCGGTCGCAGGTGTCGCGGATCGACTTGTTGTTGTGGCTGACCAGGAAGACGGTGCCGGCCTCCTTGCGCAGCTCCCGGATGCGCGCCTCGGAGCGCTTCTGGAACTTGCGGTCGCCGGTGGCCAGGGCCTCGTCGATCATGAGGACGTCGTGGTCCTTGGCGGCGGCGATGGAGAAGCGGAGCCGGGCGGCCATGCCGGAGGAGTACGTGCGCATCGGGAGCGTGATGAAGTCGCCCTTCTCGTTGATGCCGGAGAAGTCGACGATCCCCTCGTAGCGCTCCTTGATCTGCTCGCGCGACATGCCCATGGCGAGCCCGCCCAGGATGACGTTGCGCTCGCCCGTGAGGTCGTTCATCAGCGCCGCGTTCACACCGAGCAGCGAGGGCTGGCCGTCGGTGTAGACCCGGCCCTTCTCGGCGGGCAGCAGACCGGCGATGGCACGCAGCAACGTGGACTTGCCGGAGCCGTTGGAGCCGATCAGGCCGATGGCCTCGCCGCGGTGGGCGACGAAGGAGACGCCCCTGACGGCGTGCACCTTGCGCACGCCCCGTGCCTCGTCGCCGGAGCCCCGCTTGAGGATGCGGCTGAGTGCGGCGGTGGCACTGCCCTTGCCGGCCCTGGTGCCGTTGACGCGGTAGACGATGTGCAGGTCGTCCGCGATCACGGTGGGCACCCGCGGCGCGCTGTCGCGCGTGTCGTGGTGGTGGTCCTGGTCAGCCACGGCCGTACCTCTCCTCAGCCTTCCAGAAGTACACGAAGCCGCCGACGAAGGCGAGCACGGCCCAGCCGACGGCGCCGGCCCAGACGTGCGGCGGCAGGTGCGAGGAGTCGTAGCCGTCGATCAGCGCGAAGCGGATCAGATCCATGTAGATGGCGGCGGGGTTGACCTGCATCAGCCGGATGACCCACTCGGGCTTCCCCGCGAGCATGCCGCTGAGGGAGAACATCACGCCCGACGCGTACATCCAGGTCCGCGTGACGAACGGCATGAGCTGGGCGAGGTCGGGGGTCTTGGCGCCCAGCCGGGCCATGATCAGCGCAAGCCCGGTGTTGAACAGGACCTGCAGCGCCAGCGCCGGCACGATCAGCAGCCAGGACAGGGCCGGGTAGCTGCCGAAGGCGATGACCACGAGGAACAGCACGATCATCGAGTACAGCAGTTGCTGGAGCTGCTGGAGCGCGAACGAGATCGGCAGGGAGGCGCGCGGGAAGTGCAGCGCGCGCACCAGCCCGAGGTTGCCGGAGATGGCGCGCACGCCGGCCATGACCGAGGTCTGGGTGAAGGTGAACACGAACACCCCGGTCACCAGGAACGGGATGTACGTGGTCCGGTCGAGTCCCCGGGTGGCGTGGATGAGGACGCCGAAGATGAAGTAGTAGACGGCGGCGTTCAGCAGCGGGGTCGCCACCTGCCAGAGCTGGCCGAGCTTGGCCTGGCTGTACTGGGCGGTCAGCTTCGCCCGGGAGAAGGCCAGGATGAAGTGGCGCCGCCCCCAGAGCTGCCGGACGTACTCCCTCAGCGAGGGCCGGGCGCCGCTGACGGACAGCCCGTACTTGTCGGCAAGCTGGGCCGGGGTGAGGCCCTCGTCGGGCGACCGAGCCGCGCCGAGGGCGACGCCGCCGTCATGCGTTGTCTCACTCACAAGTGGAAACTTTCGTCTTCGAAATGCGCTGCCAGTGCGGGTGTACGGGCGTGGCTGCAGCAGCGGCCAGGAGGGGCCGGGTACCCGCGGGGAACGAGCTTGTCAGATGACCGGCGGCCGGCCCAGTCGGGTGAGTCGCCACACCGTACGCCACTTCATGGGCCGCCGCGGACCGCAGGCTGTGGTCCAGCCCTCCCGGAAACCGCCGAACCAGGCCTTCAGGGCCGGACGCGAGGGACGGCGGGCGAGGGTGAGCAGCAGCCAGACCCCCAGATAGACCGGGACGAGCAGCAGCGGGAGGTTGCGGCGGGCCAGCCACACCCGGTTGCGGGCGACCATGCGGTGGTACACCGCGTGCCGCGACGGCGCGGTCGTCGGGTGGTACAGCACCATGTCGGATCGGTAGTCGATCATCCAGCCCGCGTCGAGGGCCCGCCATGCCAGGTCGGTTTCCTCGTGGGCGTAGAAGAACTCGTCCGGCAGGCCGCCTACTTCCGCGAAGACCCGGGTGCGTACGGCGTTGGCGCCACCGAGGAAGGTGGTCACCCGGGAGGAGCGCATCGGGTCGGAGGCACGCAGCCGCGGCACGTGGCGGCGCTGGGTGACGCCGGTGTCGGGGTCGGCGATGCGGAAGCTGACGATGCCGAGCCGGTCGTCGGCGGCGAAGGCCCGGCGGCACAGCTCGGCGGTGTCGTTCCGGGCGAGCAGGCCGTCGTCGTCGAGGAAGAGCAGGATGTCGACGTCCCCGCCGCCCGGGCCGAAGGCCTCGATGCCGACGTTGCGGCCGCCGGGGATGCCGAGGTTCTCCTCCAGCTCGATGGTCCGGACGCCCTCGGGGAGGTCCGGGACGGGCGAGCCGTTGCCGACGACGACCACCTCGACACGGTCGCCGTCCTGCTTGGCGACCGAGTCGAGCAGGGCCCGCAGTTCGTCGGGCCGGTTGCCCATGGTGATGACGACGGCGCCGACCTTGAGCGGAGCGTTCGAAGAGGTCATGCCGCTCACCTCAGCCTGCTGGAGACGAGGACGGACACCAGGTGCAGCAGGGTCTGCAGCAGCGCGATACCGGCGAGCACGGCCGTGCCGAGCCGGGTGAAGAACAGGTCGCCCCTGACCGCGTCGGCGATGGCGAGGGCCAGGATCAGCAGGGACGCCTCGATCCCGAGGATCAGCCGGTGGAACTTGAGGGCCGCGGCGGCCCGGCGGGCCAGCGCCATGCCGGAGGAGCGCGGTTCGGCTGCGCTCTCCTTGACCGGCGGCAGTCCGGCCTGGTGGCGGGCCACGCCGACGAGGTCGGTCTCGGCCTTGATCAGGATCGCGCCGAGGGCGGCCAGGGTCCCGAGGAAGGCCCACAGCCAGTCGATCCGCCCGGACCCCCACAGGTCGGCGGCGCGCAGCCCGAGCCCGACCAGGACCGCGGCGTCGGTGAGATAGGCCCCGACCCGGTCCAGGTAGACCCCGCCCAGCGAGAACTGCTGCTTCCAGCGGGCGATCTCGCCGTCGACGCAGTCCAGCAGCAGGTACAGCTGGACCATCAGCACACCGAGCACGGCGCCCGCGATCCCCGGCACCAGCAGGGCGGGGGCCGCGAGCACGCCGAAGACGGTCATCAGGTACGTGAGCTGGTTGGGCGTGACCCTGGTGCCCACCAGGTAGCGGTCCACCCGCAGGGACACCTCGCGCATGTAGAGGCGTCCCGCCCAGTGTTCTCCGCTGCGCCGGTCCTTCACCCCTGCCGGATGGACGACCGGTCTCAGTTCAGCTACCGATGGCCTTGACATAGTCGGCGTAGACGTCCTTGATCTGTTCGGTCTTGAGGTCGAGGTGTTCGAGGATCGTGTAGCGGCCGGGCCGGGTCTCCGGGGCGAACTCGACGACCCGGACGAACTCGTCCACCGTGAAGCCGATGTCCTTCGGCAGCACCGGCAGCTCGTGCCGGCGCAGCACCTCGGCCATGCCGGCCGACTCCTCGTGGGCCCCGCGCAGGTACATCGCGAAGGCCGCGCCCAGCCCGCACTGCTCCCCGTGGCTCGCCGCCCGCTTCGGGAACAGCAGGTCGAAGCCGTGGTTGATCTCGTGGCAGGCGCCGGAGGCGGGCCGCGAGTCGCCCGAGATCGACATGGCGACCCCGGTGAGGACCAGGGCCTCGGCGAGCACCTGGAGGAAGTCGTTGTCGCCGATGCCGCCCGGGTGCCGCAGCACCGCCTCGCCCGCCTGGCGGGCCATGGCCGCGGCCAGGCCGTCGATCTTCTCCCCGGTGACGCGGTGGGACAGCTCCCAGTCCGCGACGGCGGAGATGTTGGAGATGGCGTCTCCGATGCCGGAGCGCACGAATCGCGGCGGGGCCTCGCGGATCACGTCCAGGTCGATCAGGACGGCGATCGGGTTCGGCACACCGTACGAGCCGCGGCCCGCGTCGTTGTCGAGGGTGGCGACCGGGGAGCACAGGCCGTCGTGCGAGAGGTTCGTGGGCACGGCGACCAGGGGCAGGCCGACGCGTGCCGCGGCGAACTTGGCACAGTCGATGATCTTCCCGCCGCCCAGGCCCACGACCGCGTCGTAGCGGTCGGCCTTCATCTCGCCGGCCAGCCGGATCGCGTCGTCGAGAGTGCCGCCGCCGACCTCGTACCAGGTGGCTCCTGGCAGCGAGGGGGCGATCCGCTCGCGCAGCCGGGCGCCGGAGCCGTTGCTGACGGCGACGGCGAGCCTGCCGGAGTGTGAAATGCGCTCGTCGGCGAGCACACTCGCCAGGTCGTCGAGGGCACCGCGGCGGATTTCGACCACCACCGGCGACGGGATGAGCCGGCTCAGTACAGGCACGCGATCCCCCGGCCCTTGGCGAGGTCGTCGTGGTTGTCGATCTCGACCCACTTGACGTCGCCGATCGGCGCCACGTCGATCGTGAAGCCGCGGTTGACGAGCTCCTGGTAGCCGTCCTCGTAGTACAGCTGCGGGTCCCGCTCGAAGGTGATCTTCAGCGCGTCGGCCAGCTCGGGGGCGGCGTCGCCCTCGATGAGCGTGACACCGATGTACTCGCCGGTGGCCTCGGCCGGGTCCATGAGCTTGGTGATCCGCCGCACGCCCCGGTCGGCGTCGGCGACGACCTTCATCTCCTCGTCGGCCAGCGACTTCACCGTGTCCAGGGCGAGGATGATCTTCTTGCCGTCGCCACGGGCGGCGAGCAGGGTCTTCTCGACGGAGACCGGGTGCACGGTGTCGCCGTTGGCCAGGATCACGCCGTCCTTGAGGGCGTCACGGCCGCACCACAGGGAGTAGGCGTTGTTCCACTCCTCGGCCTTGTCGTTGTCGATCAGAGTGAGCTTCAGGCCGTACTTCCGCTCCAGGGCCGCCTTGCGCTCGTACACGGCCTCCTTGCGGTAGCCGACGATGATCGCGGCCTCGGTCAGGCCGACCTCGGCGAAGTTGCCGAGGGTGAGGTCCAGGACCGTGGGGCCGTCCTCCGCGCCGTCGGGCCCCACCGGCACCAGCGCCTTGGGCAGGGTGTCGGTGTAGGGGCGCAGGCGCCGTCCGGCGCCGGCCGCCAGCACGAGGCCGATCATGCGGGTTCTCCTTCGTCGTGTACTGCGGGCGCGCCCCTCAGATGAGAGGCCACCCAGAAACGGATGCTCTCGGCGAGCACCACCAGGGCGACGGCCACGGCGAGGACCGTGAGCGCGACCTGGAATTGCGAGGCGGTGAGCAGCGCGGCCAGCAGGGTGACGAGCAGCGTGCGCCCCTCCTGTCCTCCGAGGGCGCGCACCAGCCAGGCCGGCGGCGCTCCGGCGCTTCCGCGGATGCGGTACACCGTGTCGTAGTGATGGTAGGCGACGGCCGCCACCAGGCCGAAAGCCGCGGGAAGTGCTCCGTTCACGTCCGCTCTGGCCGCCAGTACCAGCACGGTGCCGTACTCGGCGGCGCGGAACAGCGGGGGGACGAGCCAGTCGAGGGGGCCCTTGAGCGGCTGGGAGAGAGCCAGTCCCGAGAAGACGACGTAGAAGCAGGCGCCCACGAAAGGCATCCAGCGGTCGCCGTCGTACAGGCTCCCGGCAAGGAAGGCCACGCCGACCAGGGCCCGCAGCAGCGGGTGGTCGAGGTACCAGCGCGCGTTGGGATCACGCAGCTTGGCCACGAAGTCCGCGATCGGTCCGTTGTCCGCGAGGTCCGCCAGCGCCCGCGCCGCCCGGTCGGTGCGGCGTGCCTTGCGCGTCACCGACCGCAGGACGCGGCCCGCCGTGGTGTACGTCGCCGCCAGGGCGCAGCCGACCAGCAGGACGTAGAACGTGATCCGCGGGGTCGTGAGCGCCGTCAGGACCGCGATCATCGCCCAGCGCTCGCCGATGGGCAGGACGATCATCCTGCGCAGCCAGACCGTCCAGCCGACGCTGTCGAGCCTGTCGGAGAGGGCGGCGGCGGGGCCGGCGTTGACGGTGGCGTCCGTGTCCCCGGCGTTCGCCTCGTTGAAGGAGAAGTCGACCACGTGCCGGCAGGTCTGGAGCACCATGGCGGCCAGGGCCAGGGCCCAGACGTCGTCGCCGCCGCGGGCGGCGCCCAGCGCGAGGCCGGCGTAGTAGGCGTACTCCTTGGCCCGGTCGAAGGTGGCGTCCAGCCAGGCGCCGAGGGTGGAGTACTGGAGCGAGTAGCGGGCCAGCTGGCCGTCGGCGGCGTCCAGCACGAACGAGGCGATCAGCAGCACGCCGGCGGCGACGAAGCCGGCGCGGGTGCCGGTGGCGGCGCAGCTCGCGGCTACGAGCGCGGTGAGCAGGGAGGCCGTGGTGACCTGGTTGGGGGTCAGGCCGCGGCGGGCGCACCAGCGGGCGACGTAGCGGGAGTACGGGCTGATGAAGAAGGTGGTGAAGAAGCCGTCGCGGGCCTTGACCGCCGACTTCAGGCGGACGGCCTCGTCGTCGACGGTGGCGACGGCCTGCCGCGCCTCGTTGCGGGTCTGGGGGTCTTCGGGCACGGCGGCGACGAGACTGCCGAGCACGGGGCGGTGCACCTCGCAGTCGTCGGCGTCCAGGGCCGTGGAGATCCGGTCGGCGAGGCCGGCGACGGCGACCGCGGTGTGGCCGCCGTCGGAGTTCTCGCGGGCCATCGCGCGGGTCAGCGCCTGGCGGCCGGCCGGGCGGGCGGTCACCGCGCCGGGGACGGCGGCGAGCGGGAAGCGGGGGTCGGTCAGACCCAGGCGCAGCGCGTGCAGATGGCCGACGAACCGGGCGTCGACGATGGCGACCCGCTGGTCACCGGGCACCTGGGCGAGCAGTGTCTCGGTGTCGGTGCCGTCCGAGGCGACCCGCACGTCGAATCCGAGGGACCGCAGATCGCCTTCGATCGACGATCCGGGGACCGGCTGACCGGTCAGGATGGCGGTCGACAACCGAACTCACTCCCTGGGTGCCGGCGTCTCCGCGCCGGTCGTGTGCATATGGGTGCGCCGCCTGCCTGTGACGCCCGGGCGGCATGTCGGCAGAGGCTATCGGATGGCGGGAAGCCCTCGTTCACCGCCCGTTCACCGGCCCGACCGGCCCGGTCCGCGGCAGCTTGCGCCGCGATCATCATGAGTGATCCGGCCGCCGGGCCACAAACTCCGCACCAGATCGGACATTCGTCACATCCGGCTCCGCGCGACGCCGAGGAGACCGCCCCGGGCCCCCGCTCCGGGCCCGTCGGACCAGCCCCTCCGCGGTGCGCCGCGGCGCCGTCGCGCACGCTGACCTGCGGTTCGTTTGCGCAGGTCAGGGGACATGACAACGGTGTTCAGTGCCGCGTTGCCCCATACCCCCGGCCCGTAGTTCACTGTGATCCCGGACGCAATACGGAAAGGGCGGTCATCCCATGGGGGCCGGTCACGACCACGGGCACGCGCACGGCGCCGGAGCGGGCGGCACGGCCGGCGCCGCGCACCGCGGCACGCTGCGCATCGCGCTGTCGATCACGCTCACCGTGATGGTGGTGGAGATCGTCGGCGGCCTGCTCGCGGACTCGCTGGCGCTGATCGCGGACGCCGCCCACATGGCCACCGACGCGCTCGGCCTCGGCATGGCGCTTCTGGCCATCCACTTCGCCAACCGCCCGCCGAGCGGGAACCGCACCTTCGGCTTCGCCCGTGCGGAGATCCTCGCCGCGCTCGCGAACTGCCTGCTGCTGCTCGGTGTCGGCAGCTATGTCCTCTACGAGGCGGTCGAGCGGTTCCTCACCCCGGCTCCCACCCACGGCGGGCTGATGCTCGTGTTCGGCGCGATCGGCCTGGTGGCGAACTCGGTCTCCCTGATGCTGCTGATGCGCGGCCAGAAGGAGAGCCTGAACGTGCGCGGTGCCTTCCTGGAGGTGGCCGCGGACGCGCTCGGCTCGGTGGCCGTCATGATCTCGGCGGCCGTGATCCTGCTCACCGGCTGGCAGGCCGCCGACCCCGTCGCCTCCCTCGCCATCGGCCTGCTGATCGTGCCGCGCACCCTCCGGCTGCTGCGCGAGACCCTCGACGTGCTGCTGGAGGCGGCCCCGAAGAACGTCGACATGGACGAGGTGCGGGCGCACATCCTGGCGCTCGACGGCGTGGAGGACGTGCACGACCTGCACGCCTGGACGATCACCTCGGGTCTGCCGGTGCTCTCCGCGCACGTGGTCGTCCGCTCCGACGCGCTCAGCGCCACCGGCCACGAGAAGCTGCTGCACGAGCTCCAGGGCTGCCTCGGGGACCACTTCGACGTGGAGCACTGCACCTTCCAGCTGGAGCCGAGCGGGCACGCGGAGCACGAGGCGCGCCTGTGCCACTGACGGGCCCCTCCCCCGCGACCCTGACCGGCCTGGGGTGCCCGGCGCGCACGGCGCCCGCGCCGTATCGCGGGGCTCGGCGTGCGCCCGCGGACTCGTCACAGGGGGTGTCCGGACGGTTCCGGGTGTGACCGGCCGGGCACGATGCCCAACGGTGCCCGGCGGCTGTCGAGCCGCGGACCACGGCGCCCCACAGGACATGCGGAGTGCCGGGAAGTGCCGGGAGTGCCGGTTTCGTACGGCAGACTTGTGACTCGAGGACCGAAGTGAAGGATGGGTATGCCGACCACACCTGCCACCGCGAAGCACAGCTCGTCGAACGGCGCCGCGGAAGCGATCTTGCTGGAACTGGTCGACGAGGACGGCGTGACGATCGGCACCGCGGAGAAGCTGTCCGCCCACCAGCCACCGGGACGACTGCACCGCGCCTTCTCCGTGTTCCTGTTCGACAACCGCGGCCGGCTGCTGCTGCAGCAGCGGGCCCTGGGCAAGTACCACTCCCCCGGCGTGTGGTCCAACAGCTGCTGCGGCCACCCCTACCCCGGTGAGGCGCCCATGGCGGCGGCCGCCCGGCGCACGTACGAGGAGCTGGGGATCTCCCCGTCGCTGCTCGCCGAGGCGGGCACGGTCCGCTACCACCATCCGGACCCGGAGTCGGGCCTGGTGGAGCAGGAGTACAACCACCTCTTCGTCGGCCTGGTGCAGTCCCCGCTGCGGCCGGACCCGGAGGAGATCGCCGCCACGGCGTTCGTTACGCCCGCCGAGCTGGCGGAGCGGCAGGCGCGGGACACCTTCTCGGTCTGGTTCCCGACCGTGCTGGACGCGGCCCGCCCCGCGGTCAGGGAGCTGACGGGTCCCGCCGGCTGGTGAGCTCCGGGGACGGCGCCGGGGGCGCTGTCAGACCTGGTGTGCGGGCTTGAGCGGCAGGGCGGCCCAGATCACCTTGCCGCCGCTCGCGGTGTGCTCGACGTCGCAGACACCGCCGGCCTCCCGCGCGATCTCGCGGACCAGCAGCAGACCGCGCCCGCCGGTGCGCGCGTGGTCGGTCTCCAGGGCGGTGGGGCGGTAGGGGTGGTTGTCCTCCACGGAGAGCCGCACCCACTCCGCGCCGACCGCGACCTCCACGGCGAGTATCGGCGAGAGCAGCGCCGCGTGCCGGACGGCGTTCGTGACCAGTTCGGACACGATCAGCAGCAGCCCGTGGACCATGTCGTCCGAGACCGGGACGCCCTGGCGCAGCAGCAGGTCCCGGACCGCGTGCCGGGCCTGCGGGACGGAGGCGTCGACGGCGGGCGCGGTGAACCGCCAGACGCCCTCGTACGGCAGCGGATCCGGCGGTACGTCGTCCAGGGGTGCCCCCGCGCCGTCCTCCGGGCGTGAGCCGTACCCGCGCCCGTGGTTGTCCATCGTCCGGTCGCCACCCTCGCGCTCGATTGTCACCACACGTCGAGTGTTGGTAACGCACCGCGCTCAGCCCAAGGACTGAACACAAGTCAGCGTGTTTCAAGCGCCTTGTGACCGTTGCCGCACGAATCGGTCAGGGACGGGACCGGTACTGTCCCGTCCACGCCGACATCGCGAACTTTTCGGGTTGTACGGTCCCTGTGTCCCCGCGCCCGGTCCGGCCGGGACGGCACTGCTAGGCAGTGCCGTCGGAGATCATGCCGACGATACGGCGGCCGCCGAAGCCGGTGGCGATCAGGCCGAGGCCGTCGAAGAGCAGGGCGAGGGAGAAGAAGGCGCCGATGACGTACTGGCTGCTGCTCGGCCAGGAGCCCAGGACCAGGACGCCCAGCAGCAGGTAGAAGGCGCCCAGCAGCAGCGTCCAGCCGAACTGGGGTCCGCGCACCACGACGCTGCCGACCACCCGGAACAGGCCGCCGGTCAGGAACAGCAGGGCGGCGAACATGGTGAGCGCGGCGGCGGTCGCGTGCGGATGGCCGATGACCACCACGCCCGCCGCGATGTTCAGGGCGGCCACGATGACACCGAGCCAGAAGAAGCTCGAACCGCGCGCCTGGACCGCGTGCAGCAGCCCGACAAGGCCGCCGATCAGCAGCAGCCAGCCGAACAGGAGCATGGAGGTCAGCGTGACGGCGGCCGTGTAGACGAGCCCGACCAGACCGGCCACCACCAGGAGCACCCCGAGTCCGGCGAGCCAGCCGAAACCTCGGCGCATCTTCGCCGTCTCACTGCGGGGCTTGGTCAACCTGGCCATCGGCGCCTCCTCGAAGCCGCGCGGGCCCCCCGTTTCCACGTTTTGTTCCCTTTGCCACCGTGTCGTAACTGTCCCCCGACCCTTCTTGATCAAACGCTCGGCCGGGCGGATAGCATCCGGCGCATGGAGCCGCAGTTGCTGCACGACGTCACCGGCGCGGTGGCCACCGTCGTGGTCCACCACCCGGCCAAGCGCAACGCGATGACCGCCGCGATGTGGCGGGCGCTGCCGCCGCTCCTGGACGACCTCGCGGCCGATCCGGGCGTGCGGGCGCTGGTGCTCACGGGGTCGGGCGAGACGTTCTGCTCCGGCGCCGACATCTCCACGCTGCGCGGCTCACCGCGGGAGGCGCAGCGACTCGCGGGGGAGGCCGAGGAGGCGCTCGCCGCATTCCCCAAGCCGACGCTGGCGGCGGTGCGCGGGCACTGCGTGGGCGGCGGCGCCCAGCTCGCGGCGGCCTGCGACCTGCGATTCGCCGAGGCGGGCGCGCTGTTCGGGGTGACGCCGGCCAGACTGGGCATCGTCTACCCCTCCTCCGCCACCCGCCGGCTGGTCTCCCTGGTGGGCCCGGCGACCGCCAAGTACCTGCTCTTCTCGGGCGAGTTGATCGACGCGGAGCGCGCGCTGCGCACCGGCCTGGTCGACGAGGTGCTGCCGGAGGGCGAACTCGCCAAGCGGGTCACGGAGTTCACCGAAATCCTCGCCGCTCGCTCGCAGCTGACGCAGGCCGCGGCGAAGGAGTTCGCTGACGGCCGCACGGACCGCGACGCCCACTGGGCCGAGCAGGCGGGCGCGAGCGGCGACACCGCGGAGGGCGTCGCCGCGTTCCTGGAGCGCCGGACCGCCCGGTTCACCTGGAGCGTGCGGTAGCCGGCCGTCTACGTCAGCACGAAGCGGCTCTTGGCCCGGAACTCCTCGACGAGGTGCGCGGGCGCCTTCTCGGGTGATCCGGCGTCGTAGGGCGGCTGCGGGTCGTACTCGGTCAGCAGCTGGACGGCCTGGGCGTGTTCGTCGCCCGCGATCCGGCCGAGCAGCGTGAGGCCCATGTCGATGCCCGAGGAGACGCCCGCGGCCGTGACGTACTTGCCGTCGAAGACGACCCGCTCTCCCGTGGGCTCGGCTCCGAAACGCCTCAACTGGTCGAGGGCCAGCCAGTGCGAGGTCGCGCGGCGGCCGTCGAGCAGCCCGGCGGCGGCGAGCAGCAGCGAGCCGGTGCACACGGAGGTGGTCCAGGTGCTGGTGGCGTCGGCGGTGCGCAGCCAGTCCAGCAGGGTCTCGTTCTCCATCTGCGACGCCTGGCCGGGGCCGCCCGGGACGACGACGATGCCGGGGTCGGGGACGTCGCCCAGGGTCCGGTCGGCGGTGAGCGCGAGGTGCCCGGTCTCGGTGCGGACGGGTCCGGTCCGTTCGGCGACGAAGACGGTCTCGGCGCCCGGGAGCCGGCCGAGGGTCTCGTACGGGCCCACGGCGTCCAGGGCGGTGAAGCGGTCGAACAGGACGATGGCGATCTGCATGGATTTCCCTCCGTGTGGGTGTCAGGTGGTGGCGGGAGCGGGGCGGAACCGCCTCCGGTACTCGGCCGGGGCGGCGCCCAGCGCCTTGACGAACGCGCGCCGCATGGCCTCCGGGGTGCCGTAGCCGCTGGCGCGGGAGATCTCCTCGACGCCGTCGGCGGTGTCCTCGAGGAGCCGGCGGGCGTGTTCCAGTCGGACCCGGTCGACGTAGCGGCCGGGGGTGGTACCGGTCTCCGCCCGGAAAGCGCGGGCGAAGTGGCGCGGCGAGAGGCGGGCACGGGCGGCGAGCGCCTCGACGGACAGGTCGTCCGCCGGATGCTCGGTGATCCACTGCTGTACGTCCCGCAGGGGTTCGCGCCGGGCCGTCTGTGCGGCGAGCTGGGCGCTGAACTGGGCCTGGTTGCCGGGCCGGCGCAGGAAGACCACCAGGTGGCGGGCGACACTCAGCGCGACGTCGCGGCCGAGGTCCTCCTCGACGAGCGCGAGGGTCAGGTCGATGCCGCAGGTCACGCCGGCCGAGGTCGCCACCTCCCCGTCGCGCACGTAGACCGGCTCCGCGTGCACCTCGACGGAGGGGTGGTCGCGGGCGAGCTTGTCGCAGTACGCCCAGTGGGTCGTGGCCCGGCGGCCGTCCAGCAGGCCCGCCTCGGCCAGCAGGATCGCGCCGGTGCACACCGAGACCAGGCGCGCGGCGCCCGGCCCGTGCCCGCGGACCCAGTCGACCAGCCGCGGGTCCGCCCGGCGGGTGCCCTCACCGCCGGGCACCAGCAGCGTGTGCGGCGCGGGAGCGTCCGCGAGCGGGGAGTCCGGTACCAGGGTCATGCCGCTGGAGCTGCGGACGGGACGGCCGTCCAGGGAGGCCGTGTGGATGCGGTACGACCCCGGTACATGCCGTTCGGCACCGGCGAAGACCTCCACGGGGCCGGTGACGTCAAGGCTCTGGACGGCGTCGAAGAGGACGACGAGAACGGTTCGCTGCGCCATGCGACCGATTCTTCGCGGGCCGGGGGACGGCCGCAATGACGGGTTTCCCACCTTTCCTGCCATGCCGTCGCCCGTCCCCGCGGGGCGCGGGGTGGCGGGAACGCGCCTCGCCGGGCGGCGCCCTGCGGCCCGGTTGACGGTGGGGCCTGCCACAATTGCGGCGCACACCGAAGTGGAGAAGGCGGTACGGGATCGTGACGACACCCCTCACAGCGTCCATCGAGGGCAGGATCGCCGAGGAGCTCGGCGTACGGGAGCGGCAGGTCAAGGCCGCCGTGGAACTGCTGGACGGCGGTTCGACGGTGCCCTTCATCGCCCGCTACCGCAAGGAGGCGACCGAGATGCTCGACGACGCGCAACTGCGCACCGTCGAGGAGCGGCTGCGCTATCTGCGGGAACTGGAGGAGCGGCGGGCGGCGATCCTCGAGTCGGTGCGCGAGCAGGGCAAGCTCACCGATGAACTGGAGGCGCGGATCCGCGGCGCCGAGACCAAGGCGCGGCTGGAGGACGTCTACCTGCCGTACAAGCCGAAGCGGCGGACCAAGGCGCAGATCGCCCGGGAGGCGGGTCTGGAGCCGCTGGCCGAGGGCCTGCTCGACGACCCGTCCGTGGAGCCGCTCGCGGCGGCGGCCGCCTTCGTCGACGCGGACAAGGGCGTCGCCGATCCGCAGGCGGCGCTGGACGGCGCGCGGGCGATCCTCACCGAGCGGTTCTCGGAGGACGCCGACCTGATCGGCGAGCTGCGCGAGCGCATGTGGGTGCGCGGGCGGCTGGCCGCCAAGGTGCGGGAGGGCAAGGAGGAGGCGGGCGCCAAGTTCGCCGACTACTTCGACTTCGCCGAGCCGTTCACCGAGCTGCCCTCGCACCGGATCCTCGCGATGCTGCGCGGGGAGAAGGAGGAGGTCCTGGACCTCGTCCTGGAGCCGGAGGAGCAGGTGGACGGCCCCTCGTCGTACGAGGGGATCGTGGCCCACCGGTTCGGGATCACCGACCGCGGCCGTCCCGCCGACAAGTGGCTCCAGGACACGGTCCGCTGGGCCTGGCGCACCCGGATCCTCGTCCACCTGGGCATCGACCTGCGGCTGCGGCTGCGCACGGCCGCGGAGGACGAGGCGGTGAACGTGTTCGCGGCCAACCTGCGCGACCTGCTGCTCGCTGCCCCGGCCGGCACGCGCGCGACCCTCGGTCTCGACCCCGGGTTCCGTACGGGTGTGAAGGTCGCCGTGGTCGACGCGACCGGCAAGGTCGTCGCCACCGACGTCGTCCACCCGCACGTTCCGGCCAACCGGTGGGACGAGGCCGTCGCCAAGCTGGCCCGGCTGGCCAAGGAGCACGCGGTCGACCTGATCGCGATCGGCAACGGCACCGCGTCCCGGGAGACCGACAAGCTGGCCGCCGACGTCATCACCCGGCACCCGGAGCTGAAGCTCACCAAGGTGATGGTGTCGGAGGCGGGCGCGTCGGTGTACTCGGCCTCGGCGTACGCCTCGCGGGAACTTCCCGACATGGACGTCTCCCTGCGCGGCGCGGTCTCCATCGCGCGCCGGCTCCAGGACCCGCTGGCCGAACTGGTCAAGATCGACCCCAAGTCGATCGGGGTCGGCCAGTACCAGCACGACCTGTCCGAGGTGAAGCTGTCCCGCTCGCTGGACGCGGTGGTCGAGGACTGTGTGAACGGCGTCGGCGTGGACGTGAACACCGCGTCCGTGCCGCTGCTCGCGCGCGTCTCCGGCGTCACCTCGGGACTCGCGGAGAACATCGTGGCGCACCGGGACGCCAACGGGCCGTTCACCTCGCGGGCGCAGCTGAAGAACGTCTCGCGGCTCGGCCCGAAGGCCTACGAGCAGTGCGCGGGCTTCCTGCGGATCCGCGGCGGCGACGACCCGCTGGACTCCTCCAGCGTGCACCCCGAGTCCTACCCCGTGGTCCGCCGGATGGTGAAGACCGCGGGCCAGGAGGTGGCCTCGCTGGTCGGCAACACCGGGGTGCTGCGCTCGCTCAGGGCGGCCGACTTCGTGGACGACACGTTCGGTCTGCCGACGGTGAGCGACATCCTGAAGGAGCTGGAGAAGCCGGGGCGCGACCCGCGGCCCGCGTTCAAGACGGCCACCTTCAAGGAGGGCGTCGAGAAGATCTCCGACCTGGCGTCCGGGATGGTCCTGGAGGGCGTGGTGACGAACGTGGCGGCCTTCGGCGCGTTCGTCGACGTCGGCGTCCACCAGGACGGTCTGGTGCACGTCTCGGCGATGTCGAAGCAGTTCGTGAAGGATCCGCGCGATGTCGTCAAGCCCGGTGACATCGTCAAGGTGAAGGTGCTGGAGGTCGACATCCCGCGCAAGCGGATCTCGCTGACGCTGCGTCTGGACGACGAGGCGGCGCCGCAGGACCGCCAGACTCAGGGCGACGGCGGCGACCGGCGCCGCCGCGGTGGCCGGCCTCCGCAGCAGCGCCAGGGCCGCGGCGGTGGTGGCGGTGGCGGCGGTTCCCGCCAGGCGCCCCCGCCCGCCAACAGCGCGATGGCGGACGCCCTCCGGCGCGCCGGCCTCCTCGACCGGAAGTAACGCCCGCCGCTGACGACGCGGCCCGGACCCGCCTTCGGGCGGGTCCGGGCCGTTTCTCGTCGACGTGACCGGCGGCCGCGCGGACCCGTCGGGGCGGGGTCATCGCGGTGGGTGCTGGCCCGGGGGGAGTTCGGCGTGGGGGCGTGGGGTCGCGCCCGGGGGCGGCGGACCCGGGGTGAAGGCGGCGTTGGGATGCCCCGTTCGCATCACGTCCTCGAGCTGCCGCTGTATGGCCGTGGCCGCGTCACGCACGCGCGCGGGCACGTCGCCTCGCTCGGCTACGAGTTGGTGATAAATGGGGGCGTCTTGGAACATGGGTGACCATGCCTTCCGATCTGCGGTTTCGTTCCGCTGGGCAACGGTGACCGAGTGTAAGACCCCGTGCCCGACCGTTCACCGCGGGTCCCCGCAAGCCGGGGAAAGCGTTAATGCTCCGTCACCTTGCCCTCGGCCGCCTCCAGTCGGCGGGTGACGTGCACCGCGTCGAGCATGCGGCGGTCGTGGGTGACCAGCAGCAGGGTGCCCTGGTAGGAGTCCAGCGCCGACTCCAGTTGCTCGATGGCCGGCAGATCCAGGTGGTTGGTGGGCTCGTCCAGGACCAGGAGGTTCACGCCCCTGCCCTGGAGGAGGGCGAGCGCGGCCCGGGTCCGCTCACCCGGGGAGAGTGTCCCGGCGGGACGCGTCACATGGTCCGCCTTGAGGCCGAACTTGGCGAGCAGCGTCCGCGCCTCCACCGGCTCGGTGTCCGGCACCGCCGCGCAGAAGGCGTCCAGCAGGGCTTCGGAGCCGTGGAAGATGCGGCGGGCCTGGTCGACCTCGCCGACCAGCACGCCGGAGCCCAGCGCCGCGTGCCCGGCGTCCACCGGGATCCGCCCCAGCAGCGCGGCCAGCAGCGTCGACTTGCCCGCGCCGTTGGCCCCGGTGACCGCCACCCGGTCCGCCCAGTCGATCTGGAGGTTCACCGGGCCCAGCACGAAGCCGCCCCGCCGCACCTCCGCGTCCCGGAGCGTGGCGACGACCGCGCCCGACCGCGGGGCCGACGCGATCTCCATGCGCAGCTCCCACTCCTTGCGGGGCTCCTCGACGACCTCGAGCCGTTCGATCATGCGCTGGGTCTGGCGGGCCTTCGCGGCCTGCTTCTCACTGGCCTCGCTGCGGAACTTGCGGCCGATCTTGTCGTTGTCGCCGCCCGCCTTGCGCCGGGCGTTCTTCACGCCCTTGTCCATCCAGGACCGCTGCGTCTGGGCCCGGTCCTGGAGGGCGGCCCTCTTGTCGGCGTACTCCTCGTAGTCCTCGCGGGCGTGCCTGCGGGCGACGTCCCGCTCCTCCAGATAGGCCGCGTATCCGCCGCCGAAGAGGTTGATCCGCCGCTGGGCGAGGTCGAGTTCGAGGACCTTGGTGACGGTGCGGGTGAGGAACTCGCGGTCGTGGCTGACGACGACCGTCCCGGCGCGCAGGCCGGTCACGAACCGCTCCAGGCGCTCCAGACCGGCCAGGTCGAGGTCGTTGGTCGGCTCGTCGAGCAGGAAGACGTCGTAGCGGGACAGCAGCAGCGAGGCGAGTCCGGCGCGGGCCGCCTGGCCGCCCGACAGGGATGTCATGGGCTGGTCGAGGCCGACGGCCAGGCCGAGCGAGTCGGCGACCTCGTCGGCGCGTTCGTCGAGATCGGCGCCGCCGAGGCCGAGCCACCGCTCCAGGCTGCTCGCGTACGCGTCGTCCGCGCCCGGCGCCCCGTCGACGAGGGCCTGCGTGGCCTCGTCCATGGCCCGCTGGGCCGCGGCCACCCCGGTGCGCCGGGCGAGGAACTCCCGTACGGTCTCCCCCGCGCGCCGCTCCGGCTCCTGGGGCAGGTGCCCGACGCTCGCCCCCGGTGGGGACAGGGCGACCTCGCCCTCTTCCGGGGTGCTCAGCCCGGCGAGCATCCTGAGCAGGGTGGACTTGCCCGCGCCGTTGGCGCCGACCAGCCCGATCACGTCCCCGGGCGCGACGACGAGGTCCAGTCCGGCGAACAGCGCGCGGTCGCCGTGCCCGGCGGCGAGGTTCTTGGCAACGAGGGTGGCAGTCATCAGGGGACCGATCCTAACGGCGGTGCCCCGGCGGCTCTCCGTGCGCCACCGCCGCCACCAGCACGCCCCCGGCCGTCCGCGCCACCACGAAGGACTCCCCCTTCACCGCCCGGGCGTCCAGCGCGAGCCGGTGGCGGCCCGGTTCCAGGACGCCGTCGAAGAGTTCCTGGGTGCGGGTGCGGTGCAGCCGGTCCAGGCGGTGGGCGGTGAGCCGGACCCGGCAGGCGGAGGTGACCTCGACGTCCGCCGCGCCGCCGGCGGCCGTCAGCCGCTTCAGCCGGCGCCGCTCGACGGGACCGGGGTCCAGGGCCTGTTCGATCCGGGCGACCAGGAGCGGCACGATCGCAGGGGTCCCGTCGACGCGGGCCACGTCGGCGCCCGCGCGCTCGAAGGCGTCCCGGACGGCGGCGCGTTCGGCCGGGCCGACGCCCGTGCCGAAGACGACGGCACCGTACTGGCGCAGTTCGCCGGCGTGGATGTGGACCGTGTCGCCGCTGATGTCGGCGCCGATGCCGAGGGCGCGCAGGGCGGCGGCGAGCCGGGCGAGGGCGGCGGCCCGGGCCCCGACGAGCAGCACCCGGCGGCGGGGCGCGTGGCCGCCGCCGTCGCCGTCCAGCAGCGATCGCAGTGCCGCGCGGTACTCGGCGCCGGCGAAGCGGAACGGGCCGATGCCGTGGTAGCCGTCCCGTTCCAGGTCGGCGTGGGCGTCCGTCTGCCAGGCGAAGTCCCGCCAGACGTAGTCCGCCCCGTCCGCCCCGTCCGTACCGGAGCCGTCCGTACCGGTGCCGCGCGCGTGGGCCCGCTCGATGACGGCGGTGACTGCGCCGCAGGCCAGGTCCTCGCACTCGGGGCAGCCGTAGATGAGGTAACGGCCGCCCGGCAGCGGCGCCTCGCTCTCCAGCAGCAGGCCGCGCACCTGGGCGGCGAGGATCGCGGGCGGCACGTCGGAGGCGAGCGGGGAGACCGCGTCCAGGTCGGCGAGCCGGAACAGCAGGGGCCGTCCGTCCACGACGAAGTCCACGAAGTCACGGTGGAGCCGGTGGCCGCCGTCGGCGGCGATCTCCTCGGGACGCGTCGCCGGGGCCAGACCGAAGGTCGTGTACTCGGCAGGCATGCCGTGAGTATTCCCGCCCCGGGGCCGAGGTGAGCACGGTGTGCGCCTTCCGCTACCGTGCGCTGCGTGGACGGTGAGCCGGGTGCCGAGGTGGTGGTGGTCGGCGGCGGCGTCATCGGGCTGACGACGGCCGTCGTGCTGGCGGAGCGCGGCCGGCGGGTGCGGGTGTGGACACGTGAGCCCGCCGAACGCACGACGTCGGCGGTCGCCGGGGCGCTGTGGTGGCCGTACCGGATCGAGCCGGAGTCGCTCGTCGGCGAGTGGTCGCTCGAATCCCTGGCGGTGTACGAGGAGTTGGCCGCGCTTCCTGGCGAGACGGGCGTACGCCTGGTCGGGGGGGTGCACGCCGGGACGCGGCTGGACTCGCTGGGGCCGTGGGCGGCGCGGGTGCCCTCTCTGCGCCCGGCGCACGCCGGGGAGTGGGCGGCGGGAACGGCGCTGTGGGCGCGGCTACCGCTGATCGACATGTCGGCTCATCTGCTGTGGCTGCGCGAGCGGTTGATCGAGGCGGGCGGGGTCGTCGAGGTGCGGACGGTCACGGATCTGGCGGCGGTCGACGCGCCGGTCGTCGTGAACTGCACCGGCCTCGGCGCCCGTGAACTCGTCCCCGATCCCGCGGTGCGTCCCGTGCGTGGTCAGCTCGTCGTCGTGGAGAACCCGGGGATCACGACGTGGCTGACGGCGGTCGACCCCGTCTCGGAGTCCTCCACCTACGTCTTCCCGCAGCCGGGCGGGCTCGTCCTCGGCGGCACGGCCGAGGAGGACGACTGGTCGCAGGTGCCCGATCCGGCGGTGGCCGACCTGATCGTCGAGCGGTGCGCGGCCCTCCGGCCGGAGATCGCCGGGGCGCGGGTGCTGGGGCACCGGGTGGGGCTGCGGCCGGTCCGGCACGCGGTGCGGCTGGAGCGCGAGGTGCTGCCGGGCGGGCGGGTGCTGGTGCACAACTACGGGCACGGCGGGGCCGGGGTCACCGTGGCCTGGGGTTGTGCGCGCCTGGCGGCCGGGCTGGCGTACCCGGCTGCCTGAGCGGGCGCGTCCCTGGCGGCGCGTTCAGTCCACGGGCGTGGCTCGAAAGGTCCCTGAGCGTGTTTCGCTCATGACGGCCGAATGGCGATCGTGTGACAGGGGTGGGCATGGACACGTCTGTGGCCACCGGGACTCAATAGGCTCCGAACCAACCTCGTGCCCCTACGACTTGGAGCTGACGTGCACCGCAGAATGATCGCGCCGGGCGCACTGGCGGCGGCCACCCTGCTGCTGGCGATCCCGGCATCGGCCGCGAGCCACTCCCCCGGCGCACCGGGCATCGGCGACCCCTACTACCCGTACTACGGCAACGGCGGATACGACGTCTCCCACTACGACCTCAGACTGAAGTACCAGCCGGCCACGGACGAGCTGGAGGGCACGGCGACGATCGAGGCACGGACCACGCAGGACCTGTCCAGCTTCGACCTGGACTTCCTGCTGGACGTCAGCGAGGTGCGGGTCAACGGCGCCACGGCCGCCTACGCCTCCTCCGGTCAGCACGAGCTGGTGATCACCCCGAAGAAGCCGCTGGCCAAGGACACGCCGATCACGGTGGTGGTCCGCTACAGCGGTGTGCCGTCCACGAAGAGCGCGTACGGCTTCACCACCTGGCACCGCACCCCGGACGGCGGGATCGCGGCGGACGAGCCGGAGGCGGCCTGGTGGTGGTTCCCGAGCAACGACCACCCGAGCGACAAGGCCACCTACGACGTGTCGGTGGCCGTGCCGGACGGCACGCAGGCGATCTCCAACGGCACTCTGCAGTCGACCGGTTCGCAGCTCGGCTGGACCCGCTACAACTGGCGCCAGAACAAGCCGCAGGCCACGTATCTGGCGACGCTCGCGATCGGGAAGTTCGACATCACGACGGGCACCTCCGAGGGCGGCGTTCCCGTCCTCAACGCCTACAGCAGGGACCTCGGCGACAACGCCGGGGCGGCCCGTGCGAGCGTGGAGCGCACCGGTGAGATCGTCGACTGGCTGAGCGGCTATTTCGGGCCGTATCCGTTCGGCTCGGCGGGAGGCTATGTGCCGAACACGACGACCGGGTACGCGCTGGAGACGCAGACCAGGGTGTACTACAGCCCGAAGCAGTTCGCAGGCGGCTCCAACACGTCCGTCGTCGTGCACGAGCTGGCCCACCAGTGGTACGGCGACAGCGTGTCGCTGAAGGGCTGGAAGGACATCTGGATCAACGAGGGCTTCGCGCGCTACGCCCAGTGGCTGTGGTCCGAGCACGAGGGCGAGGGCACCGCGCAGGAGCTGGCGGACTGGGTGTACGCCTCGCACCCCGCCGACGACCCCTTCTGGACGGTCGCGCCGGGCGATCCGGGTCCGGACGACCAGTTCGACATCGCGGTCTACGACCGGGGCGCGCTCGCCGTGCAGGCGCTGCGCAACGAGATCGGCGACAAGGCGTTCTTCGCCCTGCTGAAGGGCTGGCCGCAGAAGCACGCCTACGGCAACGCCTCCGTGGCCGACTTCCAGAAGTACGCCGAGCAGGTCTCCGGCAAGCCGCTCGCGGCCCTCTTCGACACCTGGCTGTTCCAGCCGGCCAAGCCGGCCGCCCCCGCGGCACGCGCGGCGTCCCTGACGAGGACGGCGGCTCCCACCGCTCCGCCGAGGTCCTGGAAGAAGATCGAAGCGACGAACGACGTGCACACGAGGTGACCCACGGCCGGGCGACCCACGCGGCCGCCCGGCCTCACCCCTCGAACGCGTACACCGTCACCACGATCCCCGCCGCACCAGCCGCTCCTCGATCAGCGGCTCGACCCGCTCCCAGGTGCCACCGGCCAGGCCGCAGCCTGTTCGGGGCATGTGGACGGACGCCTCGACAGCGGGGTGGGGCCCTTACTCCGTGATTTCGGAGAGCTCCCGGTCGGCCGTCCGGGAGACGCGGCCGCGGACGCCGTACCAGCCGGCGACCAGGAGGACGGCGATCACCGGGACCAGCAGGAGGGTCTTGCGGCCCACCTCGGGGTCGTTCCACATCATGCCGAGGCAGCCGACGAAGAAGGCGATCGTGATGATCTCGGTGAACGGACTCCAGGGAAGGCGGAAGTGCGGGCGGGTGAGCAGGCCGGCCTTGGCACGGCGGACGAAGACCACGTGGCAGATCATGATGGTCACCCAGGTGCTGACGATGCCGAGGGCCGCGATGTTCAGCACGATCTCGAAGGCCTGGGCGGGCATGACGTAGTTCAGGCCGACGCCGAGTACGCAGACCGCGCAGGTCAGGAGGATGCCGCCGTAGGGGACCCGGCTGCGGCTCATCACCCCGGTGAACCGGGGAGCGGAGCCCGCCGCGGCCATGGAGCGCAGGATGCGGCCGGTGGTGTACAGGCCGGAGTTCAGCGACGACATGGCGGCCGTGAGGACGACGAGGTTCATGACGTCGCCTGCCGCCGGGACGCCGATCTTCGACAGGACGGTGACGAAGGGGCTCTCCCCGGCCGAGTAGACCGAACCGGGCAGCAGCAGGGCGAGCAGGATGACCGAGCCGACGTAGAACAGGCCCACGCGCCACATGATCGAGTTCACCGCGCGCGGGATGATCTTCTCCGGCTCGGCGGTCTCGCCGGCGGCGACACCGATCATCTCCAGGGCGGAGTAGGCGAAGATCACGCCCTGCATGACGAGGACGACCGGCATCACGCCGTGCGGGAAGAACCCGCCGTGGTCGGTGATCGAGCTCAGGCCCGGGGTCCGGCCGCCGACGTCGTGCTGCGTGGCCAGCAGGAAGATGCCGATCAGCATGAAGCCGACCAGGGTGGCGACCTTGACGATCGCGAACCAGAACTCCATCTCGCCGAAGATCTTCACGGAGATCAGGTTGATGGCGAGGACCACGGCGAGGGCGATCAGCGCGAGCACCCACTGCGGGACGGACGTGAACATGCTCCAGTAGTGCGTATAGAGCGCGATCGCCGTGATGTCGGCGATACCGGTCGTCGACCAGTTCAGGAAGTACATCCAGCCGGCGACGTAGGCGCCCTTCTCGCCGAGGAACTCGCGCGCGTACGACACGAAGGAGCCGGACGAGGGCCGGTACAGGACCAGTTCGCCGAGGGCCCGGACGACGAAGAACGCGAAGATGCCGCACACGAGGTAGGCCAGCGCGAGGGCGGGGCCCGCGTTGTGCAGGCGACCGCCCGCTCCTAGAAAGAGTCCGGTTCCGATCGCCCCACCGATGGCGATCATGTTGACGTGGCGGTGCTTGAGGTCCTTGCTGTATCCGGCGTCGCCCGCGTCGGCGGGCGTCCCGGTCGCCTGGTGGGAGGCGACCTGTGCCGTGGGCACGGCGTCCTTGCTCAAGGGTGGTTCCACTTTCTGGTGCCCGGGCGCCTGCGCCCGGGTGTCCGTACGTGATCCGGCCCGCACCACCCATGTCGCGGCACAGACCAGAACAGCAGCTTCCCCGGTGTCTGATTCCCCGGCGATGGCGTACGTCACAGAGCGGGACTTCTCACACACGGCGTTCACTCACCGGTCACCGGCCGTACACCAGCAGGTCAGGGCTTTCACAGCATTGGTGGGACAGCGATACTGCTGCGATGACGACCGACTCCGACGAGCCGACCCTCACGATCGACGAGCTGGCCGCGCGGGCCGGCGTCACGGTGCGCACGATCCGCTTCTACAGCGGCCGGGGCCTGCTGCCGCCGCCGGTGCTCGGCCCCCGCCGCGTGGGCCGCTACGGCCAGGAGCACCTGGCGCGGCTGGCGCTGATCGAGGAGATGCAGCTGCGGGGCATGACGCTCGCCGCGATCGAGCGCCATCTGCGGCAGCTTCCGCCGGACCTCACCCCGCACGACCTCGCCATCCACCGCGCGGTGGTCGCGTCCTGGGCACCGGACACCGTGGAGTCGTTGTCCCGGCGGGAGCTGGAGCGCCGGGCCGGCCGGCCGCTCGCCGAGGAGGACGTCCGGCGGCTTGCCGCGATGAACGTCGTCGAGGCCGACGGGGACTGCTTCCGCGTGGACTCCGGTCTGCTGCGGCTCGGCGTGGAGCTCCTCGACGTGCCGCTGTCCCAGGAGACGATCCTCGCCGCCCGCACGGTGCTGACCGAGCACGCGCGCACGGCCGCCCACGAGCTGTCGAAGCTGCTGCGCGACGCCGTCGCCGAGCGCGACACCCGGGACGTGTGGTCCCTGTCCGCCCTGATGCACCCCATGGTGGTGCAGGCCCTGCTCACCACCTTCCAGCGCTCGCTGAAGGAGGAGCTGCGGGAGTGGCTGGACACGGCCGGACGGGAGGGCCCCCGGGGAGCGGATCCCCGGGGGACGCAGGAGCCGCCGTCCGGCTGAACGGCTTCTCAGCGCGCGTCGGTGAAGGTCTCCCCCTTCTCCCCCTTCTCCCCCTTCTCCGCCTTTGCCACCAGCAGCGCCGGCGGGGCGAACCGCTCGCCGTAGCGCCCGGCGAGTTCCCGCGCGCGTGCCACGAAGCCGGGCAGACCTCCCTCGTAGCCATTGACGTACTGCAGCACCCCGCCGGTCCAGCCCGGGAAGCCGATGCCGAGCACCGAGCCGATGTTGGCGTCGGCGACGGAGGTCAGGACGCCCTCCTCCAGGAGCCTGACGGTGTCGAGCGCCTCGGCGAAGAGCATGCGCTCCTGCATGTCCCGGAACGGGATCTCGTATCCGGGCTTCGAGAAGTGTTCGCGCAGGCCCGGCCAGATGCCGGTGCGGGAGCCGTCCTCCGCGTAGTCGTAGAAGCCGGCACCGCCTCTGCGGCCCGTGCGGCCGAACTCGTCGACCATCCGGTCGACCACCGCGTCCGCGGGGTGCGGGGTCCAGGTGCCGCCCGCCTCCTCCACCGCCCGCCGCGACTCGGCCCGGATCTTCCGGGGCAGGGTGAGGGTCAGCTCGTCCATCAGGGACAGCACCTTGGCCGGGTAGCCCGCCTGGGCCGCCGCCTGCTCGACCGACGCGGGCTCGATGCCCTCGCCGACCATGGCCACGCCCTCGTTGATGAACTGGCCGATGACCCGGGAGGTGAAGAAGCCGCGCGAGTCGTTGACGACGATCGGGGTCTTGTTGATCTGCCGGACCAGGTCGAAGGCGCGGGCCAGGGCCTCGTCGCCGGTGCGCTCACCCCTGATGATCTCGACCAGGGGCATCTTGTCCACGGGTGAGAAGAAGTGCAGCCCGATGAAGTCGGCCTGGCGCTCAACGCCTTCGGCGAGCAGGGTGATCGGCAGGGTGGAGGCGTTGGAGCACAGCAGCGCGTCCGGCGCGACGACCTGCTCGATCTCCTGGAACACCTTGTGCTTGAGCGCCGGGTCCTCGAAGACGGCCTCGATCACCGCGTCGCAGCCCGCGAGGTCGGCCACCTCCGCGGTGGGCGTGATCCGGGCGAGCACCGCGTCCGCCTTCTCCTGGCTGGTACGGCCCTTCGCGACGGCCTTGGCGCACAGCTTCTCCGAGTAGCCCCTGCCCTTGGCGGCGGCCTCCGCGGACACGTCCTTCAGGACGACCTCGATACCGGCGCGGGCGCAGGCGTAGGCGATGCCCGCGCCCATCATCCCGGCCCCGAGGACGGCCACCTTGCGCACCTGGCGGGGTTCGACGCCCTGGGGCCGGCCGGCGCCGGAGTTGACGGCCTGGAGATCGAAGAAGAAGGCCTGGATCATGTTCTTCGAGGTCTGCCCCGCGGCCAGTTCCACGAAGTAGCGGGCCTCGATGACCTGGGCGGTCTCGAAGTCGACCTGGGCGCCCTCGACGGCGGCGGCCAGGATGTTGCGCGGAGCCGGGTAGGGGGCGCCGTTCGTCTGCTTGCGCAGACTGGCCGGGAAGGCGGGCAGGTTGGCGGCGAACTTCGGGTTCGCCGGGGTGCCGCCGGGGATGCGGTATCCGGGCTTGTCCCACGGCTGCCCCGCCTCGGGGTTGGCGTCGATGAAGGCGCGCGCCTTGGCCAGCAACTCATCCTGGGAAGTGGCCACTTCGTCGACCAGCCCGTTCTCCTGGGCGCGCCGCGCGTTGTACTGGGTGCCCTGGAGCAGCACCTTGAGCAGGGCGTCGGTGATGCCCAGCAGCCGTACGCTGCGGACGACCCCGCCGCCGCCGGGGAGCAGGCCGAGGGTCACCTCGGGGCAGCCGATCTTCATGCCGGGGGTGTCGAGCGCGATCCGGTGGTGGCAGGCCAGGGCGAGTTCGTAACCGCCGCCCAGGGCCGCGCCGTTGATGGCGGCGACGACCGGCTTGCCCAGGGTCTCGATGCGGCGCAGGTTCCGCTTGAGCGCGAGGCCGCCGTCGAACAGGTCCTGTGCGGTGTCCGGGGTGACCCGGATCAGGTCGCGCAGGTCGCCGCCCGCGAAGAAGGTCTTCTTCGCGGAGGTGAGGATGACGCCGCGGACGGATTCCCGCTCCGCCTCCAGCCGGTCGGCGACGGCGGCGAGGGAGTCGCGGAACGCCTGGTTCATGGTGTTCGCGGACTGGTTCGGGTCGTCGAGGACGAGGGTGACGACGCCGGTGTCGTCCTGCTCCCAGCGGATGGTGGTGCTCTCGGTCATGTCGTGGTCTCCGTTGAGGTCCGGGTTCTGAGGGCGCCGCTGGGGGCGGGTCAGACGCGTTCGACGATCGTGGCGATGCCCATGCCGCCGCCGACGCAGAGGGTCGCGAGGCCGTAGCGCTTGTCCTGGCGCTCCAGTTCGTCCACGAGGGTGCCGAGGATCATCGCGCCGGTGGCGCCGAGCGGGTGGCCCAGCGCGATGGCGCCGCCGTTGACGTTGACCTTGTCCAGGGACAGGCCCATGTCCTTCACGAAGCGCAGCACGACCGCCGCGAACGCCTCGTTGATCTCGACGAGGTCGATGTCGTCGATGGTCAGGCCGGCCCTGGCGAGCGCCTTGCGGGTGGCGGGGGCGGGCCCGGTGAGCATGATGGTGGGCTCGGAGCCGGAGACGGCGGCGGAGACGATCCGCGCGCGGGGGGTGAGTCCGTACCGCTCGCCGATTTCGCGGGAGCCGATCGCGACGAGCGAGGCGCCGTCGACGATGCCCGAGGAGTTGCCCGCGTGGTGGACGTGGTCGATCTTCTCCACCCAGTGGTACTTCTGCAGGGCGACGGCGTCGAAGCCGCCCAGGTCGCCGATGTCCGCGAAGGACGGCTTGAGCGCCGCCAGCGAGTCGGCGGTGGTGCCGGGGCGGGGGTGCTCGTCGTGGTCGAGGACGACGAGCCCGTTGCGGTCCCTGACCGGGACGACGGAGCGGTCGAAGCGGCCCTCCTTCCAGGCGGTGACCGCGCGCTCCTGGGACAGGGCGGCGTACTCGTCGACGTCCCGCCGGGAGAAGCCCTCGATGGTTGCGATCAGGTCGGCGCCGATGCCCTGGGGCACGAAGTTGACGGCGAGGTTGGTCATCGGGTCGTTGAACCAGGCGCCCCCGTCGGAGGCCATCGGCACCCGGGACATCGACTCGACGCCGCCCGCGAGGACCAGGTCCTCCCAGCCGGAGCGCACCTTGGCGGCGGCCAGGTTGACGGCTTCGAGGCCGGAGGCGCAGAAGCGGTTCTCCTGCACACCGGCCACCGTGTCCGGCAGTCCCGCGGCGATGGCGGCGATCCGGGCGATGTCGGAGCCCTGGTCGCCGATGGGGCCGACGACGCCGAGCACGATGTCGTCGACGGCGGCCGGGTCGAGTCCGGGGAAGCGGTCGCGGATCTCGTGGATGAGGCCGACGACCAGGTCGATGGGCTTCGTGCCGTGCAGGGCGCCGTTGGCCTTGCCGCGCCCGCGTGGGGTGCGGATCGCGTCGTACACGTACGCTTCGGTGCTCACTGACAAGCCTTTCGACGAGGGTGGTGTCCGGGGGGCCGGGGCCGGTGGTGGGGGCCGGGGAGCGGGTCGCGGTCGTGGGTCCGTCAGGAGCCGCCCTCCCCGGCCCCGTTCTTCCCTTCGTTCCCGTCCTCCGGGAAGGCGGGCAGGTCCCAGTCGCGGGCCACGGCCGCCGCGCCGTCGCCGGGCCGGGCGGGGGCGGTGCGCACGGCGGTGGGCGTGGCGGAGAAGCGGGGCGCGGGGGCGGGCTGGACCAGGCCGGCGTGCTCCGTGAAGGTGCCGCGGGCGGCGAGGTGCGGGTGGTGCGGGGCCTCGCCCAGCGACAGTACGGGGGCCACGCAGGCGTCGGAGCCCTCGAAGACCTCGGTCCACTCCCGCCGGGTGCGGGACTTGAAGCGGGCGGCGACCGCCTCGCGCAGTTCCCCCCAGCGGGTGCGGTCGGTACGGGCCCCGGCGTGCTCGTCCAGGCCGAGCAGTCCGGCGAACTCGTCGTAGAACCGCTGCTCCAGGGCCCCGACCGCCATGTACCGGCCGTCCGCGGTCTCGTAGGTGCCGTAGTACGGGCAGCCGCCGTCCAGGAGGTTGGCTCCGCGGCGGTCCTGCCAGACGCCGGCCGCGAGCATGCCGTGGATCATCGCGGAGAGGTGGGCGGTGCCGTCGACGATCGCGGCGTCCACGACCTGGCCCGTGCCGGTCGCGCGCGCGTGGTGCAGGGCGGCGAGGACACCGACCGCGAGATAGAGGGAGCCGCCCGCGTAGTCGCCGAGGAGGTTGGCGGGGACGGCCGGGGGCGTGTCCGGTTCGCCGATCATGCCGAGGGTGCCGGTCACGGCGATGTAGGCGATGTCGTGTCCCGCGCGCGGGGCGAGCGGTCCGTCCTGGCCCCATCCGGTCATACGGGCGTAGACCAGCCGCGGGTTGCGGGCGTGGCAGGCCTCGGGGCCGACGCCCAGGCGCTCGGCGACGCCGGGGCGGTAGCCCTCGACGAGGACGTCGGCGCGGGCGGCGAGATCGAGGACTCGGGCGGGGCCGTCCGGCGACTTCAGGTCGACGACCACCGAGCGCTTGTTGCGGTTGGTGAGGTCGTGGGCGGGGTCGATGCCGAGTCCGGCGCCGCCGGGGCGGTCCACCCGTACGACGTCGGCGCCCAGGTCGGCCAGCAGCATCGCGGCGAACGGGCCGGGGCCGATGCCGGCCAGCTCGACCACCCGCACGCCGGTCAGCGGGCCGTGCCGTCCCGCCGCCTCTGCCGTTGTCATCAGATCCCCTCACTGTGACACAACCGATGTAACACCGATGATGCTAAGAACGGGTTCCAGCGGATACAAGCCCTCGGCGAGCAAGCGCTTAGCCAAGGCGTACCGAAGACGTACCCGCCGACCCCGTGGCCGTACCCGGTGGTTCGTGGCCGTACCCGCCGGCCGTCGTGGCCGTACCCGCACCGCCGGACGGTCGCCGCCGGGCCCTCGCCGCCGTTCACCGCACTCCTCACGCTAGCCTCGGCCACCGACAGCGGCGCGGGCTGCGAGAGCGAGGAGTGTCATGAGCAGGCTGAGGAACTCCGACCGTCCGTACGACATCGTCCTCTTCGGGGCCACCGGCTTCGTGGGGGCGCTCACCGCGGAGTACCTCGCCGCACACGCCCCCGAGGGGCTGCGCTGGGCGATCGCCGGCCGCAGCGGGGAGCGGCTGCGGGAACTGCGTGAGCGGCTGCCCTCGGGTGCGTCCGTCGGAGTGCTGCGCGCGGACGCGGCCGACCCGGACTCCCTGCGCGACCTCGCCCGGCACGCGCGCGTGCTGGCCACCACCGTGGGCCCGTACACGGCCGTGGGCGAGGAACTCGTCGCCGCCTGCGCCGACAGCGGCACGGACTACCTGGACCTGTGCGGCGAGCCCGAGTTCGTGGACCTGGTGTACGTACGGCACGACGCACGCGCGCGCGAGACCGGGGCGCGCCTGGTGCACGCCTGCGGCTTCGACTCCGTCCCGGCCGACCTGGGCGTGTACTTCACCGTCCGCCAGCTGCCGGAGGGTGTACCGCTGACCGTGGACGGATTCGTCCGGGTGGACGCCGCCTTCTCGGGCGGGACTCTCGCGTCGGCGCTCAGCCAGTTCGCGCGTCCCCTGCGGGTGCGGGCCGCCGCGCGGGACCGGGCGCGGCACGAGCCGCGGTTGCTGGGGCGGCGGGCAGTCACGCCCACGGGCGCGCCGCGGTTCGCCGGGGAGGTGGGCGCGTGGGCGGTGCCGCTGCCGGTCATCGACCCACAGATCGTGCGGCGCTCGGCGCGCGTGCTGGAACGTTACGGCCCGGACTTCCGCTACCGCCACTACGCGGCCGTACGGCGTCTTCCGGTCGCTGTGGGCGGTGCCGCCGCCCTCGGCGCGGTCATGGCCGCCGCGCAACTGCCGCCCGCCCGGAGCTGGTTGTCCGGGCGGCTGCAGCCCGGTGCGGGACCGGGCGAGGAGCGGCGGGCCAGGAGCTGGTTCTCGCTGCGGTTCGTGGGCGAGGGCGGCGGACGGCAGGTGTTCACCGAGGTCGCGGGCGGCGACCCCGGGTACGGCGAGACGGCGAAGATGTTCGCCGAGTCGGCGCTCGCCCTGGCCCTGGACGACCTCCCGCCGACGGCGGGCCAGGTCACCACGGCGACGGCCATGGGTGACGCCCTCATCGACCGTCTGCGCCGCGCGGGCCTCACCTTCCGGATCGCGAAGAGCCGCTGAGCCCGGCCGCCCCGGCCTCGCGCAGGGCGCGGCGGCACAGGGCGTCGGCGCTGCGGGTCGTCTCCGGGAGGCGGTGGGCCGGGGTGAGGGCGAGGGTGTGCGCGCAGGCGTTGTCCAGGCTCACCCGGTGGCCGACGGAGACGAAGACCGGCTTGACGCCGTCCCTGGTGCGCAGGGCCCGGCCGACCTCGTCCGGGCCGGCGAGCAGCGGGGAGGCGCTGCCGCGCGGGGTGTCCGGATCCTCGTGGGTGAAGGTGAACGGGTTCTTGGCGACGCCGATCGTCGGCAGTCCGGTCAGCACGCCGAGGTGGCTCGCCAGGCCGAAGCGCCGGGGGTGGGCGAGGCCGTAACCGTCGCAGACGACCAAGCCGGGCGGGCAGGGCAGGGCGTCCAGTGCGGCAAGCACGGTGGGGATCTCGCGGAAGGCCAGCAGCCCGGGCACGTACGGGAAGGAGACGCGCCCGACGGCGGTGGTCTCGGCGACGACGCGCAGGGTGGCCGCGTCCAGGACGACGGCCGCCGCCGCGACGAGGTCCCGCTCGTCGTCGTAGGCGACGTCGACCCCCGTGACGTGGCCCGTCCCGGGCGGCGGTCCCGGCTCGTCCCGCACCACTCGTCCGCGCAACTCGTCCTGGACGGCGCGGGCCTGCTCCTCGGTGGCGGGCCAGCCCGCCGGAATGCGTACGGTCCTCGTCATGACGGCCGAGCGTACGGCCCCACGCGGCCGGGCGGGCCCGCGTCCTGACCGGAGGCGGGCCCGCCGGGCTGTCTGCGGGGGTCAGCCTTTGCCCAGGGCCTGCCGCAACTGTTGCTTGTTCATGTCCGAGCGGCCGTGGATGTTGCGCCGCTTGGCCTCCTCGTAGAGCTGGTCGTAGGTGGGCCCTTCGGAGCCCCGGCCCGAGCGCTGCCCACCCCGCCTGCCGGAGGACATGTCCTGGGTGGAGGTGCGGCCGGCGGTCTTCGACTCGCCGGTGCGGGCGCGCTCCTTGTTCACCGTGCGCGCGGCGATCTCCTTCGCGCGTTCGGTGCTCTCCCCCCGGTCCTGCGCGCTCTCCTTGATGTGCTCGTACTGGCGCTCGCGCTTGGAACTGGAACCGCGTGGCATGCCGTTCACTTCCTCTCTGTGCAAGGAACGGATACCCGCAATTCTGGATCGATTCGCCATATCGGGCGATCTCCAGTC
Organism: Streptomyces sp. NBC_01788; assembly: GCF_035917575.1. Lineage (GTDB taxonomy): Bacteria > Actinomycetota > Actinomycetes > Streptomycetales > Streptomycetaceae > Streptomyces. Next base: position 6,946,727 of record NZ_CP109090.1, on the reverse strand, counting down.
CTCCAGTCGAGCGACACGGGAGTCGCGTCACTTGCGCGCATGAAGGCGGTGACGGAGGTCACTCGCTCCTCGTGTGCACGGATCGACGGCTTCCGTCGTCTTTTCCAGTGCCCGGCCTCATCCGACCGGAGGTTCGTCCAGCCGTCACAAGGGAGCAAGGCCTTGTCCACCGACATCGAGCAGTTCGTGGAGGCGCGCCTGGTCTCCGCCACGCCACGGATGCACAGCATTCCCGCCAGGCTGCACTACGACCGGCGCGACCCGTTCGCCGTCCGTATGACCTTCCCGGCCCCGGCCACCCTCGACGGCGTGGAGGTCTGCTGGATCTTCGCCCGTGAGCTGCTGGCGGCCGGTCTGCGGGAGCCCGAGGGCGACGGCGACGTACGGGTGCGCCCGTACGGCTACGACCGTACGGTCCTGGAGTTCCACGCCCCCGAGGGCACGGCCGTGGTGCACATCCGCAGCGGTGAGATACGGCGCTTCCTGGAGTCCACGAGCGAACTGGTGCCGCTGGGCCTGGAACACCTCCAGCTCGACCTGGACCACGACCTGGCGGAACTGATGCGCGACGCCTGCTGACGGCCCCCGCCCGCCCCACGGGCGCGCCGGCCCCCGCCCGGTCGCGTTCAGCCGGCCGCCGTGGCGGCTGCCGTGGCTGCCACGATCACCGCCGCGTTCACCTCGCGTACCACCCGGCGCAGCGCCGGGGCCGCGGCTCCGCTGCGGTCGGTCAGCTCGTCGATGCGTGCCTTGTGGCGCCTGCGGTCCTTGGCGGGTACCAGGGTGCGCAGTTCGGCGGCGGCCGCGAGGGCGACGACGGCCGCGTCACGTTCGGGGACCTCCGCGGCCGGCAGCGGGCCCTGAAGCACCCGGCGTGCTCCCTCCCGCAGCGCGTCCACGGCGGCGACGCGCTCCAAGGCGTAGTCCACGGACGGGAGGACACCGAGGACCCGGCGCCGCTCGGCGCGCAGGAACCCCTCGGCGGCCAACTGCTCCCGTACGGCGTCGAGGGTGGTCCGTGCGTGCAGCGTCACCCAGGTCCTCCAGCGGCGGGGCCGGGACTCCTGGACGAGTTCGAGCAGCCCGTCGAGCACGGGGTCACCGGTGCTCTCGTCCAGTCCGACGGGGACGGCGATGCCGTCGTCGTCGACGAGCAGTCCGCGCTGGGCCAGCTCGGTGAGGGCGCCGGCCCGGACCAGGAGGTGCAGCCGAGCGGTGCCGGTGATCTTCAGCCGCCCGGTGTCCCAGGCCAGCAGGTAGAGCCGGGCGGGCAGCGAGAGCGAACCGTCGGGCACGGGTGCCTCCTTCCGGGAGGGCTCGGGCCACCCGTTATTCCGTTGACAGGTGTCCCGGCCCCTCCTACCTTTTGCAACGGTTCTGTTGCCGTCGATTGGAGAGGGACGTTGCTCGTCTGAGGTCCTGAGACACCGCGTCACACCGGTCAGGTGTGTACGTGGCGTGCGACCTCGGCGTCCGAGCCGTCCCGAAGGAATTCCGGCCCAGGGCTCTTCTCCTGCCCCGTGGCTCCCCTCCTACACGGTGACCTCGCCCCGCGGTGTCTCACACGCGTCCGACACTGACCGCACCCAGCCACCGCGAGGCGCCCATGTCCGCATCCATCACCTGCACCTCCCTCTCCTTCGCCTGGCCCGACGGCAGCCCCGTCCTGCCCGGCCTCGACCTCGCCTTCGGTCCCGGCAGGACCGGCCTGGTCGGCGTCAACGGCTCAGGGAAGTCGACCCTGCTGAAACTGATCGCCGGCGAACTCGGGCCGACCGGCGGTTCCGTCCACGTCACCGGCGAGGTCGGACACCTCCCGCAGAACGTCACGCTCGACACCGCGCTGCGGGTCGACGAGGCGCTCGGCATCGCCGCGCGGCGGGCCGCACTGCACGCCATCGAGGCCGGTGACGCCGCCGAGGAGCACTTCGAGACGGTCGGCGACGACTGGGACGTGGAGGAACGCGCCCTGGCCACCCTCGGCGAGCTCGGGCTCGGCCGCATCGGCCTGGACCGCACCGTCGGCGAGGTCTCGGGCGGCGAGTCGGTGCTGCTGCGGCTGGCCGCACTGCTGCTGCGCCGGCCGGACGTGCTGCTGCTCGACGAGCCGACCAACAACCTGGACCTGTACGCGCGCCGCCGGCTGTACGCGGCCGTCGAGTCCTGGCCGGGCGTGATGGTCGTGGTCAGCCACGACCGCGAACTCCTGGAGCTGGTCGACCAGATCGCCGACCTCAGCTCCGGCCGGGTCACCTGGTACGGCGGGAACTTCTCGGCGTACGAGGAGGCCCTCGCCCTGGAGCAGGAGGCGGCCGAGCGCATGGTGCGCGTCGCCGGGGCCGATCTGCGCAGGCAGCGGCGCGAACTGTCCGACGCCCAGGTCAAACTGGCCCGGCGCAAGCGGTACGGCCAGAAGATGTGGGACCAGAAGCGCGAGCCGAAGATCGTCATGGGGGCCCGCAAGCGCGCGGCGCAGGAGTCCGCGGGCAAGCACCGCATCATGCACGAGGAGCGGCTCGCCGAGGCCAGGGAGCGGCTGGACGAGGCGGTGGAGGCGGTGCGGGACGAGGACGAGATCCGCGTCGAACTGCCGTACACGGCCGTCCCGCCGGGCCGGACCGTGCTCACCGTGCGGGATCTGGAACTGGCGTACGGCGCACGCGTGGGCGCGGGTATCGACCTGCGCGGTCCGGAGCGGGTCGCGCTGATCGGGCGCAACGGGGCGGGCAAGACGACGCTGCTGCGCACCGTCGCCGGGGAGCTGCCGCCGCTGTCGGGCGAGGTGGCCGCGCACGTGCCGGTGCGGTTCCTGCCGCAGCGGCTGGACCTCCTCGACGACCAGCTGAGCGTCGCCGGGAACGTGGCCCGCCTCGCGCCGGGCGCCACCAACAACCGGATCCGGGCCCAGCTCGCCCGCTTCCTGTTCAGGGGCCCTCGCGCCGACCAGATGGCGGCGACGCTGTCCGGCGGGGAACGCTTCCGGGCCGCGCTGGCCGCGCTGCTGCTGGCGGAGCCCGCGCCGCAGTTGCTCCTGCTCGACGAGCCGACCAACAACCTGGACATGGCGAGCGTGCGCCGGCTGACGACCGCCCTGGAGTCCTACGAGGGTGCCCTGATCGTGGCCAGTCACGACTTGCCGTTCCTGGAATCGATCGGCATCACCCGGTGGCTGCTGCTGGAGGAAGGAGAACTGCGGGAAGCCACCTGGGAGTCCGTCACCGATCCCGATTAGCGTCCGGTGGGCTTTTGTCCGGGCGGGCGCTTGGCGCATGATGGCGGCCCGGCGCGGTTTCGGCCGCGCCGGGAACCGCACGCACGCAGCCACGAAAGGCCCCTCGTGCCCAGCAAGAAGGCCCTCGTCCGCCGTCCCGGCCCGCGTCTCGCCGAAGGGCTGGTGACCCATGCCGAACGGCAGACGGTCGACGTCGGGCTCGCGGTGCGGCAGTGGGAGGCGTACGTCGAGGCGCTGCGCGAGCACGGCTGGGAGACGGTCGAGGTCGAGCCGGCCGACGACTGCCCCGACGCGGTGTTCGTGGAGGACACCGTCGTCGCGTACCGGAACGTCGCCCTGATCACCCGCCCGGGCGCCGAGACCCGGCGCGCCGAGACCGCCGGGGTGGAGCAGGCCGTGGCGCGTCTGGGCTGCTCGGTGAACTGGGTCCGGGAGCCGGGCACGCTGGACGGCGGGGACGTGCTGAAGGTCGGCGACACGGTCTACGCCGGCCGCGGCGGGCGCACCAACGCGGCCGGTGTGCGGCAGTTGCGGGCCGTGTTCGAACCGCTCGGGGCGCGGGTCGTGACCGTACCGGTGAGCAAGGTGCTGCACCTGAAGTCGGCGGTGACGGCGCTGCCCGACGGGACGGCCGTCGGGTACGTCCCGAAAGTGGACACACCGTCACTGTTCCCGCGTTTCCTGCCGGTACCGGAGGAGTCCGGCGGGCATGTGGTGCTGCTCGGCGGCGACCGGCTGCTGGTGGCGGCGAGCGCGCCGAAGACGGCGGAACTCTTCGGCGATCTCGGCTTCGAGCCGGTCGTGGTGGACATCGGCGAGTTCGAGAAACTCGAAGGCTGTGTGACGTGCCTCTCGGTGCGGCTGCGGGAGTTGTACGCCTGACGAGGTGGGCGGTGCCTGTGCCGGCCCCCGGACCTGCGATGCTGGGCTGGTTCTGGGGACCCGTCAACTCCGGCGCGCACCCTTCTGATCAGCTACCTTTACAGCGAACTTAACCTACGGATTCGTAACCTACGGATTCGTAGCCTACGATCCCGTAGGTTCCCGTGCACCGCTCGCCGGGCCCGTTGCGTTGCGCCCTTGCCAGCTCCCGCTGCTTCACGCGTCCCCCTGGAGTTTCCGTGACCCTTACCTCTCCTCACCTCGGCAGCCCGTCCGCATGGACCGACGCGCGGCTGCTGTACGCGCTGGAGGAAGTGGTCGAGAAGGAGCTGAACCGGCATCTGACGGTTGCCAAGGACTGGATGCCGCACGAGTACGTGCCCTGGAGCGACGGCCGTAACTTCCCCGGGCTCTTCGAGGACGGCGAGGCCTGGGACAAGGAGCAGTCCAAGGTCACGGAGGTCGGCCGGATCGCCCTGGTGGTCAACCTGCTGACCGAGGACAACCTCCCCAGCTACCACCACGAGATCGCCACCCTGTTCGGCCGGGACGGCGCCTGGGGCACCTGGGTGCACCGCTGGACGGCCGAGGAGGGCCGGCACGGCATCGTGATGCGCGACTATCTGCTCGCCTCGCGCGCGGTGGACCCGGACAAGCTGGAGCAGTTCCGGATGTCGCACATGAGCGAGGGCTTCCAGTCCGACAACCGGCACTCGATGCTGCACTCGGTCGCGTACGTCGCCTTCCAGGAGCTCGCCACCCGCATCTCGCACCGCAACACCGGGCACCAGTCCGGCGATCCGGTCTGCGACCGCATGCTGTCGCGCATCGCGACGGACGAGAACCTGCACATGGTCTTCTACCGCAACCTGCTCAAGTCCGCCTTCGAGATCGCGCCCGACCTGACGATGCAGGCGGTGCGGGACGTGGTGGTCGACTTCCGCATGCCCGGCCACGGCATCCCCGGCTTCGAGCGGGCGGCGGCGCAGATGGCCATCGGCGGCGTCTACAACCTGCGCATCCACCACGACGACGTGCTCCAGCCGGTGCTCCGCTTCCTGAAGGTCCTGGAGATCGACGGGCTCGGCCCCGAGGGCCTGCAGGCGCAGGAGGAGCTGGGCATGTTCATGGGTGGCCTGGACGCGGAGGCGGCGAAGTTCGACGAGCGGCTCGCCGCGCGGCGGGCCCGGATGGCGGCGCGGGCCGGCGCCTGATCAGCCGCCGGCGCACGGGGCGGCCCGTCCGGTCCGCCCGAGGGCCTGCCGTTCCTTCTCGGACAGTCCGCCCCAGACGCCGAAGCGCTCGTCGTTGGCGAGGGCGTACTCCAGGCAGGCCGGGCGCATCTCGCACATCCCGCAGATGCGTTTGGCCTCACGCACGGAACTGCCCGGCTCGGGAAAGAAGAAGTCGGCCCCGGTCTGCGCGCACAGGGCCAGGTCCTGCCAGGCGATGTCGTCCGGGGCGGTCGTCTCGAAGTGCATGCACGACATCGTGCCGACCGCCGCGAAACATCCGCTCAACGCCGGATCAACGCGGACACCCACGCCCGCGCACCGCCCCGATGATGGCCGCACATCCACCGCGAACGCACGACGGCGCGCGGAACACCCCGAGGGATGTCGAGACCGGCACCGGCCCCCTGGGACCCAGCGGGGTCCCAGGGGGCCGGTGGCGTGGGGGCGGGCCGTGTTGCGGCGGCGGTTGCCAGTGGGGGGTGACAGACTCGGCAGTGCATGGATCCGGGCACCTTCGAAGGAGGGCAAGGATGCTCACCACCCGTTTCGTCAACGGCGCTCCGAACTGGATCGATGTCGGTGCGCCCGACATCGACGGCGCCCGCTCCTTCTACGGCGCTCTCTTCGGCTGGGAGTTCCAGTCGGCCGGCCCGCAGGCCGGTGGATACGGGTTCTTCCAGCTCGGCGGGAGGACGGTGGCCGGCGGGATGCAGACCTCGCCGGAGCACGGGCCGCCCTCCTGGACCGTGTACTTCCAGAGCGCCGACGCGGCGGCGACCGCCAAGGCCGCCGAGGAGGCGCACGGCACCGTGCTGGTCCAGCCCATGGACGTGATGGGTGAGGGCCACATGGCGGTCCTCGCCGACAAGGCGGGCGTGCCGTTCGGCCTCTGGCAGCCGGGGCGGATCAAGGGCGTGGACGTGGCCGGCGAGGCGGGCTCGCTGTGCTGGGTCGAGCTCTACACGGCGGACATCGCCGCGGCGGCCGCGTTCTACAACAAGGTGCTGGGCCTGGAGACCTCAGGCGTGCCCTTCCCCGGCGGTACCTACACCTGCGTGAACCCCGCCGAGGGCGGCGAGGACGCCATGTTCGGCGGCATCGTGGCCCTCTCCGACGACCCGACCGAGGCGAAGACGGGCGCGTACTGGCTGCCGTACTTCGAGGTCCCGGACACGGACGCGACGGTGGCCAGGGCCGAGGAGCTCGGCGGCACGATCCGGGTGCCGGCCACCGACGTCACGGGAGTCGGCCGCATCGCCAGGCTCGCCGACCCCTACGGCGCACGCTTCGCGGTGATCAGGAGCGCCCCGTCCAAGACGTGAGGCCACCCCGGCGGCCTGGAAAAGGCTCTCACGCGGAGGCGCGCCGTACGAGCGTGGTCGGCAGGATGACACTGCGCGGCGCGCCGCCCACCCCGGCCTCGGCGCCGTGTCCGTCGAGGCCGCGCAGCAGGAGGCGGGCCATCAGCCGGCCCATCTCCTCTATGTCCTGACGCACGGTCGTCAGCGGCGGCTCGGTCTGCTCGGCCACGGGCAGCATGTCGTCGAAGCCGACCACGGCGACGTCGTCGGGGACCCGTAGCCCGCGCTCGCGCAGCACGCGCAGGGCACCGGAGGCGGTGAGGTCGTTGGCGGCGAACACCGCGTCCAGGTCCGGGCAGCGGTCGAGGAGTTCGCGCATGGCGCGCTCGCCGCCGGCCGGGGTGAAGTCGCTCTCCACGATCAGCCGCGGGTCGGCGTCGGCCATCACGTCCCGGAAGCCGTCGAGCCGGTCCGCCGCCGAGGTCTGGTCGAGGGCGCCGGTGATGTGCCCGATCCTGGTCCGGCCGAGGCCGACCAGATGCCGTACGGCCTCCCGCGCCCCGCCCCGGTTGTCGCAGTCGACGTAGACGACCGCGGGGTTCCCGGCCGTCCGCGCGGAGTCCGTGGCGCCGGGGGCGGTGTCGTCGCTCCAGCCGGGCCGCCCGCCGAACACGGTCGGCACCCCGGCGCGCCGGATCAGCCCCGGCAGCGGGTCGTCGAGGTGCAGCGAGAACACGAGCGCGCCGTCCACGTGGCCGCCGGCGAGATAGCGCCCGACCCTCGCGTGGTCGTCGCGCCCCTCCGTCAGCAGCAGCACGAGCTGCGAGTCGTGGGCCGTCAGCTCCTTGCTGATGCCCCTCAGTTGCAGGGCGAAGAACGGGTCGGCGAAGACCCGGGTCTCCGGTTCGGCGATGACGACGGCGACGGCGTCGTGCCGCTTGGTCACCAGGCTGCGGGCGGCCTGGTTCGGCACGTACCCGAGTTCCTCCACGGCCCGCCGCACCCGCTCGGCCAGCGGCTCCCGCACCCCGTCCCCGCCGTTCACCACCCGGGACACGGTGGCCCGCGACACCCCCGCACGCGCGGCCACGGCCTCCAACGTGGGACGCGACGCTGCCTCGGTCACTTCTGGGCTCCTCACCGGCGGTTGTGGATCAGGATAACCGCGCACGGGCCCCGTCGTGAGAGCGCTCTCGTCCGGCCGCGCGCCTCCCACCGGGGGTGCCGGCGGACTCAGCCGGCGGCCGGACCCTGCTTCCTCGCCCGGCTCGGCTGGACCCGTTTCGGCTCCCCGGGCATCTTCGGATACTCGGGCGGGTAGGGCAGATCGCCGAGACCGTGGTCGCGTTCGTCCTGGGAGGCCAGTTCCAGCAGGGCCTCCAGGGAGAAGGCGTGGCCGTCCATGTCGGCGTGCACGTCGCCGACTTCGGCGAACCGGGCCGGCATGGTGGCCACGTCGAAGTCCTCGGGCCGGGCGACGCCGACCTCCTCCCAGCGCAGGGGCGCCGAGACGGGGGCGTGGGGGCGGGGGCGCACGGAGTAGGCGGAGGCGATGGTGCGGTCGCGGGCCGTCTGGTTGTAGTCCAGGAAGATCCGGGCGCCGCGCTCCTCCTTCCACCACTTGATCGTCACGTGCTCGGGCATCCGGCGTTCCATCTCCCGGCCCACGGCGATCGCGGCGCGCCGCACCTGGGTGAAGGTCCAGCGCGGCTCGATCGGCACGAACACGTGCAGACCGCGGCCGCCGGAGGTCTTCGGCCAGCCACGCAGGCCCCCGAACTCCTCCAGCACGGACCGCAGTTCGTGTGCGGCGCGCACGGCGTCGGTGAAGTCGGTGCCGGGCTGCGGGTCGAGGTCGATGCGCAGTTCGTCGGGGTGGTCGACGTCGTCGCGGCGCACCGGCCAGGGGTGGAAGGTGAGCGTGCCGTACTGGGCGGCCCACACCACGGCGGCCTCCTCGGTGGGGCACATCTCGTCGGCGCTGCGTCCGCTGGGGAAGGTGATGTGGGCGGTGGGAATCCATGAGGGCATCCCCTTGGGCGCCCGCTTCTGGAAGAACCACTCGCCGGTGATGCCGTCCGGGTAGCGCTCCAGAGTGGTGGGGCGGTCGCGCAGGGCGCGCAGGATGCCGGGGGCGACGGACTGGTAGTACCGGGCGACGTCCAGCTTGGTGAATCCGCGCTCGGGAAAGAACACCTTGTCCGGGCTGGACAGCCGTACGGTCCGGCCGCCGACCTCCAGTTCCACCGCATCGCCCATGCGAGCCACGGTAGGGGCAGCGCGCGCGCCTCGCACACCGGGCGGGCATGCGCGCGGGCGCGCAGAATGCCAGACATGGACCTGCCGGTGATGCCGCCCGTGAAGCCGATGCTCGCCAAGTCGGTGGCGAGGATCCCGCCGGACATGCAGTACGAGGCGAAGTGGGACGGGTTCCGGGCGATCGTGTTCCGCGACGGCACCGAGGTCGAGCTGGGCAGCCGCACCGGAAAGCCGCTGACCAGGTACTTTCCCGAGCTGGTCGAGGCGCTCAAGGAGCGGCTGCCCGAGCGGTGCGTGCTGGACGGGGAGATCGTGATCGCACGGGAGGGCCGGCTGGACTTCGACGCGCTGACCGAGCGGATCCACCCGGCGGACTCGCGGGTGCGGATGCTGGCCGAGCGGACCCCGTCCTCCTTCGTGGCCTTCGACCTGCTCGCCCTGGACGGCGAGTCCCTGCTGGACGTGCCGCTGTCCGACCGGCGCGCGCTGCTGGTACGGGCACTGGCGGAGGTCACCGCCCCGGTGCACGTGGCACCCGCGACGACGGACATCGAGGTGGCCCGGCGCTGGTTCGAGCAGTACGAGGGCGCGGGCCTGGACGGTGTCGTCGCCAAGCCGCTGGGGCTGCGCTATCTCCAGGACGAGCGGGCCATGTTCAAGGTCAAGCACGAGCGCACGGCGGACGTGGTGGTCGCCGGGTTCCGTCACCACAAGAGCGGCCCGGTCGTCGGCTCGCTGCTGCTCGGCCTGTACGACGACCGGGGCACCCTCCAGCACGTCGGCGTGTGCGCCGCGTTCCCGATGAAGCGGCGCGCCGAGCTGATCGAGGAGCTGGAGCCGCTGCGGATGGACGACGTGGGCGGGCACCCGTGGGCGGCCTGGTCGGACGAGGCGGCCCACGAGGCGGCCCGGCTGCCGGGCGCGCCCAGCCGCTGGTCGGGGAAGAAGGACCTGTCCTGGGTTCCGTTGCGGCCGGAGTGGGTGGCCGAGGTGGCCTACGACCACATGGAGAACGGGGCGCGGTTCCGGCACACGGCCCGCTTCCGCCGCTGGCGTCCGGACCGCGCGCCGGAGAGCTGCACCTACGCCCAGCTGGAGGAGCCGGTCCGCTACGACCTGGCGGAGGTCTTCGGCTCCCGCACCTGAGCCGGTGCGCGTGTGGGGCCGGCGGTCCGGGCGCGGGCCGCGGGCCTCACGGCCGCATGACGACCTTGACGGCGCCTTCCTGCTTGCGCTGGAACATCTCGTACGCGTGGGGCGCGTCGGACAGCGGCAGCCGGTGCGTGGCGAAGTCGTCGACGCCCAGCGGGTCCTCGTCCGTGAGGTAGGGCATGATCTCGTCGGTCCAGCGGCGGACGTTGGCCTGGCCCATGCGCATCTGTATCTGCTTGTCGAAGAGCGTGATCATCGGCATGGGGTCGGCCGTGCCGCCGTAGACGCCGCTCAGGGAGAGCGTGCCGCCACGGCGCACCAGTTCGATGGCGGTGTGCAGGGCTGCGAGCCGGTCCACGCTGAAGCGTTCGGCGAGCGGTCCGCTCAGCGCGTGCGGCAGCACCGCCGCGGCCTGCTGGATGAGCCGGGCTGCCGCGCTGCCGTGCGCCTCGGTGCCGACCGCGTCGATCACGGCGTCGGGCCCGCGTCCCTGTGTCTCGTCGCGGATCGCCGCGATGAGTTCCTTCTCGTTGTCGAAGCCCCGCAGGTCGTACGTCTCCACGCCCCGCCTGCGCGCCCGGGCCAGCCGTTCGGGGACCAGGTCGACGCCGAACACCCGCTCGGCGCCGCGCGCCTTGGCGATTCGGCACGCCATGTCGCCGATGGGGCCGAGGCCGAGTACGGCCACGCTGCCACCGCGCGGCACATCGGCGTAGGCGACCGCCTGCCAGGCGGTCGGCAGCACGTCCGAGAGGTAGAGGAACCGGTCGTCGGGCGGACCCTCGGGAAGCTTGATCGGGCCGAACTGCGCCTGCGGGACGCGCAGATACTCGGCCTGGGCGCCCGGCACGGCGCCGTACAGGCGGGTGTAGCCGAACAGGGCGGCGCCCATGCCCTCGCTGGTGACCTGGGTGGTCTCGCACTGGGTCGTCAGGCCCGCGGAGCACATGAAGCAGTGGCCGCAGGAGATCTGGAACGGTACGGCCACCCGGTCGCCGGGCTTGAGGTTCGTCACCCCGGCGCCGACCTCCTCCACGATGCCCATGGGCTCGTGACCGAGGATGTCGCCCGGTGTCATGAATGGCGTGAGCACCTCGTAGAGGTGCAGGTCGGAGCCGCACAGGCCGGTCGAGGTGATCCGGATGACGGCGTCCGTCGGCTCCTGGATCCTCGGATCGGGGACCTCGTCCACCCGAACGTCGCGTTTGCCCTGCCACGTCACTGCCTTCATGGCGGCGCGCTCCCTCCGTCGTTCTGCGTCTCCCGTGCCGCGCCCGGGTACCCGGGGCCCGACCCGCCGAACCGCCGGTCGCCTCATTGGGCCGTTCGGCGCACTGGGTCGCGCTCGAAGGGCCGGTCGCCCCAGCGGGTCACGCCCGATCAGAAACGTGCGGGTATGGCCACCGATGAACGGATAAACAGACAGTCAAGGGACGGCACGGAGACGGGGGCTGACGGTGGACATGGGAGGAAGCACGCGCATGCGGTGCGCCGCCTCGGCGGTGGCACTGATGGCCGTCGTGACGACGGCCAGTCTGACGACGGGCTGCACCGCACGACACGGCTCCGCCGGGGACCAGCAGGACGGAAAGGGACACATTCCCGCGCCCGCGCGGGAACTGCCGCAGAGCCCGGCACCGAGTCCGGAGCACGCCGGTCCCGTCCTCGCCGTCAAGATCGACAACGTGCAGGCGGCACGCCCGCAGACCGGCCTCGACGCCGCCGACATCGTGTACGCGGAGCAGGTCGAGGGCGGGCTCACCCGGCTGATGGCGGTCTACGCCACCCGCCTGCCCCCGGTCGTCGGACCGGTGCGCAGCACGCGCGAGTCCGATCTCGAACTGCTGCGCCAGTTCGACCACCCCACGCTCGCCTTCTCCGGCGCCCAGCACAAACTGCTGCCGCTGATCGACGCCGCGCCCCTGACCCCCAGGACACCCGACGACAAGCCCGACGCGTATTTCCGGGGCACCGCCAAGCCGTCACCGCACAACCTGTACCTGCGCCCCGGCAAGCTCCTCGGCCCGGCCCCGGGAGCGGACGCGCTGACCACCGGCTTCCACTACGGCCCGCCGCCCGCGGGCGGCCGCGCCGAGACCTCACGCACGGTCCACTACCCGGCGGCCTGGTTCACCTTCACCTGGTCGGCGGGGCGGCACGGCTGGCAGGTGGCGATGGACGGCCGGCAGACGGTCACGACCGACGGCCGAAGGGTGGTGCCCGCGACGGTGGTGGTGCAGCACGTGAAGGTGCGCACATCGGACCTGCACGACGTGCTCGGCAACTACACCCCGTACACCGAGACCGTCGGTTCGGGGAAGGCGGAGGTGCTGCGCGGCGGGCGGGTGTACGACGCCACCTGGAAGCGCCCGAGCGCGGCGGACGGCACGCGGTTCACGGCCGCCGACGGCACGGACGTGAACTTCGCCCGGGGCCAGGTCTGGGTGGTCCTGACCCCGGAACCGTGATCCTCGGACGTGACCGGGAACGGTGACGGGCACGATCAGGGCTGCGCCGCGACGGGTTCCGCCGGGTGGCGCAGTCCCTCGGCCGCGTCCGCGACCCGCCGGATGAGATCGAAGAAGAGGGCCTGTTCCTCGGCGCTGAGCGGCCCCAGGAAGACCTGGTTCATCCGGGCCGTCCGTACCGTGAGCTTCCGGTGAGTGCGCTCCCCCTCGCCGGTCAGCCGCAGCAGGAAGCGGCGGCCGTCCTGCGGGTCGCGCACCTTGTCGAGCAGTCCGCGGCGGCCGAGGCGGCTGATCACCTCGGCGATCGTGGACCGGTCGAGGCCCACCCGCTCCCCCACCGTGCGCTGGTCGAGACCCGGCTCGGCGACGAGCACGTTCAGGACCGCGAACTGCGGCGAGGTGATCTCCTCGGAGACCATCGTGTTCCACAGCAGGTAGTGCGCCTGCTGCAACCGCCGGGCCAGATGCCCTGGGTGGGTCGAGAGGTCCACCGCGCCCATGTGCGCTCCTCGCGTCGATCCGTCGTATCGGCTGTGCCTTTTGTAGGTGCACTGAACGATACCGCCGACGAGTCACCTCTCCACCATGAATTCCCGGGCACCTCGGACGCCCCGCTCATCCTGGTCAGGCGGGTATTGACTGGGCGTGCGTCAAGTGGCAGCGTGAGGGAACCGCCAGATAGTCAGTGCGCTGACTATCTGCGTTGCTGGATGCTCGGCAGAGATGAGGCTTGATTCGATGGACAAGGTGGTCGCCACAGCCGCTGAGGCCGTGGCCGATGTGCCGGACGGCGCGTCGCTCGCGGTCGGTGGTTTCGGGTTGAGCGGGGTGCCGAATGTGCTGATCGGTGCGTTGTACGACCGCGGGGTGGGCGGGCTGTCGGTCGTCTCCAACAACTGCGGTGCGATGGAGTCGGGCCTGGCGGTACTGCTGGCCGCGGGCCGGATCGGTCGCGTGACCGGCTCCTACATCGGGGCGAACAAGGAGTTCGCGCGGCAGTATCTGGCCGGTGAGCTGGAGGTGGAGCTGATTCCGCAGGGCACGCTGGCCGAGCGGTTGCGCGCGGGCGGGGCGGGGATTCCCGCCTTCTACACGCCTGCGGGTGTGGGTACGCAGGTGGCCGAGGGCGGGCTGCCGTGGCGGTATGACGGGCAGGGCGGGGTGGCGCTCGCGTCCCCGCCGAAGGAGGTGCGGGAGTTCGACGGCACCGAATACGTGCTGGAGCGCGGGATCCGGACCGATTTCGCGCTGGTGCGCGCCGCGAAGGGCGACCGGCACGGCAACCTGGTCTTCAAAAAGTCCACCCGGAACTTCAACCCGCTCGCCGCGATGGCCGGCAAGGTCACCGTCGCCGAGGTGGAGGAACTGGTCGAGCCGGGTGAGATCGACCCGGACGCGGTGCACCTGCCGGGCATCTTCGTCCAGCGCGTGGTGGCCCTCACCCCGGAGCAGGCGGCGGACAAGAAGATCGAGCAGCGGACGGTGAGCAACTGATGGCCTGGACACGCGAGGAGATGGCCGCCCGTGCCGCGCGGGAACTCCGCGACGGCCAGTACGTCAATCTGGGCATCGGTCTGCCCACCCTGATTCCGAACCATCTGCCGGAGGGCGTGGAGGTGGTCCTGGAGTCGGAGAACGGCATCCTGGGCACCGGCCCCTACCCCACCGAGGACGCCGTCGACCCGGACCTGATCAACGCGGGCAAGGAGACCGTGACGGTCCTGCCCGGTGCCTCCTTCTTCGACTCGGCGCTGTCGTTCTCGATGATCCGCGGCGGGCACATCGACGTCGCCGTACTGGGCGCGATGCAGGTGTCCGCGGGCGGTGACCTGGCGAACTGGGCGGTCCCGGGCAGGATGGTCACGGGGATCGGCGGGGCGATGGACCTGGTCCACGGTGCCCGCACGGTGATCGTGGTGATGACCCACACCGCCAAGGACGGCAGCCCCAAGATCGTCGAAGAGTGCGTGCTGCCGCTGACCGGCAGGGCGTGTGTGGACCGGATCATCACCGACCTCGGCGTCCTCGACGTCACCGGCGACGGACTCGTCCTCGTCGAGACCGCACCCGGCGTCGGCGTCGAGGAGATCGCCGCCAGGACCGGCGCCAAGCTGACCGTCGCAAAGGACCTGCTGTGAAGACCGTCTACCTCGTCGACGCGGTCCGCACCCCGATCGGCCGCTACAACGGCGCCCTGGCGAGCGTCCGCCCGGACGACCTCGCCGCCCACGCGATCCGTGAACTCCTCGCCCGCACCCCCAACCTGGACCCGGCCCGCATCGAGGACGTCCACCTCGGCAACGCCAACGGCGCCGGGGAGGAGAACCGCGACGTCGCCCGCATGGCCGCGTTGCTGGCGGGCCTGCCGACCTCGGTGCCGGGCGTGACGGTGAACCGGCTGTGTGCCTCCGGCCTGGAGGCGGTGATCCAGGCCGCCCGCGCCATCGCCGTCGGCGACGCCTCCATCGCCGTCGCAGGCGGTGTGGAGTCGATGACCCGCGCCCCCTACGTGCTGCCCAAATCCGACCGACCCTTCCCTGCCGGGCACGCCGAGCTGTACTCGACCACCCTGGGCTGGCGCATGGTCAACCCGAGGATGGACCCGCAGTGGACCGTCCCGCTGGGCGAGTGCGCGGAGTTGATCGCCGAGAAGCACGGGATCAGCCGCGAGCGGCAGGACGAGTTCGCGCTCGCCTCCCACCGGAAGGCGGCGGCCGCACAGGAAGAGGGCCTGTTCGACCCCGAGTTGGCGCCGGTCGCCGTCCCGCGGCGCAAGGGCGACCCGGTGGTGTTCGCCGCCGACGAGTCCGTACGCCCGGACGCGTCCCTGGAAGCCATGGCCAGGCTCAGGCCGTCGTTCCGTACGGAGAACGGTACGGTGACCGCCGGGAACGCCTCCCCGCTGAACGACGGTGCCGCGGCCCTGCTCCTCACCGACGAGGAGGGTCTGAAGGCGACCGGCCGCGAGCCGTTGGCCCGGATCTCCGCCAGCGGGCTGTCCGCCGTCGACCCGCACTGGTTCGGACTGGCCCCCGTCGAAGCCATCAACCGGGCGCTGACGAAAGCCGGGAGGACCTTCGCCGACCTCGACACCCTCGAACTCAACGAGGCGTTCGCCGCCCAGGTCCTCGGATGCGTCGCGGAGTGGCCCGAGTTCGATCCGGCCGTCCTCAACCCCCAGGGCGGTGCCATCGCCCTCGGTCACCCGCTCGGCGCCTCCGGCGCCCGGCTCGCCGGCACCGTCGCCCACCAACTCGCCCGCAAGGGCACAGGAGTCGGCGTCGCCGCCCTCTGCATCGGCGTCGGCCAGGGCCTCGCCCTCGTCCTCGAACGCTAAGGAAGGGTTAGGAAACCCCCATGGCTCTCACTCAGCACGACATCGACCAGGAGATCGCGGCCGAGCACGCCGCGTACGAGAAGCGTGTCGCCGAAGGCGCCCCGGTCGAGCACCACCCGCGCCGCGACTACGCGCCGTACCGCTCCTCGGTGCTGCGCCACCCCGAACAGCCGCTGGTCGCCGTCGACGTCAGCAAGGACCCGGAGCTGGTCGAGCTGTCCTCGCCCGCGTTCGGCGAGCGGGACATCACCGGGATCGACAACGACCTCACCCGGCAGCACACGGGTGAGCCGATCGGTGAGCGGATCACCGTCTCCGGGCGACTGCTCGACCGTGACGGGCGGCCCGTGCGCGGCCAGCTCGTCGAGATCTGGCAGGCCAACTCCGCGGGCCGCTACGCCCATCAGCGCGAGCAGCACGACGCGCCGCTCGACCCCAACTTCACCGGCGTCGGCCGTACGCTGACCGACGCGGACGGCTTCTACCGGTTCACCACGATCCAGCCGGGCCCGTACCCGTGGCGCAACCACGTCAACGCCTGGCGTCCGGCGCACATCCACTTCTCGGTCTTCGGCGCGGCGTTCACGCAGCGGCTGGTGACGCAGATGTACTTCCCGAACGACCCGCTGTTCCCGTACGACCCGATCCTCCAGTCCGTGACGGACGACGCGGCCCGGCAGCGGCTGGTCGCCACCTACGACCACAGCCTGTCGGTGCCGGAGTTCTCGCTCGGCTACCAGTGGGACATCGTGCTGGACGGCCCGCACGCCACCTGGCTCGAAGAAGGGCGCTGACCTGCCATGACGAAGATCGACACGAGCAGCCCCGAGAACGTGCTGCCCACTCCGTCGCACACGGTGGGCCCCTTCTACGGGTACGCGCTCCCCTTCCGCGGCGGCGAGGAGATCGCGCCCCTGGGGCACCCGGACACCGTCACCGTGCACGGGTACGTGTACGACGGCGAGGGGCGGCCCCTGCCGGACGCCCTGGTGGAGGTGTGGGGGCCCGACCCCGACGGCAACCTGCCGGCCGTCGACGGCTCGATGCGGCGCGACCCGGCCTCCGGCGACCACCTCGGCCGCAACGGCGTGGAGTTCACCGGCTTCGGCCGCATCCAGACCGACGTCGACGGCCACTGGTACGCGCGGACGCTGCGGCCCGGCGCGCGCGGGCGGAACGCCCCCTATCTCAGCGTGTGCGTGTTCGCGCGCGGGCTGCTCGCGCATCTGTTCACCCGGATCTACCTGCCCGGTGACGAGGCCGCGCTGGCCGCCGATCCGCTGCTCGCCCAGTTGGACGGGGAGCGGCGCGCCACGCTGATCGCCGCGCGGGAAGCCAGTGGGGCCTACCGTTTCGACATCCGCCTTCAGGGCGAGGGCGAAACGGTCTTCCTGGAGTTCCAGTGACACCATCCGCCGCTGATCCCGCCGCCGTGGGCCTCGACGTCGGCCTGCTCGGTCCGGGCTGGGCCGGCTCCCCCGCCGCGTCCGCGACGAGCGACTCCGCCTATCTGCGGGCCCTGCTCGACGCGGAGGCGGCACTCACCCGCGCCCAGGCCGCTCTCGGCCTCGCCCCGGACCGGGCGGCCGAGGCGGTGACCCGGGCGGCCGATCCGGACCGCTTCGACCTGCGCGCGCTCGCGGAACGCGCCCGCGGCGGCGGCAACCCGGTCATCCCGCTGGTCGCCGACCTCACCCGCGCCGTGGGCGAGGAGTACGGCTCCTACGTCCACCGGGGCGCGACCAGCCAGGACATCATGGACACAGCGACGATGCTGGTCGCGGTGCGCACCCTGGGCCTGGTCCTCGCCGATCTGGCCCGCACCGAGCAGGCGCTGGCCCGGACGGCCGCCGCGCACCGCGACACGGCGATGCCGGGCCGGACGCTGACCCAGCACGCCGTGCCGACGACGTTCGGCCTGAAGGCGGCCGGCTGGCGGTCGCTGGTGCTGGACGCCAGGGACCGGATCATCCGGGTGCGGGACTCCCTGCCCGCCCAACTCGGCGGCGCTGCGGGGACGCTGGCGGCCTTCTCCGCGTACGGCGCCGAGGACCCGACCGCGCTCGTCGCCGCGTACGCCCGTGAACTGGGCCTGCGCGAGCCGCTGTTGCCCTGGCACACACTGCGCACCCCGATCGCCGATCTCGCCGGATGCCTCGCCTTCGCCGCCGGGGCGCTGGGCAAGATCGCCGCGGACGTGCTGGTGCTGACCCGTACGGAGACCGCGGAACTCGCCGAGGGCAGCGGCGGCGGTTCCTCCGCCATGCCGCACAAGGCGAACCCCGTGCGGTCCACCCTGATCGCGGCCGCCGCCCAGCGCGCGCCGCACCTCGCGGCCGGCCTCTACGGGTCGCTGGTGGCGCCGGACGAACGGCCTCCCGGCGCCTGGCACGCGGAGTGGGAGCCGCTGCGGGAGCTGCTGCGGCTCGTCGGCGGCGCGGCCCGCGACGCCGCGGAGCTGACCGAGGGCCTGCGGGTGGACGCGGACGCGATGCGCGCCCATCTCGGGCTGACCCATGGGCTGATCGTCTCCGAGCGGCTGTCGGCCGAGCTGGCCCCCGTGCTCGGCCGGGCCCGTGCCAAGGAGCTGCTCACCGAACTCGCCCGGCGCGCCTACGCGGAGAACCGAAGCCTCGGTGACCTCCTCGCCGAACAGCCCGAGTTGAAGGACGTGGACGTGGATCTGGGCGAACTCACCGACCCGGCCCGTTACACCGGCTCCGCCGGAACCCTCACCGACCGTGCCCTGGAGCGACGTTGACTCTGCACCACCTCCTCGAAGGCCCCGCCTCCGCTCCCCCGCTGCTGCTCGGGCCGTCCCTCGGCACGTCGTACGCGCTGTGGGACAAGATCGCCCCCGAGCTGGCGATCTCCCACCGGGTGGTCCGCTGGGACCTGCCCGGGCACGGGGGTTCACCGGCCGGGCTGATCGGGCCGGGCGCGACCGTCGGCGACCTCGCCGGCCTGGTGCTGGCGCTCGCCGACTCGCTCGGCATCGAACGGTTCGCGTACGCCGGGGTGTCGCTGGGCGGCGCCGTGGGTCTGCATCTCGCCGTGCACCACCCCGAGCGCGTCGACTCGCTCGCCGTGATCTGCTCGTCGGCCCACTTCAACGGCGCCAAGGCATGGCAGGAGCGGGCCGAGCGGGTCCGGCGGGACGGCCTTGAGTGGCTGGTCGAGAGCGCCGGCGCCCGGTGGTTCGCCGGTGACTTCACCGTGCCGGAACTGGTCCGGGACCACCGGGAGGCCGTCCCGGAGGCGTACGCCGCCTGCTGCGACGCGCTGGCCGCGTTCGACCTCACCGACCGGCTGCCGGAGATCGGCGCACGCACCCTGCTGGTCGCGGGCCGTGAGGACCCGGCCACCCCGCCCGCGCATCTGCGGCAGATCGCCGACGCGGTGTCCGGCTCCGCGCTGGCCGAGATCCCCGGCGCCTCGCACCTGGCGCCCGCGCAGTGCCCCGAGGCGGTCCTGGCGGTGCTGCGCACCCACCTCGACGGTGCTCCCCGGCGGGGCATGGAGGTGCGCCGCGAGGTGCTCGGCGACGCGCACGTCGACCGGGCGCAGGCCCGGCAGACCCCGTTCACGGCCCGCTTCCAGGACTTCATCTCCCGCTACGCCTGGGGCGAGATCTGGACCGACCCGACGCTGAGCCGCCGCGAGCGCAGCCTGATCACCCTGACGGCGCTGATCGCGCACAGCCACTACGACGAACTGGCCATGCACGTACGGGCGGCCCGCCGCAACGGGCTCACCCCCGACGAGATCGGCGCGGCGCTGCTCCAGAGCGCCGTGTACTGCGGGGTCCCGGCGGCCAACTCGGCGTTCGCGGTGGCCCAGCGGGTGCTGGCGGAGGAGCCGGACGAGGGCTGACGGGGGCCGCGGGCGACGGCTCTTCCTGTCACCGCGGCCCAGGTGGGCGTCCCCCGGCCGTGGACAGGCGTACCGAACCCGCGCCCACCGCACGGTCCCCCGTACCGGCCCTACGCCGGGGCCTGGCTCAGCCCGTGTTCCGACTCAAGCAGTCGTGCCGCCCGCTGCGCCAGGCCGTCCGCACCGCACGAGCGTGCCAGGGCCAGGCCACGGTCCAGTTCGGCGGCCGAGCGCGAGACGATGCCGAACTCGACGCGGGCGACGGCGTGTTCGTACTGGCAGGGGGAGGCCTCCAGGTAGGTGACGGCCTGGGCGGCCAGCCGGACCGCCCGCTGGCCGGTCTCCAGGGCCGCGGCGCAGCGCAGGGCCTCTCCTATGGCGGTGTCGGTGCCGAACCGCTCGGCCTGGCGGCGGAGGTCGGCGACGAGCCGCCCGGCCCGCTCGGGGTCCTCGGTGGCGAGCGCCCGGGCCAGGTCGGCCGCCCAGGGCACCGTCACCGGGTTCTGGTGGCCGCGGGCGGCCGCCGCCTTCTCGGCCGCATCCAGTTCGCCCAGGCCGTCCTCGGTGCGGCCGAGGGCCAGCAGCAGCCGGCCGCGCACGCTGTGCGGATCGGGCAGCACGATGGTGGACGGGTAGGGCGGGGCGAAGCCGTGCTGCTCGGCCACCTCCCAGGCCCGCTCGACATGGCCGCGGGCGAGCAGGGTGTCGACGAGGTTGCAGGTCGCGGTCCAGTACAGGGGCAGTCCGCGGCCGACCCGCTCGGCCAGGCGCAGCGATGCCCGCAGGGCCTCCTCCGCCTCCCGCAGCCGGCCGCGCCTGCGGTGCCCGAGGCCGACGTAGGCGTGGGCGAGGGCGAGGTGGCCGCCGCTCCAGCCGGCGGTCTCGTAGGCGCGCAGGGCCTCGGTGTAGAGGGTCTCGGCGCGGTCGAGGCGGTCGCAGTAGGCGTAGGCGGTGGCGAGCATCAGCAGCAGTTCGATGCCCCACTCGGTGTCGGTCCAGCCGAGTCCGGGTGCGAGGCGGCCGTTGACGAGGGCCCGGTCGCACAGCTCCACGACCTCCTCGGCGCTCTCGCCGCGGGTCATGGCGTCGAAACCGCGCAGGATCAGCAGGGCGCGCTCGGAGTTGTCGCGTCCGGTGCAGCCGGAGGCGAGCGCGGCGAGGCGCTCGGAGCGGTCCGGGGAGCTGGTCCCGCTCGTGTACAGGCCCTCCCACATGTACTGCACGGCCTGCAACCGCATCCGGGTCGGCCCCGGTTCGTGGCGGGCGGCCTCCGCCTCGACCGTGCGGACGGCCTCCTCCAGCTGGTCGTTGTGGAGCAGGGCCTGGGAGAGCCGCCGCACGGCGTCCACACGGGTGGGACCGTCGAGGCCGGGCATGGCGAGCGCCCGCTGGAGGTGCTCGATGGTGGTGGCGGGCGCGGTCAGCCGCGTGGCGCAGCCCAGCTCGTAGAGCACACGCGCGTGCGTGCCGGGCGTCGGCGGCTCCAGCAGGGCCCGCTCCAGGCACTGGCGGGCCGCGTCGGACGCGCCGACGGCGAGGTGTTCGCGGGCCGCCTCGCGCAGCTCCTCGACGAGTTCCTGGTCGTCGTCCGGGTGGACCTGGAGCAGATGCCGGGAGGCCGCCGCGGCGCCGAACCCGGAGTCGGTGACCACCTGGGCGGCGATGCCGTGCATGGCGGTGCGCAGGGCGTCCGGGATGGAGTTGTAGACATCGGTGGCGATCAGCGGGTGCAAGAACTCCAGCTCCCCGCCGCCGCCCCGGCCGGTCCCCGGGTCCGGCTCGGTGAGGATGCGGGCGCGGCGCAGCAGTTCGGCGCAGCGCTCGGCGTCGTCGCGGGTCATGGTGGCCAGCCGGGCGACGAGCTCCACGGAGATGCCGGTGCCGAGGACCGCGGCGGCCCAGGCGAACCGGGTGGCGTCTATGCCGAGTTCCTCCAGGCGGGCGACGAGGCCGCCGCCGCGGGCGGAGCGGTTCAGGGCGCGCAGTTCGGCGGCCCGGGCCTCGACCGGTTCGAGTTCGCTGTCGCGCACCTTGGCGAGCAGTTCGACGGTCTCGTACGGGTTGCCGCCGGTGACCGCCCACACCTCGCGGCAGAACGGGGCGTCGGCGTGCGGGCCGAGGGTGGTGCGGGTGAGCCCGGCGGTCGCCTCGGGGGTCAGGGCGTTCAGGGCGTGGACGCCCGCGGCGGCGACGGCCGCGTCCAGGCACTGTGCGCCCTCGCCGCCGATCTCGCCCGGCCGGCAGGTGACCACGAGCAGTACGGGCAGGTCGTCGAGGCGTTCGGCGAACGCGGCGAGCCAGCGCAGGGTCTCCGCGTCGGCCCAGTGGGCGTCGTCGATCAGCAGCACCAGCGGCCACTCGCGCTCGGCGAGCCGGCGCACGGCGGCGACCAGGCCGTCGCACACGCCCTGCGGGTCGGCCTGGCCGTCCCGGGGTTCGGCGATGCCGAGGGCGGGGCCGGCGATGTGGTACCAGTCGCCGAGGTACTCACGGGCCTCCTCGGGCATCAGCGAAAGCAGCGCGGGCTGCAGCAACTGCCGTACCACGTTGAAGGGGACGGAGCGCAGGGTCTCGCCGCCCCGCGCCGACCACACGGCGCAGCCGCGGTCCTGGGCGATGCGGCGGGTCTCGGTCAGCAGGGCGGTCTTGCCCAGACCGGCCTCGCCCTCCAGGACCAGCAGTCCTCCGGAGGACGCGCGGTCGGCGCACAGGACGTCGATCGCGCGTACGACGGCGGTGAGTTCCTCGTCACGCTCCCACAGCGAGTCCGAGGCGGCCGTGCCCGGCCGTACCTCCGTCATCCCGCTACCTCCCCAAGTCACCCGACGGCATGCAGACTTCGAGCGTAGCCCCCGAGCGCCCGATGCGGCGGCCCGTCCCGGCAGCTGTTGCCGTTGCCGGGTGACCTGCGGTAGAGGGGCGCCGCGGTGAGCGGGAACGGGGTCCTCTCATCGGGCTTTCACCGACGCCTCATACGGTAGGCACATGACGCAGGTGACTCCTCCCGGGTGGTACCCCGACCCCGGGCAGACAAGTGACGGCCCCGCCACCGAGCGCTGGTGGGACGGCAGGGCATGGACGGAACAGACCCGGCCCGTCGGATCGGCGGCCGTGTGGGGTCCCCCGGCGCAGCAGGCGGCCCCGGGGCCGTACCCGGCCTCTCCGGGGTATCCGGCCTCTCCGGGGTATCCGGCCTCTCCGGGGTATCCCGGATACCCGGGCTATCCGGGGCACCCCGGATACCCCGGTCGGCCTCCCACCCCCGCGCGGCGCGGGCTGCGGATCGGCATCGCCGTCGGAGTGGCGGCCGCGGTGCTCGCGAGCATCGGCGTCGGCGTGTTCGCGCTGGTCCACGGCGAGGGCGGCAAGGACGGCCGTGCCGGGTCCCGGCAGGGGCAGGAGGGCCGGGGCGGCAGCGGCGAGGAACGCGGCCCGTTCGGCGGCCCGGGCGGATCCGGAGGCTCGGACGGGTCCGGCGGGTCCGGTGGCGGGCCGTCCGAGGCGCCGAAGATCAAGAGCGGCTCGGTGACCGACGCGGTCAGCGGCATCAGCCTGCCCATACCCGACGGCTGGTACGGCCAGGAGCTGGGGGTGGGCGCCCAGGTCACGTCGAACGACTCCTACAAGTGCCCCGGCGACACCTCCAAGAACTGCACCAAGGGCGGCGCCTACTCGGCTCCCGCGCTCGTGCTGGGCCTGCGCGGAACCACGCCCGAGGAGGTCGCCAAGGCCGACATCGCGGCGAACGCCGAGGACTCCTACGGGGGCGAGGCCTACGGCAGGATCACCTCTCACGAGGTGCTGGCCTCCAAAGCGGTGACCGTGGCCGGGCAGGAGGGCTACCTGATCCGCTGGAAGGCCGTCACCAGCAAGGGCGCCGACGGGTACGTGGAGTCGCTGGCCTTCACCTCGCCCGGCGCCTCACGGCAGCTGATCGTCGTCCGCTTCGGCGTCGACGTCGGGGAGCCGCAGTCCGTGATCGACGACATCACCCGGGGCATCAAGGCGGCCTCGGGCGGCGGCAGCGGCCAGAGCGTCTGAGCCGTCGTCCGGGCCGAACCCGGTCATACGCGGACCCGGCGGCCCATGGCGGACGGGCGGGCTACCTCTCCGCTCCAGAGGTAGCCCGCCCGTCCGGGGTGCGCGCCGCCCCCGTCCCCACGGTGCGGCGCGGGCAGGTCACCGCCCGGTCATCCCGGTGACGGTGGCCTGAGTCGTGAACCGAGGCCCAGCGCCGGCAGCACCGCGGCCTCCAGAAACCGGACCACGTAGTCCGGGTCGGCGTACTCCCCCTCGAGGACGGGCCGGATGCGCAGGACGCCGAACAGCTGCGCGGGTACGAACTCCAGCGCGGGATTGTCCGCGAGAACCTCGCCGCGCTCCACTCCGCGCCGCAGGATCTCCCGCAGCGCGGCGATCTCCGGCTCGACCAGCGTCTCGCGCAGCGCCCGCTGCAGCTCGGGGTCCAGCGTGATCGCGTGTCCGAGCGCCTGGAGGAGGCGGGTGTCCCGGCCCGACCACTCGCCCGCGGACCGCGCCACCCGCCGCAGGTCCTCGGCGAGCGAGCCGGTGTCGATGCCGGCGAAGCGGCAGCGGCCGCTGGACCGCAGGGCGGCCGCCACGAACTGCGGCTTGGTCCGCCACTGGCGGTAGAGCGTCGACTTGCTGCACCGGGTGCTGGCGGCGACGCCCTCCATGGTGACGGCGTCGTAGCCGTGCTCGCGGATCTGTTCGAGCACGGCATCGAAGAACTCCTGCTCACGCTCCGGCGTGAGCTTGGAGCGGCGCGAGGCGACAACCGTCTCCGGCTCGTCCGCGGCCTGCGATGTCATCGCTGCGCTCCTCACTCGTGTTCCGGGAGTTCAGGCCTGGCTCGGGGCCCTCCCTCCAGTGTGGCGAAGGTCCATCGATACGACAGTGTACCGGTACGCACGCGTATCGGTACACTGTCGTATCGGTACGCTGACGTGTCGATGTATCGTACATCCACACCGGTGTCGAAGCGGACATCGGCACAGGTGACGACGCGGGTGCGGACAGCACCATCGGCATCACCCCACGCACCACCGTCACGAGAGGTCCGGGCATGACATCCCGAAGCGAGGCCGCCGAAGCGGAGCCCGCCGGACCGGCGCGGCGACCGCTCGCCGCCGCGTCCCGGCCGGCCGGGGGACACGCCCCAGCGGGGGCGGCCCGGTGAACGCCGCCCTGACGGCCGTGGCCCTGTCGCTGTTCTCGGCCGTCGCCTACGCGACCGCCGCGGTCGCCCAGGAACGGCTCGCCGCACGCAACCGCGGAACGGGGGTGCGCGGACTGCTCCGGGTCGGCGCCTGGTGGTGGGCCGTCGCGCTGAACGGATCGGCGGCTCTGCTGCACGTGGCGGCCCTGAAGTACGGCCCGCTCACCGTGGTCCAGCCGCTCGGCGCGCTCACCCTGGTGGCAGCCGTGCCACTGGGGGCGCGGATGGCCGGGCGGCGGGTCGTGGCAGCCGAGTGGCGGGGAACCGCGTGCACGCTGCTCGGCCTGGCCGCCGTGCTCCTCGCGGCCTCCGGACCGGCCCCGGTACACGTGCTGAGCCCCCTGGAGGCACTGTCGGTCGCGGGCGCCACGGCCGTACTGATCGGCGCGCTGTCACGGCCGGGGGCGCGGCCGGGACTGCGGCACGCGACCGCGTCGGGGGTCGCCTCGGGCGTGGCCTCCGCGCTCACCCAGACGGTGACGGTGGCCGCCACGGACCACTCCGGACCCCTGCTCAGCGCCCGCGTGATCCTGGTGGCGCTGCTCGTCGCGGCCTTCGCCACCGGTGGCCTGCTGCTGTCGCAGACCGCCTACCGGGACGGGCTCGGCGCCCCGCTCGCGGTGCTGACGCTGACCAATCCGGCGGCGGCGGCGCTGATCGGGCTCACCCTGCTCGGCCAGGGACTGAAGGGCGGCGCGACGGGCGTGCTGCTGGCGTCGGCGGGCGCGGCCCTCGCCGCCTGGGGGGTCGTGACGCTCTCGCGGGCCACTCCGAGGCCCGCGGACGCGCACCCCGGACCGGGTCCGGAGCGCACCGCGCGGGGCGACGACCCGGATCACCCGGTGGCCGCCGTACTCGCCCTGGAGACGGAACCGCCCGCCCAGGAACCGGCGCTGCCGTCCCGGCCGTTGAGGCCGGGACACCTCACCCCGCTGTAACCGCCGGTCAGTTCCAGCCGCGCGAGTCCTGCTTGAGCGCCGTGTCGACGGTGAGCGCGGTGGCGACCACCAGGCTCAGCAGCGGCTCGGGCAGCTGGTAGTGGATCTGGAGCACGTAGTTGTCGGCGGTCGTGAACATCGCCTTCGCCAGGCCCTCCCAGGTCTTGGTGATCCGGGCGACCTCGTTGTCGGCGTGGTCGACGATGGCGGAGTTCCAGGCGCGCCAGTTCTCCGCCTTGATGGCGCCGACCTGCTGCCCGTTCGCGTTCATCGCGAAGTTGATCTTGCCGAAGACGTTCTGCTGGACGATCTCGCCGACCTCGGAGCCGTCCGGACGGGACACCACCACGCGCGACTTGAAGACCTTCGCCGGCCGGGTGAGCACCAACTGGGGGGTGCCGTAGGCGTCGCGGATCTCCAGCCTGTGCGTCATGAACTGGTCGAGGCTGGAGACGAACCGCATCGCCTTCTTCAGTGCGCTCTGCCCGATCTCGGTGACCGCGCCGACCCGGTTGCCGTGCTGATCGAAGACGTCGTACTCGTTGGTCAGCTCGATGAGCTTGACCTTCTGGTTCACCACGAGCACCGGCTCACTGAACAGGGAGCCACCCCCCTGCGCGCCCGGAGCGACCCCGGCCTGGTGCTGGACCTGGCGCTGCACGCGCTGATCCGGGGCGGCCTGCTGCTGCGGCATCTGCGGCGCGGCCTGGGCCTGCGGGTCGGCGTGGGTGTGCTCCGTCCACTGGGAACCGTCCCAGTAACGCAGCGTCTGGGCCGCTCCATGCGGGTCCGGGTACCAACCTGCCGGCGTGTTCGCGTACGCACTCACCGGCGCACACCACCGCCGGGCAGACCGGCCCCACGCCCGCGAGTGAGGCACGTCACACATTGACTTCGCGAATATCGGGCAACCCTTCACCGCCCCCGGCGATCTCCATTGCGCATACATCGACCACTTCTGTTTTTCGAGGTTCGCATGAAGATTCGCCGCTCCTTGGCTCTCGCAGCAGCCACGGCAGCCATCGCACCGGCCGTGCTTCTTGCGGCCCCCGCCGCCTTCGCGACGGGCAACGACCCGGTCACCTCGTCCGACTCGACTCCCTCGGACGACACGGAGTCGACCCCGTCCGAGTCGACTCCCTCGGAGGACGCGGAGTCGACCCCGTCCGAGTCAACTCCCTCGGAGGACGCGGAGTCGACCCCGTCCGAGTCGACTCCCTCGGAGGACGAGTCCGCCACCGACTCACCCAAGCCCACCCCGTCGGCGACCGTGACCTCCTCTCCGTCGGCCTCCCCCACGCCGGACCCGGAGCTGTGCAAGGACACCGACGACCTGAAGTTCGACGAGAACCTGCACACCAGCCTGTCCGGCCTGCCCTCGAAGATCGTCGCGGGCAGCGGCTTCCACAACTTCAAGCTGAACGTCAAGAACTCCGGTAAGAACGCCTACAAGCGCGTCGACCTCGGCGTGTTCGCCGCTCAGATCGACGAGAAGAACTTCGAGTTCAACACCAGCTACCTCACGCTGCAGTTCAAGGACCCGGCCACCGGCAAGTGGGTGGACATCTCCCTGGACGAGCGCGACGAAGGCGCCGGCTACCTCGGTTACACCGACGTCCAGGCCAAGGAGTCCTTCTCCATCGACCTGCGACTGAGCATTGGCAACAAGGCCCCGGCCGGCATGGGCTTCGCCATCTCCATCGGCATGTACGCCGACGACAAGGGCAACTGCGTCTACTCCAGCGACAACGACTCCTACCAGTTCGACGTCCTCGCCGCCGGCTCCAAGCAGGGCAACCCGGGCGACGCCAAGCCGCAGGGCGGCAAGAAGCCGCTGCCGGTCAAGCCGGCCGGCAACAACCAGATCGTCCCGCAGGGCCACCTCGCCGAGACCGGCTCCAGCTCGGCGCTGCCGATGATCGCGCTGGCGGGCGGTGCCGCGGTCGCCGTCGGCGCGGGCGCCGTGTTCGTGGTGCGCCGCCGCAAGGCCGGCAGCGGAGCCGCCACCGCCTGATCCGCGTCCCTGACGCACTGAGGCAAGGCACAAGGGCCGCACCCGCAGCAGCGGGTGCGGCCCTTCGCCGTCGGCCGGCCGGGCGGGCAGGGCGCCGCGCCGGCGTGTCCGCCCTACCCGTAGGACAGGTTGGTGCACAGGTCGTCGTCGGCCGAGCGGGCTTCCGCCGCCACCGAGGTGGGCATGGAGGTCGGCTCGGCCGAGGCCGCGTCCGGGGCGGCCACGAAGTCCTCGCCCAGGACCACGTTGATGCCCGGTCCGGTCAGTGCCTGGAGCTCGGCCCCGGGGAAGAGCTTGGCGACTGTCTCGGCCTGGTCCTGCCGGCCGGGCCCGTACTGGATGACCGTGGTGGCGTGGTTCTGGCTGCCCGCGTTCCCCGTGGAGGTGACGGTGAAGCCGCGACCGGTGAGGGTGGCGGCGCCCCGCGTGGCGAGGCCGAGGGTGGTGGTGCCGTTGTAGACGCTGACGTCGATGCCCTTCCCCAGGCCGGTGTCGGGGGACGGGGAGGCGCCCGCCTTGCTCTTCTTGCCCTTCTTGCCTCCGGCGTCCTTGCCGTCGATGGTGCGGTCGGCCCTGAGCGCGGCCCACAGCTCCGAGGCGTCCGGCTCCACGATGGCCACCCGCGCGCCCTGATAGCGCCACGGGATGGTGACGAACTTGGTGTTGTGCAGGTCCACGTTCTTCAACGACAGCGCGAACGACAGCAGCTTGTCGGCCGAGCCGAGACCGGGGTCCACGGTGAGCGACTTGGTCGCGGCGTCGGCGAGGGGCAGCAGCTTGCCCGGGGTGAGCCCGTCGGCCTTGACCTGCTTGATGAGACTGGCGACGAACGCCTGCTGGCGCTTGATCCGGCCTATGTCGGAGCCGTCGCCGATGCCGTGCCGGATGCGGACCCAGTCCAGCGCCTTCTGCCCGGCGACGGTCTGCTCGCCCTTGGTGAACAGCACGGAGCCGCGGGTGGCCCGGTTGGGGTTGAGGTCCTTCTGGTACACGTCCTGCGGCACGCACACCGGCACCCCGCCCACCACGTCGGTCAGCGCGGCGAATCCCTTGAAGTCGACGACGACGGTGTGGTCCACGCGCAGTCCGGTGAGCTGCTCCACGGTGTTCTGACTGCACGCGGGGTTGCCCTCGGCGGTGCCGCCCACGGAGTACGCGGCGTTGAACATCGTGTTCGGCTGCGCCTCGGTCCAGCTGCCGTCGGGGAGCTTGCAGGGCGGGATGGTGACCAGGGTGTCCCGGGGGATGGACACGGCGAGGGCGTGCTGGTGGTCGGCGTAGACGTGCAGCAGGAACGCGGTGTCGGAGCGGCCTATGTCGTCCTTGCTGCCTCCGCCGAGGGCGTCGTTGCCGCCCACGCGCGCGTCGGAACCGATGACCAGGACGTTCTCGCCCTTGGACGAGCCGGCGTCGGGCCGGTCGTCGGACAGGCCGTCGGCGCCGAAGGTGTTGATGTTGCCGTTGAGCTTCAGATACAGCCAGCCAACCCCCGCCGTGCCGAGCACCAGCAGGGACAGCGCCACGATCAGGGCGGTGCGTGCGCGGGTGCGTCCGCCGCTGCCGCGGGAGGCGCGGCGCGAACCGCCCCGGCGCTGGGGCGGGACTCCCCTGCTCCGGCGGCGCGAAGGAGCGGTCTTGTGGCTGGTCGTCATGCGCGCACCCTCATCCGTCGTACTCATACAGAGGGGACGACTGACCCCACCCAATGGTTGTACAGTTGCGCAATGTAGCAACAGTCGATGAGGGGCCTTCGCGACGGGGTACGCGACCGGCCCGCACCCCGGCCGAGCGGGAGCGGTCAGGGGCTGGCCGCGTCGAATCCGTACCGCAGGGGCTCGCCCTTCGCGCGCGCGTCGCGGCGGTAGATGTAGACCGCCTCCACGCGTGCGTCGTCCCGCGGCGCCTCCGCCTGGCAGGGGAGCGCCACCTGGAGCACCCACGGCCGCCCGGCGACCTTCACCCGCATCCCGTCCGCCGGCCCGCCCACCAGGACCGCGGCATCCTGCCCCATCACGCCACCACCAGGTTCCATGGGGACAGTTTACGGGTTGCGCAATCGTTGACCCGAGCAGATCTCCCGCCCGCCCGGACCCCGGGCCGAAGTGCACTCGGGCCCATGATTTCTCCATCCCCCTTGCCCGGCTGGCGAATTGGGGATCCGACCGGGGAGGATGGGCACGTGAACCATCCTGCCGACCTCGTCCTGGTCTTCGACCGGGACGAGGAACTTGCCGTCTTCCCCTCGCTTCCGGCCGCGGAGGCCGACCTCGAGGCCATCGACGTGGCGGACGGGGAGTTCGCCGCCTTCACCGCCGAGGGGCGTCTCGTCGACCTGCGCGCCCCGGAGGGCGCGGAGGGCCCGGTCCTGGTCGCGCGCACCGAGGAGGACGGCCGGGAGGATCTGGAACGCCACCTGGCCCGCTTCTGGTCCCGCCGTCCCGGCCACGCTCCCCTGGGCCCCGAGGACACCGCCCGCCTCATCCTGGACGGCGGGCCACGGGCCGCGCGTCGTGGGCCGCGGCGCTTCCGGAACCCGTTCCGGCGCCGTCGCGCGCCGCGCTCCTGACGGGACGGCGGCCGATCACCATGGCGACTCGTCCCGCGCGGCCGGGGCCGCGCGCCCACACACGCGTGCCGCGAAGCGGCGATGCGCCACCGGCATCGGAGCGCCGGACCCACGGGGAGCACTCCCGTACCTCTACGGTTGCGCACATGCGCAATTCACAGAGTGTCCGCGCGGAGAAGCGCGCGCCGGGCGCGCCGGGCGCCAAGGCGGCGCCCGAACGCCGGCCGGTCCCGCCGCGGGCCCCGGAGAAGGCGTCCCCGCGGCGGGCCCCCAAGGCGGCGGCCCGGCCGCGCGGCGGGCGTGCGGGACGTACGCCCGGACACAGCGCGCTCGACCGCGCCCGCGTGCGGCTGCGGCGGGCCTGGGACCGGCCGCTCACCGGCTACTACCTGGTGGCGGGCAGTGCCGCGCTGATCGCCGGCCTGGGGCTGGTGATGGTGTTCTCCTCCTCGCAGATCCAGGCGCTGCGCTCCGGTCTGCCGCCGACCTACTATCTGCGCCGGCAGATCATGGCCGCGGTGATCGGCGCGGCGCTGGCGCTGCCGGCCGCCCGTATGCCGGTGAAGGCGCACCGGTTACTGGCCTTCCCGCTGCTGGCCGGGTCTGTGCTGCTGCTGGCGCTGGTGCAGGTGCCGGGGCTGGGTCGGACCGTCAACGGCAACACCAACTGGCTCGACCTGGGCGGGCCGTTCGTGCTCCAGCCCAGCGAGTTCGCCAAGGTCGCGTTCGTGGTGTGGGGCGCGGACCTGCTGGCCCGCAAGCAGCAGCACAAACTGCTGGACCAGTGGAAGCATCTGCTCGTGCCGCTGGTACCCGGTGCGTTGCTGCTGCTGGGACTGATGATGCTCGGCGGGGACATGGGTACCGCGGTCATCCTGTGCGCCGTACTGTTCGGTCTGCTGTGGCTGGCCGGTGCGCCGCCGCGGCTCTTCGGGGCCGCCCTGACGGGCGCGGCACTCCTGGCCACCTTGCTGATCATGACCGCGCCGCACCGGGTGTCCCGGTTCGCCTGCCTCGGTGCGAGCGACCCGGGCCCGAACGACCAGTGCTGGCAGGTGGTGCACGGCCTCTACGCGCTGTCGACGGGCGGCCTGTTCGGCAACGGCATCGGCGCCAGCGTGGAGAAGTGGGGCCAACTGCCCGAGCCACACACCGACTTCATCTTCGCCATCACCGGCGAGGAGCTGGGTCTGGTCGGCACCCTGTCCGTACTGGCCCTGTTCGCCGCGCTGTTCGCGGGCGGCCTGCGCATCGCCGCCCGCCACAAGGACCCGTTCGTCCGTCTGGCGGCCGGCGGCATCATCACCTGGGTCGGGGCGCAGAGCTTCATCAACCTCGGCGGCGTCCTGGGCCTGGTGCCCGTGGCGGGCGTACCCCTGCCGCTGTTCTCCTACGGCGGCAGCTCACTGATCGCCACCCTGTACGCGGTGGGGATCCTGCTCGCCGCCACCCGCAGCGAACCGGCGGTCCGCGCGGCGCTGGACGGCCGCGGACGCCGGATGCGCACGGCCCTGCTGCGCCGGCCCGGGCGCCGCCGCTGAGGCGCCGGGGTCAGGCGGACAACGGGCGTTGCAGACGGATGCCCTGGAGGATGCCGACGGCGACCCAGCCGGCGAACATCGACGAGCCGCCGTAGCTGACGAACGGCAGCGGCAGTCCGGTGACCGGCATGATGCCGAGGTTCATGCCGATGTTCTCGAACGCCTGGAAGGCCAGCCAGGCCACGATGCCGGTCGCGACCACCGTTCCGTACAGGTCGGGGCAGGCGCGGGCGATGCGCAGCGCGCGCCACAGCACCACGCCGAGCAGGGCGATCAGCGCCCCGGCGCCCAGGAAGCCCAACTCCTCCCCCGCCACGCTGAAGACGAAGTCGGTCTGCTGCTCGGGCACGAACTGCCCCGTGGTCTGCGCTCCGTGGAACAGCCCCTGGCCCAGCAGGCCGCCGGCCCCGATGGCGATCCTGGCCTGGCTGGTGTTGTAGCCGACCCCGGACGGGTCGAGCGCGGGATCGGCGAACGCGGCGAACCGGTTGAGCTGGTACTGGTCCAGCAGATGCAGCTGCCACACCGCCAGGGCACCGAGGACGCCGACCGCGAGCAGTCCGGTGACCCAGCGCGCCGAGGCACCCGAGGCGAGCAGCACCCCGAGCACGATCACCCCGATGCCCATGAACTGCCCGAGGTCCGGCGTGAGGAGGACCAGCAGGGCGGGCACACCGGCCACCGCCAGGGACTCCAGGACGCTACGGCTGTCCGGGCTCGGCCGGTCGCCCGTGTCCACCTTGGTGGCCAGCAGCACAGCCATGGCCAGCACGATGGCGACCTTGACGAACTCCGCGGGCTGGATGGACATCCCGCCGATCATGATCCAGCGGCGCGACCCGTTGATGGTGGCGCCCATCGGAGTCAGTACCGCGAGGACCAGCAGGAGCGTCACGCCGTAGAGCACGGGGACGAGGTCCCGCAGTCTGCGCGGGCCGAGCCACATGGTGCCGACGGCCAGAGCGATTCCGATGGCGAGGTTGACCAGATGGCGGGTCAGGAAGGCGTACGGGTCGCCTCCCGTCAACTGGGTACGGCCGCGGGTGGCGGAGTACACCAGCAGCGCGCCGAGCACGGACAGCGCCAGCGCGGCACCCAGCAGCGGCCAGTCCAGCCGCCGCAGGACCGTACCGAACGCCGTGCGCGGCCGCGGTCCCGCGCGCAGGACCGCCGCCCGCGTGGCGCCCGGCTCCCTGAGCCTGCTCCCGACCTCCATCGCGACTCTCCTTCGCTCAGGCTCGCTCCGGTTCGTCCCGGTTTGCCCCGGCAGGCCGTCCCGGGTCCCGCACGGCGCGGGACGCCATCATCACCCACTTGCGCAATCCGTTGATTGAAGCACGCCGGGGAAAGATGTGATCACCAGCCCCGCCCGTGGTCACACCCGCTCAGCAGGCTCTACGCTGGCCCCTCGTGAAGGACTCCGTGACCACCGACGAAGGCGCCTCGCGGAACCGTCTTCGCGCCGCCTACCACCGTGTGCCCGCCGCGGCCGGTTACCTGTGCCTGCTCGTGGGCGTGCTCGACGTCGCGGGGGCGATCTCCCCTCGTATGCGGCACGGACGGGTGCAGACCCTGGCCGGGGCCCTGCCTGGGGCCGTGTCGTCCCTGGCGACCGCCGCCTCGCTGATCGTGGGCGTGCTGATGGTGATGCTCGCCCACGCCCTGCGGCGCCGCAAACGGCGGGCCTGGCGGGCGGTGGTGATCCTGCTGCCCACGGGAGCGGCGCTGCAACTGCTGCGCTGGCACCAGCACGTGCCCGGCGCCGTCACGGTGCTGCTGTTCGTGCTGCTGCTCGTCGCCCGCCGGGAGTTCTACGCGCTGTCCGACCCACGCACCCGGTGGCGGGCCGTGTGGAACTTCCTCCTGCTGAGCGCCTTCAGCTTCGGCGCCGGACTGCTGATCGTCGGCGCGCACCCCAGGAAGGTCGTCGCGTCCCCGCTGTCCGACCGGATCCAGCACGTCGCCTACGGTCTGATCGGCATCGAGGGACCCGTGCACTACTCCAGTGCGCGCACCGCCGACCTCGTGTACTTCTCGCTCGCCGGGCTCGGCCTGCTGACCGCGGCCACCACCCTCTACCTCGCGCTGCGCCCCTTCACGCCCGTACCCGTGCTGGGCGACGACGAGGAGCGGCGGCTGCGCGCCCTGTTGGAACGGCACGGTGAGCGGGACTCGCTCGGCTACTTCGCGCTGCGCCGCGACAAGAACGTGCTCTTCTCCCCCACCGGCAAGGCGGCGATCGCCTACCGGGTGGTGTCCGGTGTGATGCTCGCCGGCGGCGACCCGATCGGCGACGTGGAGGCCTGGCCGGGCGCCATCAAGGAGTTCATGGACACCGCCGCCCGGCACGCCTGGGTTCCCGCGGTGATGGGGTGCAGCGAGACCGGCGGCGAGGTGTGGACCCGCGAAGCCGGTCTGAACGCGCTGGAGATCGGCGACGAGGCCGTCGTCGACACCGAGGCCTTCACCCTGTCCGGGCGGCCGATGCGCAATGTCCGGCAGATGGTCAACCGCATCGAACGGGGCGGCTACAGCTGCCGCATCCGCCGTGTGCGGGACCTGTCCGAGCAGGAGACGGAGCAGATCCGCGCGGCGGCGGCCGCCTGGCGCGGCACCGAGGTGGAGCGCGGCTTCTCCATGGCCCTCGGCCGCTTCGGCGAGGCCGGCGACGGCGACTGCGTGGTCGTCACCGCCCACAAGGAGCCGGACGCCGGCGCCTCCGCCCCGGGCGGGGACATCCGCGCGGTCCTGCACTTCGTGCCCTGGGGCCCGGACGGGATCTCCCTGGAGCTGATGCGCCGCGACCGCACCGCCGACCCCGGACTGAACGAACTCCTCATCGTCAAGGCCCTCCAGCAGGCTCCTGGCCTCGGCATCAGCCGGGTCTCGCTGAACTTCGCGATGTTCCGCGCCGCCCTCGCCCGCGGTGAACGCCTGGGCGCGGGACCGGCCCTGCGCGCCTGGCGCGGCCTGCTGCTGTTCCTCTCCCGCTGGTTCCAGATCGAGTCGCTGTACAAGTTCAACGCCAAGTTCCAGCCCCGGTGGGAGCCGAGGTTCCTGATCTATCCCACGGCCCGGGACCTGCTCCGCATCAGCCTGGCCGCCCTCCAGGCCGAGGCGTTCCTCAACCTGTCCTGGCCCGTCCCGTGGCGGCGCGGGCCCCGGCGTCCGGAGACCGCGCCCGCCGGGGCGAGGCCCGCCGCGTTGGAGCCGCCCGGGGAACCGCCGGTACCCTAGTTGCATGGATACGCAAGCACAGGGGTGGGACGCCGAGGCGGCGGACCGGGCGGTGGCGGTGCTCAAGGCGGTGGCGGACCCCTCCCGCTACCGGCTGCTGTGGGCGCTCAGCCACGGCGAGCAGCCGGTGAGCGAGCTGGCACGGATGCTGGGTGCCCATGTGGCCGCGACCTCCCAGCACTTGGCCAGACTCCGGTCGGCAGGTCTGGTGACCACACGCCGGGAGGGCACGCGCATCTACTACCAGGCCGCGGGGGTACGCCCCCTGCTGGAGGCCGCCCATCTCACGGTCACCGAGGGCGACGGACCGAAGGGCGGCGGCCCCGGCGGCGAGGAGAGCGCGCCCGCACCCCGGCGGGCCACCGCCACCAGCCCGGCCCTCTCGCGCCGTCCGGCCCTGGGCGGCACCCCCTGAGGCGGCTGACCCGCGATGCTCGGGCGGTCTACGGGGTGCCCGTGGCTCCGGCCGCGTCACCGGTGTCGTCGCGGCGGTACTCCTCGGGCCCGGCGTCGTAGGCGTACAACTCGCCGTAGCGGCCCCAGTCGGTGGCCGTCTCCAACTGCTGGTCGACCTGCTCGCTGGTGTAGTGATGGGCCAGCAGATCGCGGAAGAACCCGGCCCGCGCGGTGCCGTCCGCCTTGCCGCGCACGCTGCTGGTGATCACCTTGACCAGCGGCAGCTGGATCGCCGCCCGGCCGAAGATGGTCTTCGACTCCTGGACGTCGGCCCCGGCGAACGCGGTGCCGGTGTCGGTGAGCAGCAGGTCGTCACCGCTGAACCCGGCGAAACCGAGCAGGTCCAGGGCGTCGACCTGGGGCATGAGGTCGTCGACCTCCAGGCCGAGGTCGTCGGCGAGGTCGGCGAGGTCGCACCGTCCGCCGCGGTGCAGCACCAGCTCCGCCAGACCCGACAGCCCGTCCACGCTCGCCTGCGGCAGCGGGGTGTTGGCCACCGTCCGCCTCTCCAGGTCGGCCGGCTCCTGCCGGCCGGGGGTGCGGCCCTCCTTCTGCCGGCCGGTCATGGTGCGGTAGACGCGGTCGATCATGTCCTCGAAGGCGGCGGAGTTGCGGTCGCGGGGCCGGTCGAGCCCGACCTCGAAGACCTCCCGGATGGTGCCGTAGGGACGGGAGCCGAGCACCACGATCCGGTCCGCCATCAGGACGGCTTCCTCGATGTTGTGGGTGACCAGCACGATGGCCCGGGTGGGGAACTGGCCGGACTCCCACAGCTCCATCAGCTCGCCGCGCAGATTCTCCGCGGTGAGCACGTCCAGCGCGGAGAAGGGCTCGTCCATCATCAGCACGTCCGGCTCGACCACCAGCGCGCGGGCGAAGCCGACGCGCTGGCGCATGCCGCCCGACAGCTCCTTGGGGTAGGCGGACTCGAATCCGTCCAGGCCGATCAGGTCGATGGCCAGGCGGGCGGCCTCGGTGCGCTCCACGGGGTGTACGCCCTTGGCCTCCAGGCCGAGTTCGACGTTCTGCTGCACGGTCAGCCAGGGCAGCAGCGCGAAGGTCTGGAACACCATCGCCGTACCGGGGTTGGCGCCGGCCAGCACGGCGCCCTTGTAGCTGACAGTGCCGGAACTGGCCGGCACGAGTCCGGCCATGCAGCGCAGCAGCGTCGACTTGCCCGAGCCGGACTTGCCCAGCAGCGCGACGACCTCACCGGCGCGGACCTGGAGGTCGATGCCGGAGAGCACGGGCAGTTCACCGTCGGCGCCGGCGTAGGACTTCGTCAGGCCGACGGTCTCCAGCAGCAGCTCGCCGTCGGCCGGGCGGTCGTTCTTCGTGACCTGGAGGGTGTTCATCGCCATGGCATGTCCAAGCTGTGGGGTGCGGAGTGCGGGGTACGGATGGGGCCCGGGGTGCGGACGGAACGGGATCACAGGGAGTACCGGGCCTCGGCCAGCCGGTACAGGCGGCGCCAGAGGAAGCGGTTGAGGCAGACGACGTAGGCGCTCATCACGACGACGCCGGCGATCAACTGGGGATGGTTGCCCTCCTCCGTGGCGCGGGCGATGTAGGCGCCCAGGCCCGTGGCGGTGAGCGTGACCCCGCCGAAGGTGACGACCTCGGCGACGATGGAGGCGTTCCAGGCGCCGCCGGAGGCGGTGATGCCGCCGGTGACGTAGGCGGGGAAGATGCCGGGGATGATCAGCCGCCGCCAGCGCTGCCAGCCGCTCACCCCGAGGTCGTCCATGGCCTCGCGCAGGTCGGTGGGGATGGCCATGGCTCCGGCGATGGTGTTGAACAGGATGTACCACTGGGCGCCCAGGGCCATCAGGAAGATGCCGCCGATGTCTATGCTCAGACCGGTTCGGAGGAAGAACCACACCGCGAGCGGGAAGAGGAAGTTCGCCGGGAAGGACGCCAGCACCTGCACCACCGGCTGGGCGATCCTCGTCAGCCGGGGCGAGAAACCGATCTTCACGCCGATCGGCACCCACACCACCGTGGCCACGGCGACCAGGACGACGACGCGGGCGAGGGTGGCGAGCCCGAGCAGCAGCGGCTCGCCGAACACGCCCAGGCCGGTGCGGTCGTACAGGTAGAGGCAGAGGTCGACCAGGCCCCAGACGATCAGGCCGCCCGCCACCAGGCCGAAGGCGACGTCCCCCGCGCGCCGCCTGCCGTGCTGCACCACGAGCGGCCGGTCGTCGGTGCCGAAGGCGCGCCCGGCCCGGCTGAGCGCCCGGCCGGCCGGGCGCAGCAGGCGGCCGGCGAGGCGGGGCCAGTCGGAGCGGCGCAGGAAGTCCAGGACGACCGACCGCTGCACCTCGCTGGCCTCGGACTGCTCGATCTTGAACTTCTCCGCCCAGGCGGTCAGCGGCCGCCAGAAGAGGAAGTTCACCCCGATCACCATGACCGCCATGGTGAGGATCGCGCAGCCGACCTTGGCCAGGTCGCCGTCGGCGATCGCGGCCCCGGCGTAGGAGCCGACGCCGGGCAGGGCGTAGTCGGTGTGGCCGAGGGTGACCGCCTCGGAGGCGACGAGGAAGAACCAGCCGCCGCCGAAGCTCATCATGCCGTTCCAGACCAGGCCGATCATCCCGGCGGGCAGTTCCACCTTCCAGAACCGCATCCACCGGGTGAAGCCGAACGATCGTGACAGCTCGTCCAGTTCGCGGGGCAGCGAGGTGAGGGAGTGGTAGAAGCCGAACGTCATGTTCCACGCCTGGGAGGTGAAGATCGCGAAGATCGCGGCGCACTCGAGGCCGAGCATCGAGCCCGGGAACAGGGCGACGAACCCGGTCACCGCCACGGTCAGGAACGCCAGCACCGGTACGGACTGGAGGATGTCCAGCGCCGGGATCAGGATCCGTTCCAGACGGCGGCTCTTGGCGGCGGCGTAGGCGTAGACGAAGGTGAACGCCGTGGACAGGAGCAGGGCGACGAACATGCGCAGCAGCGAGCGGGCCGCGTCGTAGGGCAGCTGACCGATGCCGGTGTCCACCTTCGCCGACTGGCTGGTGGAGAACGAGAGCGTGACCCCTTTCCCCACCCGCAGGGTGACGTACAGCAGCACCACCACCGCGGCGGCGACGACCAGGTCCACCCAGGTCATGCGGGTGAGGCCGCCGGCGAACCGGGCGGGGAGCGAGGTCCGCGACCGCGAGGCGGGCGCACTCGTCCGGAACGACATCACAGGCACCTCCAACCGCGCTCCACCCGGACTTCGGCACATGGGCGCCCTGGTGCGAGCACGCCGCGACGCGGCGGCGCTCGCACCAGGGCCGGCATGGCAGGGTACGGCGAGAAAGCGGCGAAAAGAGAAGGAAGAAAAGAAGAGGGAAGAAAGAGAATAAAAAGAAGAAAGCGGACGACCGGGGCGGCGGTCAGAGACTGCCGGAGAGGCCGCTCGGACTGGGTGGGTCGATGTCCACGAGTGCCTCCGTTCAGCCATGCGGTTCCGTCGGGGAGCACGGGCCTCGCGCACGGCGCGACAGGCGGGTGCCGACAGGTAGTGTGCCGGTCATTGCGTCGATACGCAAATAGAGTGGCCCGGCGGTCGAGGACCCCGGGCCAAGGTGTCAGGCGTCGCGCCGGCGCACCGCCCACCAGCCGGCCAGCAACGCCGCCGTCGCCCACAGCGACATCACCGCGAGGCCCGTCCAGGGTCCGAGGCCGCCCGCCGCCTCCTGGTGCAGGATCTGCTGTCCGGCCCGGTCCGGCAGATAGCGGGAGGCACCGTCGGCGACGTCCCCGACCACGAAGGACACGATCAGGATGAACGGGATGAGCAGGCTGATCACCGCGACGGCGCTGCGCAGCAGAAAGGTGAGTCCTGCGGCGAGGAGGGCCATCAGCGCGAGGTAGATCCCGGCGCCGACGCAGGCCCGCAGCGCTCCCGGTGTGCCGAGGCCGATGGCGTACTCCCCCAGGAAGGCCTGGCCCACAAGGAAGGTGGCGAACCCGGTCGCGAGCCCGACGGCGAGGGCGGCGGCACCCACGACCGCCGTCTTGGCCACGCAGAACAGACCCCGGCGCGGCACGGCCGACAGGGACACCCGCAGGGCCCCGCTCGCGTACTCGGACGAGACGGCAGTGGCTCCGAAGGCGATGGCGGCGATCTGCGCGAAGTTGATCGCGTAGAAGGCGCCGAAGAGTGGGTCCTCGCCGCCCATCGCCTCCGCCTGGCCCACGGTGGAGTAGACGAGCAGGGTGACGGCCAGGGTGGCGGCGAAGACCGCGACGAGCGAGCCGAAGCTCGCCCGGACCGACCGGATCTTGATCCACTCGGAGTGGAGAACGGCTGTGACGGACATGGTCACACCTCCTGCGCGGTGGTCGGGGACACG
The DNA here is from genome assembly GCF_035917575.1 of Streptomyces sp. NBC_01788. Classification (GTDB taxonomy): domain Bacteria; phylum Actinomycetota; class Actinomycetes; order Streptomycetales; family Streptomycetaceae; genus Streptomyces. Next base: position 6,906,651 of record NZ_CP109090.1, on the reverse strand, counting down.
GCGGCCGCGGCGGCGAATTCGGCCTCGCCGGTCGTGAGGGCGAGATAGGCCTGCTCCAGGGAGGCCCGTTCGTCGGAGAGTTCGAGGACCGGAATGCCTTCGCGGGCGGCGACGGCTCCGACCTGCTCGGCTCTGGCGCCTTCGACCACCAGCGGGCCGCCGTCTCCCTCCGCCACCGTGTATCCCTCGGCCAGCAGCGCGGCCCGCAGCCGGGCGGGAGCGCCGGCCCGCACCCGGACGCGCGGGTGGCTGTGCTGTTCGATGAAGTCCTCCATGGGGGTGTCGGCGAGGAGCCGGCCCCGGCCGAGCACGACGAGATGGTCGGCGAAGGCCGCGGTCTCGTTCATCAGGTGGCTGGAGACCAGGACCGTACGGCCTTCCCCAGCCAGCCGGCGCAGCAACTCCCGGATCCAGACGATCCCTTCCGGGTCGAGGCCGTTGGCGGGTTCGTCCAGCATGAGCACGGGCGGGTCCCCGAGGAGCGCGGCGGCGACGCCGAGGCGCTGGCGCATGCCGAGGGAGAAGGTGCGGATGCGGCGGCCGGCCACGGAGGCGAGACCGGTCTCCTGGAGCACCTCGTCCACGCGGCGGGCCGGGATGCGGTTGCTGACGGCGAGGAAACGCAGCTGTTCGCGGGCGGTACGGGAACCGTGGGCCGCCTGCGCGTCCAGCAGCGCGCCGACGGTGCGCAGGGGCTCGCCCAGGGCCGTGTAGGGGCGGCCGCCCACGGTGGCGGAGCCGGCGGTGGGACGGTCGAGGCCGAGGACGAGCCGCATGGTGGTGGACTTGCCGGCGCCGTTGGGGCCGAGGAACCCGGTGACCCGGCCCGGTTCGATGGTGCACGTCAGACGGTCGAGGGCCCGGGTGCCGCTGTACTCCTTGGTGAGGCCTCGCACTTGGATGCTGTTCATGGCTTCAGCGTGGCCGCGCGGGCGGGGGCCTGGCCTCCCCCGCGGGAGGAGACCGCCTCCCCCGTGCGGGGGAGCCGACGGTCCCGCCCGCTCTGCCAGGATGGCGGCATGCCTGGCCTGCTGTCGCCGCTGACACGTGCGGTCACCTACACCCGTTGGCTCCACGTGCTGGTGGGGGCGATCCTGCCGATCGTCTGCGCGTTGGTCTATCCCGGCCTGGTCAAGCCGACGCCCGCCGACTGGGCACTGATCGCCGTCCTTCCCGTCCCGCTGATCCTGGCCGCGGCCATGGTGCCTTCGATGCGCCGTGCGGAGGGGCTCCAGGCACGGCTGATGCTGTTCCCCGGACCGCACGCGCGAGTGCGGAGCGAGGAGGATCCGGGGGTTTCCGCGGCGCCGTCCGCCTCATGGAGCGACCGGGCCAGAACGGGTGCCTGGATGGTGCTGCGCATGGAGGCGGGACTCGCGCTCGGGCTGGTGTCGGACCAGTTGCTGGCGCTCTCGCTGTCGCTGGCCGGGGCCGCCGCCGGGAGCCCCGGCGTCACCGACTCGCTCCTGACGCTTCCCGGGTCCCATTGGTGGTACGCCCTCCTCGTCCCGGTACCCGTGCTGGTGCTCCTCGCGGTGGCCGCCGTAGCGGGTGCTCTCATGGCCCAGGCTGCCCGCCGCCTGCTCGGGCCGTCAGTCAGGGAGCGTCTGTCGGAGTTGGAGCAGCGCACCGAGCGGCTGCTGGAACGCAACCGGATCGCACAGGAGTTGCACGACTCCCTCGGCCACGCGCTGACTCTGGCCGTGGTCCAGGCGGGTGCCGCACGGGCGGCCGCCGACCCGGAGTTCACCGGCCGGGCGCTGGAGGCCATCGAGGAGGCCGGGCGGGCCGCGCTGGAGGACCTGGAACAGGTGCTGTTCATGCTGCGGGACACGGGACGGCCCGCCGGCCCCCGTCCCGCGCTCGGCGAGGCGGACCGCTTAAACTGGGCGCCCGCGACCGCACCCAGGCGGTCATCGCGGCGTACGAGTCCGGGTTCGTCGCGCCGGGCTGAGGCTGAGGACGAACTGGTGGCAAGGGGCGGGGCCCCGCCTGCGGCACGGCATGCGGGGCCCCGGACCGGAGAGACCCGGTGGTGTGTTCAGCAGAGGCAGGGGTCGGTGCCGAAACCGAGCGCGACGACATCCCTGTCCCTCAGGGCTCCCTGGTAGGCCTGGACTTCATCGACATCACCGTGCAGGTACTCACCCCACCCGTCGCCGGTTGTGGCCCGGCCGATCTGCAGGGGCCCCGAACCGGGCAGACCCGCGGCGAGCTCGGCGGTGCGGGCGCTGTTCGTGTAGCCGTCGACGTAGAGACTGATGCGGTGCCTCACGTCGTCGTACACCACGGCCAGCCGGTGCCCAGTCCCCCGGCCGCCGTCCGCCATCACGATCTCGGACACCACGGTCTCCTCCGCCCCCACCGCGTCCTCGTGCGGCACGATCAGCTGCCAGGCGTACGTCGCGGGGTCGTAGCGCACCTTGAACGTGTCGGTGTGCTCACCGACCTGCGAGAGGACGGTCATCGGCCCGGACGGCTCGTCGTCGGCCAGCCGGACGACGACACCGACGGTGAAGCTGTCGGAGGTGTCCACGACGGGCTCCCCGGTGGCCGCATAACCGCTCTTGCCGTCCAGGTGCAGGTGGCCGTCACCGACGAGGGCGAACGGCACGCAGTCCGGGTCGAGGTCCGGGATGCAGGAGCCGTCCGACACCTGGATCGACGCACCGGTGCCGAGCCTCAGTGGCGTACCGCCGTTCTGTTCGGGGCTCACACCGTCGGAGGCGTCCTCCAGGGACCAGTGTCCGAGCAGGGCGGGCTTGCGGCGGGCCAGTTCGGTGACCTCCTCGGGGACCATCACCCGGTCGTAGGCACGGACGTCACCGAGCGCGCCCCGCCAGTGCTCCCGGTAGCCGCCGCCATGCCGGATCCGTCCGATCTGGAACGCGCCGGCGGACTTGGCGGCGGTGGCCCGGACCGGCTTACCGACCTCGTCGCCGTCGACGTAGAGGTGCGCCTGGCCGGTCTCGGAGTCGTACACGGCCAGCAGATGGGTCCACTTGCCGGTCCCGGCCGTCCCGCCGGTCACCTCGGCCCCGGCCACGGTGAAGGACCAGACGGGGCGGTTGTTCCCGACTCGCAGACCGAGTCCGAAGGCCGGACTGTGACCCGCGTCCTGGCTGGCGACAGTCATCGCGCGGTCCGTTCGGTCCGGGCGCACCCAGGCGCCGACCGCGAAGGTGCCTCGGGTGTCGACCACGGGGACATCGGGGGTGAGGAACGCGTGGGGCCCGCCGCCCAGTTCGGCCGTCGAGGTCAGGGCCGTCCCCCGTGGGCCCGTCGAGCCGAAGGCCACGCCGGATCCCGCGCGGGCCACCGGGCCGCTCTCGGGGGCAGACGCCGTCGACCCCCGCGAGTCGGCCAGCGTCCAGTGGGCCACGGGCGCCCGGCCCGACGCGACCCGGAACCAGTGGGTGGCGGTGCTGCTGCTGCGTCCGGAGCGGTCGACGGCACGCACGCTCAGATAGTCCGTGCCGGCCCTGAGCGGCAGGTGGCGGATCGTGAGGGGCCCGCCGAGCATGTCGGGACGGACGGTCACCGGAGCTTGGCCGATGAAGCTGTAGACGTAGGACGCGACGTCGGACGACGGTGACTCCACGGTGAAGGTGCCCCGGACGCCGACGCCGTCATGCTCGTCGCCGTCGTCGGGGTAGTCCGTGGAGGTGATCAACGGAACAGCCGGGCTCTCCGTGTCCAGAACGAACTCACAGGCGAAACCCGCGCCCTGCGAACTCCACGAGGACTTCGCCGTGCCGTCGTCGGCGCGCACGTGCCACGACACGACGGTGTCGGCGGGTATGTCCTCGGGCATCCGCCACTGCTGCCGGACCCCGGACGGGATTGCGGACGTGGTGTACGACCGGCGCTGCTCCACTCCATCCGGCCCGGTCCACCACGCCTCGAACTCGCCCCGGACGAGATTCGCCCCGCCCACCCGGTCGTCCTCTTCCGGGTCGTACAGCACGGCACTGACCGTCGGCGGCGTCGGAACGTACGCCCTGTCCTCCCCTGACGTGCAGGGTCGGGTACCGGTCAGCAGATCCTGCACCTGTGGCTGACGCGGCGGCAGGTTCTCCGCCGCGAAGGCCGCACCCGGAACGCCCAGACTGCCGACCACGACCAGACCCACCACACCGAGTCGACGGGTTGTTCGCCAACTCCCTTTCTTGCGGCCCCTGTTCAAGCTCCCGCCCTCCCTGTGAAACGCCTGTGCCGTATGAGTCGCTGGAGGCTAACAGGGAGCACCGACAGAGTCCGAACCGTTTTTCGATCAAGGCTCTGGCTCTCCGTCGTCCCCCGGGCCGGCGCGGGCTGCAGGGCGGGGCCCCGGGCTTCGCCACCGGAGTCGGTTCCTGGCGGCGAAGCCCGGGACGCCGGTGGTCACGGGGTGAGGTAGGCCTCCACTTCACTGAACTGGCCCGCCGGCCAACCGGTGTTGCCGCTGACGGTCAGGCGGAGCCAGCGGAGGTTGGTGTTGCCCGGCAGGGACACGGTGGCCGTGTTGCCGGTGGCCGGGTCGAAGCGGTAGCCCTGGGAGCCGACGACGGTGGAGTAGGACGAGCCGTCGGTGCTGCCCTGGACGGTGATGGTCTGGGTGCGGGCGCCCCAGGCCGACGACGGCGGCAGCTTCAGCACGAGTCGGCGTACGGCCTGGTTCGAACCCAGGTCGACCGTCAGGGACTGCGGGAAGGCGTTGTTGGTGGACTCCCAGTAGGTACTGGCGTTCCCGTCGACCGCGTTGCCCGGGGTGTAGACGTCCTGGGAGCCGGTGGCGGTGGCCGGGCGGCCCTTGGCGAGGTTGCGGCCCGGGTCGGGGTCGGGGTTGCCCTGGCCGGGCTTGGGCCAGGTCGAGCAGTCCGACCAGGTGGTGTTCCAGCCGGAGTTGCCGCCGCCGTCGGTCAGCGCGAAGCTGCCCGAGTTGGCCGGGTAGGGGCAGTTGTAGATGCCCGCAGCGCCCACGCCGGTGGCGGTGACGCCGCGGAAGGTCGCCGCGCCCTGCGCCTCGGCCTGGACGACGACCGTGCCGGTGTTCTTCACGGTCGCGCCGTCGACGGTGACGCCCTTGACCGGATATCCGTAGCCTCCGCCCGACACGAACTCGAAGGCGCTGTACGGGCTGTCGGTGATCGTGGTGTTGGTGATGCGGACGGTGGCGTTGATGGCGCTGTCGTAGGAGTCGACCCGCAGCGCGCCCATCGGGTGGTTCCAGTTGGGGTTCATCGCGCCGGCCCGCACCAGCGTGTTGCCGTCGACCGTGATGGTGCCGGCCAGTGGGGAGAAGGGGTCGAGGAACTTCTGGTTGGAGATCGCGATGCCGCTGCCGAGAGCGTTGGTGTCGGAGATCAGGTTGTCCTTCACCGTGATGTCCGTGCCGCCGTAGATCGCGATGCCGTTGGCGAGGTTCGGCTGCGAGATGGTGTTGTTCTCGAAGCTGCTGTTGGTGTCCGGCCCGTACAGCGACCACATGGCGAGCGAGTCGTCGCCCTGGTTGCGCAGGAAGTTGTTGCGGACCTTCACGCCCTTGGCGGTGCCGTTGAGGTTGAGGCCGTCGGCGGTGGTGTCGAGGATGCGGCTGTTCTCGACGACGAGGTTGTCGTTGTTGCCGGTCAGCCACAGGCCGACCTTCAGGTGCTGGAGCCACATGCCGGAGACGGAGGAGTTCGGTCCGAGCGAGCCGTTGACGAAGTTGTCGGGGCTGGAGTCGACGCGCTCGGTGACCTCGCCGATGACCGCGAAGTCCTTGATGCGCACGTTCCCCGAGGAACTGGACTGGTCGATGAACCGGGAGGCGTGCACGACCGAGTACCAGCTGCCCGCGCCCTGGAGGGTGACGTTCTGGACGCCGCTCAGGGAGGACGTGAGCCGGTAGTCGCCCGGCGGGATCCACACCACGCCGCCCTGCGCTGCGGAGATGGCGTCCCGGAAGGCCTGGGTGGAGTCGCCCTGGCCGCTGGGGTCGGCGCCCTTGGAGGTGACGGAGACCGATCCGGCGGGCTGGGAGGCGGCCCCGGCGACCTGCTCGAAGTCGGCGACGTCCACGGTGACCTGGACGTTCGCGGCCTCCACGGCGACCTTGTCGCCGGGCTGGAGGTTCTGTCCCAGCAGCAGGCGCGTGTTGTCGAAGAAGTGGTGCGTTCTGGCGCCGGCGATCCAGCCGGTGTCGACGTAGGAGTACTTCGAGGTGACGGCGAGCGTCTTGCTCAGCCTCGTGCCGTTGACGTACACGTTGAGCGTGCCGGACTGGCCGTCGGGGACGCTGTAGGAGACGTTCACGGCGTTGGCGGCGCGCGGCACCGTGAACTCCACGCGCTGCCCGGAGGACAGCCGGACGGCCTGGCGCCCGGAGGCCTCGGAGGCGATGGTGCCCTGGGTGTAGTCCGGCCCGATCCTGGTCCCGTTGGTGGTGGCGGACTCGGCCTCGACCGAGGTGAAGGGGAGGGTGGCGCCCGCCGCGGCGTGGGCGGCGGGCGCGCCGAGGGTGACGAGCATGCCGGCGGCGAGGGCGACGCTCGCCCCGATGGCCGGCAGGCGCCGGGCTGATCCGGCCCTGGTGGTCGCGTGCATGTGCTGATCCCTTCGTGGTGGGGGAACGGGGATAGCGCGGTGCGTCGCGGCGGGCGGGCTGCGCGGGCTCAGGCGCGCAGCCAGGCCGCCGTGTCCTGCGGGAGCCGGCCGGACTCGTCCAACGGGCCGCTGCTCAGCAGGAGTTCTGTGTGGGCGGGAAGTTCGGCGGGCGTGGCGGCGAGGTTGACGACACAGGTCGCGCCGTCGGCCCGGGTGAAGGCGAGGACGCCTTCGGGGGCGAGCAGCCAGGTCAGGGGGGCGTCGCCGAAGGCCGGGCGGAGGCGGATCGCCTCGCGGTAGAGGGTGAGCATGGAGAAGGGGTCGCCTTGCTGCCGGTCGACGGCGTACGCGGGCCAGCCGGCCGGCTGCGGCAGCCACGGTTCCTCGCGGGAGCCGAAGCCGGCGTACGGCGCGTCGGCCGCCCAGGGCAGCGGGACCCGGCAGCCGTCGCGGCCGGGGTCGGTGCCGCCGGAGCGGAAGTGCATCGGGTCCTCGATGCGGTCGAGGGGGATGTCGGCCTCGGGCAGTCCGAGTTCCTCGCCCTGGTACACGTAGACCGCGCCGGGCAGGGCGAGGGACAGCAGGGCCGCGGCCCGGGCCCGGCGGGTTCCGACGGCCAGGTCGGTGGGGGTGCCGAAGGCCTTGGCGGCGAAGTCGAAGCCGGTGTCGGCGCGACCGTAGCGGGTGACCGTGCGGGTGACGTCGTGGTTGCACAGCACCCAGGTGGGCGGTGCCCCCACGGGCGCGTGCTCGGCGAGCGTCGTGTCGATCGACTCCCGCAGCCGTCCGGCGTCCCAGGGGCAGGACAGGAAGGAGAAGTTGAAGGCGGTGTGGAGTTCGTCGGGGCGCAGGTAGCGGGCGAAACGCTCGGGGTCGGGAAGCCACACCTCGCCGACGAAGACGCCGTCGTGGGCGTCGGCCACGGACCGCCAGGAGCGGTAGACGTCGTGGAGTTCGTCGCGGTCGACGAACGGGTGGGGGTCCTGGCCCTCGACGAGGTCCGGCAGCGCGGGGTCCTTGGCCAGCAGGGCGGCCGAGTCGATGCGGACGCCCGCGACACCCCGCTCGAACCAGAAGCGCAGGATGTCCTCGTGCTCCTGGCGGACCGCCGGGTGGTCCCAGTTGAGGTCGGGCTGTTCGGGTGTGAACAGGTGCAGGTACCAGTCGCCGTCGGGCAGCCGCGTCCACACCGGTTCGGTGGAGCCGACGAACTGGGACGGCCAGTCGTTGGGCGGCAGTTCGCCCCTTTCGCCGCGGCCGGAGCGGAAGTGGAACAGCTCGCGCTCGGGGCTGCCCGGCGGCGCGGCGAGCGCGGCGCGGAACCAGGGGTGCTGGTCGGAGACGTGGTTCGGTACGACGTCGACGATGGTGCGAATGCCCAGTTCCCGGGCCTCCGAGATCAGTTTCTCCGCCTCGGCGAGGGTTCCGAAGGCCGGGTCGATGGCCCGGTAGTCGGCGACGTCGTAGCCGCCGTCCTTCATCGGCGACAGGTACCACGGGGTGAACCAGAGGGCGTCCACGCCGAGTTCGGCGAGGTACGGGAGCTTCGCGCGGACTCCGGCGAGGTCGCCGGTGCCGTCCCCGTCGCCGTCCGCGAAACTGCGCACGTAGACCTGGTAGATGACGGCGGAGCGCCACCAGTCGGTCTGCTTCCGGGCATGGGTGGGCTGTCCCACAGTGCGTGCCTTTCTGTCGAGGGGGGCCGTGTCAGCCCTTGGTGCTGCCGGCGCTGATCCCGGCGATGATGTGCCGCTGGAAGACGAGGAACAGGGCGACCATCGGAACGCTGGCGATCACCATCGCGGCGACCAGCACGGTCAGTTGGATGTTCTGCGAGAGCTGGACGAGGGCCACGCTGATCGGCTGCTTGTCGGTGTCGGAGAAGACCATCAGCGGCCAGAGGAAGTCCTGCCACACGGCGACCAGCGCGAAGATCGAGACTACGCCGAGGACCGGCCGGGACATGGGCAGCACCACCGACCACAGGATGCGCAGCCGTCCGGCGCCGTCGATCTCGGCGGCCTCCAGCACGTCCCGCGGGAGCTGGTCGAAGAACCGTTTGAGGAGGTAGAGGTTGAAGGCGTTGGCGACGGCGGGCAGCCAGATCCCGAGGGGGTCGTTGAGCAGGCTCGTGTGGATCAGCGGCAGATCGGCGACCGTCAGGTACTTCGGTACGACGAGGGCCTGCGCCGGGACCATGAGGGTGGCGAGGATGCCGCCGAGGACCACCTTGCCGAAGGCGGGTCTCAGCTTGGACAGGGCGTAGGCGGCGGCGGTGCAGAACACCAGCTGGAACGCCCAGGCGCCGGCGGCCTGCACCACCGTGTTCCACAGATGCTGCGGGAGCTGCATCAGGTCCCAGGCGTCGGTGAAGCCGCCGAGGTGCCATCGCTCGGGCAGCGGGGTGGGCGGGGTGCGGGCGATCTCGTCGGGCGACTTCATCGCGCCGGTCGCCATCCAGTAGACCGGGAAGAGGAAGGCGAGCGCGAAGAGCAGGACGACACCGGTGAAGACGGTCCAGTAGACGGCCTTGCCGCGCGGGCGGGCCAGGACGGCCGGGGAGATCAGGGTCCGGGTGCTCATGCGTCCCCCTCGGAGCGGGTGAGCCGCAGATAGACGGCCGAGAACGCGCCGAGCAGCACCAGGAGCATCACGCTGAGCGCGCAGGCCCCGCCGAAGTCGTTGTAGAGGAAGGCGTACTTGTAGATCAGGTAGAGCACGGTGACCGTGGCGTTCTCCGGGCCGCCGCCCGTGATGACGAACGGTTCCGTGAACACCTGCATGGTGGCGATGATCTGGAGGAGCATCAGCATCAGGATGACGAACCTGGTCTGCGGGACCGTCACGTGCCGCACGCGCTGGAGGAGGTTCGCACCGTCCAGTTCCGCGGCCTCGTACAGCTCGCCGGGGATGGACTGGAGCGCGGCGAGGTAGATCAGGACGGTGCCGCCCATGTTGGCCCAGGTCGCCACGATCACCAGGGAGAGCAGGGCGGTGTCGGCGCCGTTGGTCCAGTTCGAGGTGGGCAGGTGCATGAAGCGCAGCGCCTCGTTGGCGAGGCCGGCGCCGGGGTCGTAGAACCACTTCCAGAGCAGGGCGCTCACCACCGGCGGGATCATCACCGGCAGGTAGACCACGACCCGGAAGAAGGCCTTGGCGTGGCGGAGTTCGTTGAGGACCAGGGCGAGGGCGAACGGGACGGCGAAGCCGATGAGCAGGGCCAGCAGCGTGAAGGTGAGCGTGTTGCGCCAGGCCGCCGTGAACTCCGGGTCGTGCAGGACGCGGGTGAAGTTGGCGGTGCCGACCCACTCGGGCTCGGCGCCCGGCGTGTACTTCTGGAAGGCGATCACGACCGCGCGGATCGCCGGGTACCAGGAGAACAGGGCGAAGCAGACGAGGCCGCCGAGGAGGAATCCGTAGGCGTGGAGCTGGTCGCGCAGTCGCCGCCGCCTCCGGTCCCCTGCCGGGGGCGGCGCCGGGAGGGAGCGTACGGCGACCGCCGGGGCGGATCGCCGCGCTGCCGTCTTCGTCATCGCCGTCAGCTCCGGGACAGGATGCTGTCGATCTTGCCGGAGGCGTCCTTGAGGAGCTGGTCGATGTTCGCGTCCTTCTTGGTGAGGACGGCGGAGACGACCCCGTCGAGGACGGAGTAGATCTGCTGGGCGTTCGGCGGCTCTATCTTCAGCTGGAGGTTCTTGTTGCCGTCGAGGAAGGCCTGGTAGTTCTCCACCGGGACGTTCGCGTTGGCCTTCTTGACCTCCTGGTCCTTGGCGTCGGCGGCGCCGGTGAACAGCCGCGGCTCGGGCAGGCCGACCGGGCCGTCGTTCTTCTTGGCGCGGGCGTAGTCGCCGAGGAAGCCCTCGCCGGGGGTGAGGAACATGTGGTCGAGCCACTTGAGGCCGGCGCGGATCTGGTCGGGCGTGGCCTTCTTGTTGAACATGTAGCCGTCGCCGCCGATGAGCGTGCCCTTGCCGCCGGGCATCGGGGCGAGGGCCAGGTCCTTGTAGTTGCCGCCCTTCTCCTTGACCAGGATCGGGATGTTGTCGGGGGCGGAGAGGTACATGCCGAGCTTGCCCGAACCCATCATCTGCTGCACGTCGTTGATGACGAGGAGCTGTTTGCTGCCCATCGAGTCGTCGGTCCAGCGCATGTCGTGCAGGTTCTGGAGCACGGCGTGGCCCTCGGGGGTGTCGACGGTGGCCTTCTTGCCGTCGGCGTCGACGACGTCGCCGCCCTGCGAGTACAGCTCGGCGGTGAAGTGCCAGCCGCCCTGGTTCTGGGCGCTGTAGTCGGCGTAGCCGACGGTTCCGCCGCCGAGCGCGGCGATCCTCTTGGCGGCGGCGCGCACCTCCTCCCAGGTGGCCGGCGGCTTGTCGGGGTCGAGGCCCGCCTTCTCGAAGAGCTTGCGGTTGTAGATCAGGCCCATCGAGTAGCCGGTGCGCGGGACGCCGTAGATCTTCCCGTCGACGGTGTAGATGTCCCGCAGCTGCTGCTGGATGGTGTCGTAGCTCTTGAGCTCCTTGACGTACGGGGTGAGGTCGGCGGCCTGGTTGATGTCCACGACGTGCCTGGCGTCGGTGAAGTAGGTGTAGAAGACGTCCTCCATCTGGCCGCCGGCCAGCTTGGCGTCGAAGGTCTTCGGGTCCTGACAGGGGAAGGCGTCGTGCGCGACGACGTCGATGTCCTGGTTCCGTTTCTCGAAGGAGGCGATGTCCTCCTCGAAGAACTTCCGGTCGACCTTGGCGCTCTTGGGCGGCTCGCAGTTGACGGTGATGCGGGTCTTGCCGCCGGACGACTCGTCGTCCGACGACCCGCAGGCCGTGGCGACGAGGGCAAGGGAGGAACAGACGCCGATCGCCGCAAGTGTGCGGCGGAAGCCGGTGCTTGACATCGGTGGACCCCTCTGGACAGGAGCTGTGGGCGCCGCACACTCAAGCACCGGCGACAGGGCTTCGCAAGATGTCGCGCAGAATCTGTAATTATTTGACAGCAGAGAGGATCTACTGGATCTCAGTCACGCGGTGCTTGCGCGGTGGAGCCACGGACCACCAGTTCCGGCTCGAACAGCAGCTCGTCGGCCGGTACGGAGGTGCCGCCGATCTGTGCGTTGAGCAGTTCGACCGCGGCCCTGCCCATGGACTCGATGGGCTGGCGCACGGTGGTGAGCGGCGGTTCCGTGCAGTTCATCAGCGCGGAGTCGTCGTAGCCCACGACGGAGATCCGACCGGGCACGTCGAGTCCCTTGCGCCTGGCGGCCCGTACGACACCCAGTGCGAGCGGGTCGCTGGCGCAGATGAGGCCGGTCACCCCGCGGTCGATCAGCTTGGCCCCGGCCGCGTGGCCGCCCTCGATGGAGAAGATCGCCCGCGCCACGAACTCGTCGGGCAGCTCGCCCGCGAGGGTGCGGGCCGCGGCCAGCTTCCGGGCCGACGGCATGTGGTCCTCCGGCCCGAGCACCAGGCCGATCCGCTCGTGCCCCAGGGAGGCGAGATGGCGCCAGGCCTGCTCCACGGCGACCGCGTCGTCGCAGGACACCGCGGGGAAACCGAGGTCCTCTATGGCCGCGTTGACCAGCACCACGGGGATGTTGCGCTCGGCGAGCCGCCGGTAGTGGTCGTGCGGCGCGTCCGCCTGGGCGTAGAGGCCGCCGGCGAACACGACGCCGGAGACCTGCTGTTGCAGCAGCAGCTCGACGTAGTCCGCCTCGGAGACCCCGCCCTTGGTCTGGGTGCACAGCACCGGGGTGAGCCCGAGCTGGGCCAGCGCGCCGCCGATGGCCTCCGCGAAGGCCGGGAAGATCGGGTTCTGCAGCTCGGGCAGGACCAGGCCCACCAGCCGGGCCCGCTCGCCGCGCAGTTGCGTCGGCCGCTCGTACCCGAGCACGTCCAGCGCGGAGAGCACCGCCTGCCGGGTGGCGTCGGACACTCCGGGCTTCCCGTTGAGCACCCGGCTGACCGTGGCCTGACTGACCCCGACCTTCTTCGCCACTTCCGCAAGTCGTCGCGTCATACACGCAAGCCTAACGCAAGAAACGCAAACTGCTTGCGTAAAGGATGTCGGCCGTTGCCGTGCCCGTTGCCGTGCTAGATCCTGCTCTCCGTCGCCGTGTCCGAGGACAGGCGTTGGGCTACGTAGATCGGGATGACGGAGAGGAGGACCAGGACGGCTGCCACGACGTTGACCACGGGGGCCTGCTGGGGTCGGGTCATGTTGTTGAAGATCCAGATGGGCAGGGTCTCGACGCCGGGTCCCGCGGTGAAGGTGGTGACCACGACCTCGTCGAAGGACAGGGCGAAGGCGAGCAGGCCGCCGGCGAACAGCGCGGAGCGCACCAGCGGGAAGGTGACGTCGACGAAGGCGCGGAAGGTGTTCGCGCCGAGGTCCATCGCCGCCTCCTCGTACGAGCCGGAGGTGCGGCGCAGCCGGGCCACGACGTTGTTGAAGACCACGACGATGCAGAACGTGGCGTGCCCGACGACCACGGTGAACATGCCGAGGCCGACACCGAGCGGCCGGAGCACCGTGGAGAAGGCGGAGTTCAGGGCGATGCCGGTGACGATGCCGGGCAGCGCGATCGGCAGCACGACCACGAAGGACAGGGTGTCGCGGCCGAAGAAGCGGTGCCGGGCCACCGCGAAGGCGATGAGCGTGCCGAGGACCAGTGCGATCGCGGTGGCACCCAGACCCGCCTTCACCGAGACCCAGACGGCGCCGCGCGCCCCGGAGTTGTCCCAGGCCACCGACCACCAGTGCAGGGTCAGGCCGGGCGGCGGCCAACTGGCGCTGCGGTCCGGGTTGAAAGAGTTGACGAGGACCAGCAGGAGCGGGACGTAGATCACCGCGAAGCCGAAGGCGGCGGCGACGCGCAGCGCGACGCGCGCGCCACGGGAGAGCTGCATGACGTGGTACACCCCCCAGAGAAGGCTGCCGAGGACGGTCAGAGGCTGCTGAGGGCGCCCGTGCGCCGCATCGCCAGCAGGTAGAGCACGATGACGACGACGGGCACCGTGCCGAGCGCGGCGGCCATGGGCAGGTTGAGTTCGATGTTGGAGTAGACGAGGTTGCCGATCAGCTGGGTCTTGCCGCCCACGATCTGCACGGTGATGTAGTCGCCGAGGCTGAGCGAGAAGGTGAAGACGGACCCGGCGGCGACCCCGGGCAGCACCATGGGCAGCACCACCGACCGGAAGGTGCGCCAGGGACGCGCCCCGAGGTCGGCGGACGCGTCGAGCAGGTTGGCCGGCAACTGCTCGAGGGCGGTGTGGATCGGCAGGATCATGTACGGCAGCCAGAGGTAGGTCAGGGTGATGAGGGCGGCCGGCAGGCCGAATCCGGGGCCGCTCAGCCCGAACGGCCTCAGCATCCAGTCGGCGAGCCCGCCCTGGGACAGGATGAGCCGCCAGGCGTACACCTTGACCAGGTAACTCGCCCACAGGGGAGTGAGGATGGCGACGACGAGCAGGGGCCGCCACCGGGGCCGGGCGACGCGCGCGGTGCAGAAGGCGAGCGGGAAGGCGATCAGCGCGCACAGGGCGGTGACCGCGAGGGCCACGCCGACGCTGCGCAGGATCACCTGGTGGAAGACGGAAGTCGTCAGCAGAGCACGGAAGTTGTCCAGCGACCAGACCTTGACGACCTCGGAGGTGAAGGAGTTCGTCGTCCAGAAGGCGGAGAGGAACAGCACGGTCAGCGAGCCGAGGTACAGCACGGCCAGCCACAGCAGCGGGGCGGTCAACAGCAGGGAGAGGCGCAGCCGGGGGCGGCCGTGCAGCATCCCGGCCAGCCGCCGGACGCCGGCCCGTGAGCCCTGTCGTCCGGCGGCCTGGGCGGTGACGGTCATGGTTCAGCCCTTGATCTCGGTCCAGGCCTGCACCCACTTGGCGTACGGGACGCATGTGACGTCCGTACGGTCGTCCAGGCACTGCGGGATCGGCGTGTTCCAGAAGGCGACCCGCTTCCAGTAGCCGGTGTCGGCGGCGTGGTAGGTGGCGCAGAAGTCCTTGTCGCTGGTCTGCTCGCAGGCCTTGGCGTTGGCGGGGGCCTCGCCGAAGTACTCGGCCACCTGGGCGTTGACCTTCGGGGAGACGATCCAGTCCAGCCACTTGTAGGCGCAGTTGGGGTGCTTGGACTTGGCGGAGATCATCCAGGTGTCGGACCAGCCGGTCGCGCCCTCCTTGGGCACGAACGCCTTGACCTTGGCGCCCTCGGAGGCGGCGAGGTTCACGATGACCTGCCAGGTGGTGCCGACCAGGGAGTCGCCGCTCTTGAACGCGGAGATCTCCTGCAGGTAGTCGCCCCAGTACTCGCCGACGTCGGCGTTCTGCTTCTTCAGCAGGGCGACGGCGGCGTCGAACTGCTTCTGGTCGAGCGCGTACGGGTCCTTGATCTTCAACTCGGGCCTGGTGGCCTTGAGATACAGGGCGGCGTCGGCGATGTAGATGGGCGAGTCGTAGGCCGTGACGTGGCCCTTGTACCGTGCCGCGTCGTCGAAGACGGCCGACCAGGAGTCGGGCGCGGGCCGTACCTTCTCGGTGTTGTACATGAGCAGGTTGGCGCCGCGGCCGTGCGGGATGCCGTAGGCCTTGCCCTTGACGGAGTTCCAGGCCTGCAGCTTCAGGTCGTCGAAGACGTCCTTGTAGTTCGGTACGAGGTCGGTGTTGACGGGGGCGGCGTCGCCGGAGGCGATCAGGCGCAGGGAGGCGTCGCCGGAGGCGGAGACGGTGTCGTACTCCCCCGTCTTCATGAGTTTGACCATCTCGTCGGAGCTGGCCGCGACCTTGGAGTGGACCTGGCAGCCGGTCTGCTTCTCGAAGCCGCTGACCCAGTCGGCCTTCGGGTCGTTGGAGCCGTCCTCGACGTAGCCGGCCCAGGCGATGACGTTGACCCGGCCCTCGGTCCTGCCGAGTTCGGCCTGCGCCTTGAGGTCGGGAGGGTTGAGGCCGGTGGCGGAGGTGCCGCTCCCCGAGCCGGAGGAGCCGCAGGCGGTGGCGGCGAGCAGCAGCGTGAGGGCGGCCGCCGTCTGGAGGGTTCGGGTCAGGCGCACGACGTACTCCATGGGTCGGGGGGCGGTGGTGCTTGCTCAGCGGGCGTCGGGGACCTGGACGGCGTGGCGGCGGTGCCATGCCAGCCGAACCCGGGTGCCGCGGTAGGCGGCGACGTCCTCGGCGGAGGTCTCCAGGTTCTGCTGGAGCGCGGTCAGGCGACCGCCGGTGTCGAGGTCGACCAGGAAGCGGGTGGAGTCGCCCAGGTAGACGACCTCGGCGACGGTGCCGGTGACGATCGCCTGCCCGGGTTCGTCGGCGTCGGCGGACTCCTTCAGGACGCGGATCTTCTCGGGCCGGACGCTGTGGGTTCCGGGGACGCCGAGGATCCGCTGGGCCGACTCGCCCTCCAGCAGGTTGGAGGTGCCGACGAAGGAGGCGACGAACGGGGTCGCCGGGCGTTCGTAGATCTCGGCGGGGGTGCCGACCTGTTCGATGCGGCCCTGGTGGAAGACGGCGATGCGGTCGCTCATCGTCAGGGCCTCCTCCTGGTCGTGGGTGACGAACACGAAGGTGATGCCGACCTCGCGCTGGAGCGCCTTGAGTTCGACCTGCATCTGCTCGCGCAGCTTGAGGTCGAGGGCACCGAGCGGTTCGTCGAGCAGCAGGACGCGGGGGCGGCCGACCAGGGCGCGGGCGAGGGCGACGCGCTGGCGTTGGCCGCCGGAGAGTTCGGCCGGGCGCCGTCCGCCGTAGCCGTCGAGACGCACCTCGGCGAGGGCCTTGCGGGCGCGGGCGAGGCGTTCCGCCTTGGGCACTTTGCGAATCTTCAGGGCGTAGGCGACGTTCTGCTCGACGGTCATGTGGGGGAAGAGGGCGTAGTCCTGGAAGACGGTGTGGACGTCCCGTTCGAAGGGGGCGAGGCCGGTGACCTCCTGCCCGGCGAGCTCCACGCGGCCCGCGTCGGGGGACTCGAAGCCGGCGATCAGGCGCAGGACGGTGGTCTTGCCCGAGCCGGAGGGGCCGAGCATCGAGAAGAATTCCCCGTCCCGGATCTCCAGGTCGACCCCGGCCACGGCGGCCGTCTCCCCGAACGTCCTGCGCAGGCCCTGCAGCCGGACGGCAACTCCCTCCATGGGGAACCTTTCTGACGCTTCCGAACGTTGAGCTGAAACCTATGAAGTCATAGTTCAAAGCTCAAGACCGCCTCTAGGTAAAACTTGGGTCAACTGGCAAGGTGGTGGTCGTGAAGCAGGGACACGTCGAGAACGGGGCCGACAGCCCGCGCGCGACGGTGGACGCGGGTGAGGCCGGTGCCCGCAGAGTCGTCTTCGCGCCGGTGGAGAGCCGGGCACGGGTGGACGCGGTGGTGCGCAGGATCGGCGACGCCATCGAACTCGGGCTCCTCGCGGAGGGGGAACAGCTGCCCGGTGAGAGCGAACTGGCCGGGCAGCTCGGCGTGTCCACGGTGACCCTGCGGGAGGCGCTGATGGCGCTGCGGCAGCAGGGCCTGGTCGTCACCCGGCGCGGGCGCGGCGGCGGCAGCTTCGTCTCCCTGCCCGAACTCCCGGACGAGGAACGGCTGAAGTCCCGGCTGCGCGGCTGGAGCACGGAGGAACTGCGCGACCTCAGCGACCACTGGGCCGCGCTGTCGGGGGCGGCGGCCGCACTCGCCGCCGATCGCACCGAACCCGGCGATCTCGGCGGACTGCTGTGCACCGCCGCGGAGTTGGCGGGGGCCGCGGACGCGGCGGCCCGCAGCCGGGTCTACGGCCGGTTCCATGTGGAGCTGGCGGCGGCCGCGCAGTCCGCCCGGCTCACCCGGGAGCAGATCGCACTCCAGACGGAGGTCGGCGCGCTGCTGTGCCTGGTGCTCGGCGACGACGAATATCGTGAAGAAGTCGCAGATCGTCTTCGCGCCGTCGTCTCCGCCGTGCAGGATGGGGCCCGTGATCCGGCCCGTACGCTCGCCGAGCGATGCGTCCAGGAGTCGGCGGCGCGACTCATCGCCGTGCGGCTGGGCCTCTGACGACACGGCGCGCGGCCCCGTCCGCTGGAGGACGCCATGAGCACGAGCCGCGCGGGTGCCGGGGCGGCGACCGCGACGCGAGAGGTCTGCGCCGGGGAGCGCGTCGCCGCGCGGGTGGGCCGCACACTGGAGGCCGTCTTCGACGCGGTCGCCGGGATCCGCGCCGAGACGGCGCATCTGCTGGCGCGGGGGGCCTCCGAGGGCCGCTCGCCGGTGAGCGCCGACCTCGCCGCGCTGCGGCCGGGACTGCATCTGCGGCTGGGCCGCGAGGAGTTGGTGTCGGGGGCCGGATTCGTGGCCGCGCCGGGGCTGCTGGCCGACGTGCCGGCCTGGCTGGAGTGGTGGCAGTGCACCGCGCGGGGGGACGTACGGCCGCTGCTGCTCGACCTGGATCCGCGGCAGTCGGCGTACTCGGACTACACCCACTGGGACTGGTTCGCCCTGCCCCGTGACACCGGGCTGCGGGCCGTGGCCGGGCCCTACGTGGACTACTTGTGCTCCGAGGAGTACAGCCTGACCCTGTCCGCGCCGGTCCAGGTGGCGGGCCGGTTCGCCGGGGTGGCCGCGGCGGACGTGTATCTACGGCACTTCGAGGCGGCCGTGCTGCCCCTGCTGCGCGAGCTGCCCGGCCCCGCCCATCTGGTGAACGCCCGCGGCCGCGTGGCGGCCTCCGCCGACCCGGCCCATCTGGCCGGCTCCCTGACCAGGGGGCCGGACTTCTCCGCGGCGCTGGACCGGGGCCGCCCCGTGACCCACGCCGGGAAGCGGCTGATTCCGTGCCGGGGCGTACCGCTGGTCCTGGTGATCACGGCCTCGTGACCGCCAGGGGGCCGGGGCAGCCCGGCGCCGTCGGCGACCTGAACGCCGACGGTGCCGGGTCAGCCCTCCGGGGCCGTGACCACGCTCAGGTGGCCGGCCGGGCGGCGGGCCCGTCCCGTTGCGCGCCGGGCGGGCGCGGGACGGCGGGCCTCGCGAAGTACCAGTGTGAGGCGGGTGTAGCCGAGTTCCTGGAGGGTCGCCGGGGTCTCCTCGATGATGCGGCACTCGGTGGCGCCCCAGCGGGGGTCGGGGTGCAGCAGGGGACGCACCGCGCCGTCCGAGACGACCGCCGTCTCACCGACCGCGCGGATCCAGTGCGGCAGCCCCTGCCGGTAGGCGGCCTCCATGATGGGGTCCTCGGCGATGTCCTCGAGGATGGACTGGAGTCCGTGGTCGTGGCCGCTGCGCTCCACCGTGGCGGCGAAGTGCGCCAGCATCGGCAGGCACCAGCGCGACTCGTGCTCACCGAGGACCGTGCCCGCGTCCGGGTGGAACAGGACGAACCGGAGGAAGTTGTCGCCCGGCATGGCCGTCGGATGCGGGCCGACACCGCGGAAGAGTGACGTGAAAGCGCTGTTGGTCAGGACCACGTCCCACGCCTGGTCGACGACGAGGGACGGGAAGGGGACGGCCTCCAGGAACGTGGTGTAGTCCCGCAGGTAGGCCTGCGCCTGGGAACGAACGGGGACGGCCCGCGGCGCCGGCCGCGGCCCTCCTGCCTGATGTGCCATCGGGAGGTCACCCCTCTTGCCTCTGCGGCCTTCACGCGGCACCTTGATCCTGCTTCTCATCCATGAGGCGTGTCAACTATCGTGGCATTCCACGCCGCTTGACGGCTGAAATTGGCCACAATTGTGGCGAGACCTGGATGCGGGTTCGAACGACCGGTTACCCTCCGGGAAGTTCACGGCACCCCGCCTTTGTGAGAAGCCTGTGAGAGACGTAGGAGATCTGTCGGTGACGGATGGCATCGAGGATCCGGGCGCCACGGCCTCGGCCGCGCTGCCGGCCGTCGTCGCACGCGTCACCGCGCTGGCTGACCGGCTCGGCGTGCCCCAGGCGGAGGTCTTCGACGTCGGCCGCCTCTCCGCGGCCTCCGGTGTGCCGGAGCCCGTGGTCAGGACCCTGCTCAGCGGCCGGTCCGCGGGCGAGCCGGATGTGCAGGCCCGCTTCCTGCAGCGGCTCGACCTGCTGCGCCGCACCCGCCTGAAGCCCAACGGACGCCGTTACACCCAGCAGGAGATCGCCGACGGCGCGGGCATGTCCCGGCAGCAGGCGGGCGCCCTCATCAACGGCGACCGGCGCCCCACGATGGAGCACTGCGACGCCATCCAGCGCTTCTTCCGGGTGCACGCGGGCTTCCTCACCGCCGAGGACCCCGAGGCCCTCGCCGGGTCCCTCCAGCACACCGAGCAGGAACTCCTCCAGCGCCTCGCCGACCGCGAACGGGAGGCGGACACGGCTGCCGACGACCCGCTGGAGCGGCTGCTCCAGGACCACGGCGTGCGCGGGATCGCCTGGCGGGCCGCGCAACTGCCCACCGACCAGCACCGCGACAAGGTCGCCGAGTGGCTGGACATGCTTCTGGAGAGCGTCAAGCGCCCCGGGTCGTGACGCGGGAAGGGCGCGTGCGGCCCGGCAGGGGCGTGCGGCGTTGCCGGCTGGCCGCACACCGCGCCGTGCGCGGCCGGTTCGGCCTGGCGGAGGAGGAGGCGGTGGAGAGCTCCGGTCCGCTGCCCGCCGGCAAGTGCCGTACGTGATCTGCGGCTTCGTCCCCGCCCGGATCGTGGCATCCCTCGGCCATCCGGGGCGAGCCGAGTGGGCGTACCGGCGCGCAGCGCGAGGGCGTTGTCAGTGGTGGGCGGCAAGCTGGAGGACGCGTCACCGCCGTGCGGAGGCGCCGTGCGCCGTCCGGGCGACCGGGCGGGTGACCGTGTGACGCCGAAACCGGGGAGAGCCATCCATGCCCACCGCCGTACTGACCGACCACGAACGCAGCGCCGTCCAGGCCTATCTCAGGCTCCTGTACACGGTGCGCGCCGCCTTCGACGACGGCCCGCCGGGCGGTGACCACCCGGCGGTGGTCCCGCCCTCCGTGCTCGCCGAGGCGGAACTGGCGCTGACCCGGGCGGGCCTGACGGGCAACGAGGAGGAGTTCTTCCGGCTCCTGCACAGCTGGTGTCCCGGACCGTGACCCCGTGATCCTCAGGCGCGCGGGACCGCCACCGCGGTGACCACCAGGCCCTGGGCAACGGCCCAGCGCCCCTCGAAGTGGCCGAGGCGCCGTCCGTCGACCACGGGCCCCGGGACGAGGAGCCGGGCGCGGAAGCCGCCGCGCGGGCCCGGGCCCGCGGCGGTGCTCACCTCGATGTCCGCCTCCTCGAAGTCCAGCCACTTGCCGGTGAGCGGGAACCAGGCCTTGTAGACGGACTCCTTGGCGCTGAAGAGCATCCGGTCCCAGTGCACCCCGGGGTGCTGCGCGTCCAGCTGCGCCAGACGCCGCTGCTCGGCGGGCAGGGCGATGGTGGACAGCACGCCTTCGGGGAGCGGGGCGTGGGGTTCGGCGTCGATGCCGAGGGAGGTCAGGTCGGTGGCGCGGACCAGAGCGGCGGCGCGGTAGCCGTCGCAGTGGGTCATGCTGCCGGTCAGCCCGTCCGGCCAGCGCGGGGCGCCCCGCTCGCCGGGCAGTACGGGCTGCGGCGGCACGCCGAGCTTCTCCATGGCCTGGCGGGCGCAGGCACGCACACCGGCGAACTCGCGCCGGCGTTTGGCGACCGCCTGAGCCACCACCGCCTGCTCCTCGGGGTGCAACGGGGCCAGGTCGGTCCCGTCGTCGCCGTACGCCTCCACGGACACCACCGAGTCCGGCAGCAGGTCCTCGATCACCGGGTTCCGACCTCCAGGGGAAGTATGCGGCGCGGTCTGCCCGGCGGTGCCGAGCGCGTCCGCCATTCTCGGGGGTACCCGACCGACACCTCCTCGAAGCGGACGCCCTCGTGGTGGGTGGTCCGCGGGATGTGGAGGTGGCCGTAGACCATGGCGGCCACGCGGAACCTGCGGTGCCAGTCGGCGGTGCGCCGGGTACCGCACCACATGGCGAACTCCGGGTACCGCAGGACGTCCGTCGGGTGCCGGTGGAGCGGGTAGTGGTTGACGAGCACGGTCGGCAGATCGCCGGGGATCCGCGCGAGCCTGCGCTCGGTCTCGGCGACCCGGGCCGCGCACCAGGCCTCGCGGCTCGGATACGGGTCCGGGTGCAGCAGGAACTCGTCGGAGCAGACCACGCCGGTGTCGTGCGCGTAGGCCAGTCCCGCGTCCTTGGTCGCGCAGCCGGCCGGCAGGAAGGAGTAGTCGTACAGCAGGAACAGCGGTGCCACGGCCACCGGGCCGCCAGGCCCGTCCCAGACCGGGTAGGGGTCCTCGGGCGTCGTCACGCCCAGCTCGCGGCACAGCTCGACCAGGTGCTCGTAGCGGGCGACGCCGCGCAGGGTGACGGTGTCGCTCGGATGGGTCCACAGCTCGTGGTTGCCCGGTGCCCAGATCACCTTGCGGAACCGGCTCGCCAGCGTCTTCAGGGCCCAGCGGATGTCCGCGACGGTCTCCGCGACGTCGCCGGCCACGATCAGCCAGTCGTCGTCCCGCTCGGGCGCCATCCGCTCGACCAGGGCCCGGTTCTCGCTGTAACCGATGTGCAGGTCGCTGATGGCGAGCAACCGCCCGGCCCCACCGGCCTCTTCCGTCACTTCTTGCCCCCTGTCACCCACCTCATAGGCACCACAAGAACACATCCGGCGGCACGGAGACAAGCGCGTCCCGGTCCGCCGCGGACGCCGGCCCGCGGCGGACCGGGACGCGCCCGCGGGTGGCACGACCCGCTCTGCGGAGGTCGTATGATCGCCCCAACATCGCCGCCCCAACTCCCTTTCGCGCAGGGTGGCTTGGTGTCCCTCCTTCCCCTCTGGCCGGGCTCGGCCGGCTTCGCCCTGCCCGCGTCCCCCCGAAAGGCGGCCCGCATGGTCTCCCGCGTACGCGTCTGGCTCAACCGCACGTACGCGGAGAACGTCTTCTTCATGGATCAGCTGCGGAGAAACCCCAGTGAACGGGCCGTCGAGATCCATGCCACGCACGGCGACGCCGACTCGCCCGTACTGGCCGCCGCGGACACCGCCGAGCTCGAACCGGAGGGTCTTTCCCCGGCCGGCTACGTCGAGTACGCCCTCGACCAGTGCGCGCGGCGCGGCATCGACGTGTTCGTGCCGCGGCTGAACCAGGCCGCGATCGTGGCGCACCGCGCCGACTTCGCGGCGGTGGGCACCGCGCTGCTCGCGCCGACGCCGGAGGCGGTGGCCGTCTTCGCGGACAAGGCGACGGCGTACGAGGCGGCCCGGTCGATCGGCGTTGCGGTGCCGCCGTGGTGGCGGGTCCGGACGGCCTGCGAACTCATAGCGGCGGTCACGGAGTTGGAGGAGTCCGGGCATCTGGCGTGCTTCAAGCCCGCGGCCGGCGCGGGCGGCGTGGGCTTCCGTGTCATCACGCGCGCGCCTTTCTCACTGCGGCAGTTGAGCGGCTTCCCCGGCCCGCACGTCCCGCTCGACCTGGTCCTGCGGGCCCTGGAACAGGCGGACGGTCCGGTGGACTGGCTGGTGATGCCCCGGCTGGAGCAGCCGGAGGTGTCGGTCGACTGCCTGACCGGGCCGGACAACCGGATCCGGCTGGCCGTGGGGCGCACCAAGAACGGCCGCCGCCGCGGTTTCACGCTGCACGAGCAGTGGCTGGAGCCCGCCCGGCGGATCGCGGAGGGTTTCGGGCTGCACTATCTGTCCAACATCCAGTTCCGGATGTACGGCGACCGTCCGGTGCTCCTCGACGTGAACCCGCGCCCGGCGGGCGGACTGCACCAGCTCGCACAGTGCGGGATCAACGCCCCGTGGGCCGCCGTGCGGCTGGCACTCGGCGAGGATCCGGGGGTGGTGGCGCCGCCGTTCCTCGGACAGGACTACACGGTGGTGTCGGGACCGCGTCCGCTGCGGCCGGAGGCGATGGTCCGGCCGCGGACCGGGATGCCCGCACAAGCCGCGGCGGCCCCCACGGGCGCTCCGGCGTAGCGGCCCGCACGGGGGCTTCGGCACGGCGGACGGGCTCCGGGACAACCGTCCGCACCGGGGACCGGCACAGGGTCCCGTCCCGGACTGGTAGGGACCAATCACGGCGTCATGTCTTGACACCCGGATTGGTCCATACCAACTTGGTTGCGCACCTCCCGCACGGCCCCGCCGTGCGCCTCACTGCACCTCTGCACCTCTGCACCTCCCGAACGCCCCCATATCTTCAGGGAGATAGCGTGCGCGACACACTGAGACGTCCCGGACGTCGGCTCCTCGCCCTGCTCGGCTCCGCGGCCCTGGCGCTCGCCGGAGCCATCGCGCTGCCCGGCACGGCATACGCGGCCAACATCCTGAACAACCCCGGCTTCGAGTCGGGGGGCCTCTCCCCCTGGACCTGCACCGGCAACCTCGGTTCAGTCGTCTCCTCCCCCGTGCACGGTGGCTCCAAGGCCCTCGCCGGCGCGGTGACGTCGAGCGACACCGCCCAGTGCAGCCAGACCGTCCCGGTCCAGCCGAACACGACGTACAAGCTCAGCGGCTGGGTGCGCGGCTCCTACGTCTACCTCGGCGTCGACGGCGGCGCCTCGACCTGGACCTCGTCCCCGTCCGCGTACAGCCAGCTGTCGGTCTCCTTCACCACCGGCGCCGGCCAGACCAGCGCGACCGTCTACGTCCACGGCTGGTACGCGCAAGGCACCTACTACGCCGACGACATCAGCCTGGACGGTCCCGGCGGCGGCGGTGGCGGCGACACCCAGGCGCCGACCGCGCCGACGGGTCTGACCTCCACCGGCAAGACGTCCTCCAGCGTGTCGCTCAAGTGGAACGCCGCCACGGACAACGTGGGCGTGACGGCGTACGACGTCTACAGCGGCGCCGGCCAGGTGCTGAGCGTCTCCGGTACGACCGCCACGGTGAACGGCCTGTCGCCCAGCACCTCCTACACCTTCACGGTCAAGGCACGCGACGCCGCCGGGAACGTCTCGGGGGCCTCGAACGCCGTCACGGTCACCACGGACGCCGGCAGCGGCGGCAGCAGCGGCTTCAAGCAGGCGGCTCCGTATCTGTACGAGGGCTGGGGCAGCCCGCCCAGCCCCACGTCGGTGATGAGCGCGACCGGCATCAAGTGGTTCACGATGGCGTTCGTGCTCGACTCGGGCGGCTGCACACCGTCCTGGGACAGCCAGCGGCCGCTGACCGGCGGCGTCGACCAGACCGCCATCAACCAGATCCGCTCGGCGGGCGGTGACATCGTCCCCTCGTTCGGCGGCTGGAGCGGCAGCAAGCTCGGCGCCAACTGCTCCTCCGCGAGCGCGCTCGCCGGGGCGATCCAGAAGGTGATCAGCGCCTACGGCCTGAAGGCGATCGACATGGACATCGAGAACTCGGACGAGTTCGAGAACGAGGCCGTGCAGGCCAAGATCCTCACCGCGTTGAAGACCGTCAAGGCCAACAACCCCGGTCTGAAGACGATCGTGACCTTCGGCACCTCGACGACCGGACCCACATACTACGGCAACCGGCTCATCGAACAGGCCAAGTCGCTGAACGCGGACATCGACGTCTTCACCATCATGCCGTTCGACTTCGGCGGCGGTGCGGACATGTACGGCAACACGGTGAACGCGGCCGAGGGCCTGAAGGCCAAGCTGAGGTCGACCTTCGGCTGGGACGACGCCACCGCCTACTCCCACATCGGCATCTCCGGCATGAACGGCCTGTCCGACCAGCAGGAGAACACGACCACGGCGATCTGGACGCAGATCCGCGACTGGGCCAACAGCCACCACATCGCCCGGCTCGCCTTCTGGTCGGTCAACCGTGACCGGCCGTGCCCGGGCGGCGGTGTGGCGGAGAACTGCTCCGGCATCAGCCAGAACAACTGGCAGTTCACGTCCATCACCGCGGGCTTCAAGGGCTGAGCGCCCGTTTCTGACGCCCCGTGCGGGACTTCCTCCGGAACTTCTTCCGGAAATTTTCCGCCCGGGGTGTATCAGGGCCCCGACCAGCGACTCTCAAAGGTGGGGGGCAACGGGGAAGACGGGGGACCACGGGGGAACGGGGGACGGGACGGTCGGTCGCACTACGGGGGAGCGACCGACCGGCCCGGCAAGCCGGGGTCTCAGGCCCGGCTGAGAACGACCTCCAGTCGCCCCGTCCGCCACACGCACAGCAGCCACGCCGCCGGGAGTTGCAGCGTGAACAGCGAGTAGACCGCCATCATGGACGCCGTGTCCGCCGGGGCGTCCTCGCCGCCGGCCCAGGCCGACGGCCCCGAACAGGCCAGCAGCGTCGCCAGGTAGACGAACCCGTCGACCAGGACCGCGCGCACGCGCGGCAGCGCGGACAGCAGACCCCTGGTCAGCGTCAGTGACGCGGTGGCGGCCACGACGAAGACCGCGTTCCACGGGTCCGTCGCCCAGAGCGAGACCCATCCCCCGAGGCCGCCGCCGGAAGCGGCCGTCCACGCCAGGTCCACGGCCGCCCCGGTCAGCCAGGACAGCACCACAACGACGAGCGCGTAGGACACGGCGCTTCGCCATGTGACGGTCACGTCATTCCCCCTTGGTCACGGGCCGCCGCGCGGCGGCCCGCTTCATCGCAGATACGCCAGGCCCGGGTGGACGGCGAGGTAGCCGTCGACGAGGCGGCGGGCCACGTTCACGGAGTCGATCAGCGGGTGCAGCGCGAAGGCCTTCACGGCCGTCGCGCGGGAGCCCGACCCGGCCGCGGCGAGCACCTCGCGCTCGACCGCCTTGACCGCGCAGACCAGCCCGGTCGCGTGCCCGGGCAGCGGGTCGACCGAGACCGGGTGCGCGCCGTTCGCGTCGACCAGGCAGGGCACCTCCACGACGGCCTCGGCGTCCAGCACCGAAAGGGTGCCCCGATTGCGGACGTTGAGGATCAGCGTGGTGCGCTCGTCGCGTGCGATGGCCCGCATCAGGGCGAGGGCGACCTTCTCGTAGCCGCCGGAGAGGTCGTCGGCCTCCCGCTCCCCCGCCCCCGCCGCCTCGCGGTTCTCCGCCATGTAGGTGGCCTCGCGCTCGGCGCGGGTACGGTTCCAGGCCGGGAGGGCGGCGGCCTTCGGGTCCCGCAACTCCTCGTAGAACCCGGCCTGCTGGTCGCGCAGGAAGGCGCCGCGGGTCTTCCCGGGCTCCTGGTGAGCCTGTACGGCCTCGCGGTTGAAGTAGTAGTAGTGCAGGTACTCGTTGGGGATCGCGCCCAGCGACCGGAGCCAGTCGGCGCCGAAGAGCCTGCCCTCCTCGAAGGAGCCGAGCAGTTCGGGGTCGGCGAGCAGGCGCGGGAGTTCGTCGCGGCCGGCCACGCGCAGTCCGCGCAGCCAGCCGAGGTGGTTGAGGCCGACGTAGTCGATCCACGCCCGTCCCGGGTCCGCGCCGAGCACGCGGGCGACGCGCCGGCCGAGACCGACGGGCGAGTCGCAGATGCCGATCACCCGGTCGCCGAGATGCCGTGACATGGCCTCGGTGACCAGTCCGGCCGGGTTGGTGAAATTGATGACCCAGGCGTCGGGCGCCAGCCGGGCCACCCGACGGGCGATCCCGACGGCGACGGGCACGGTGCGCAGTCCGTAGGCGATGCCGCCCGCGCCCACCGTCTCCTGGCCGAGCACCCCCTCGGCGAGCGCCACCCGTTCGTCCTCCGCGCGCCCCTCCAGGCCGCCGACCCGGATGGCGGAGAACACGAAGTCCGCGCCGCGCAGGGCCTCGTCCAGGTCGGTGGTGGCCCGCACCACGGGCGCGTCGGGCACTCCGGCGGCCTGTTCGGTCAGCACCCTGCTGACCGCGGACAGTCGCCCGGCGTCCAGGTCGTGCAGGACGACCTCGGTGACCCGGCCCTCGGCACGGTCGGCGAGCAGCGCCCCGTACACCAGCGGCACACGGAATCCGCCGCCGCCCAGAATCGTCAGCCTCACGCCTGCACCCTACGTCCACGCCCGCCCCCGGAGGCGGCGAGGCCGGGCGGGGACGCGTCGGACGTCCCTTCTGTTGGGTGAAGCCTTGAACTCCCGTTCCGGGCAAGGACTTTCTTCGTTTTAACTCTTGACGGTGGCGGAGCCCGGGGGCACATTGGCCGCGCACCACATGATGAGAGCGCTCTCAAGGCACTCCCCGCAAAGCGCTCTCAAGACCTCCCCGTACATGTTCGAGCACGGCATCGAGCACCCCCACTCCGTACCCGAGAGGCACCCCCCATGAGTGAACCCCCCGTCGCGCCCGCCGCCACGCGCCGCAGACGTTCCGTGCGGCGCGCGCTCGTCGCCGCCCTCGGCACGCTCGGCCTGGCGGCGGCCGCCGCCACCGCCGGCATCCTGCCCGCGAACGCCTCCGCCCCCACGCCCCCGTCGGGCTGGACCCAGGTCTTCCTCGACGAGTTCGACGGCCCGGCCGGCACCGGCGTCAACACGGCCAACTGGCAGTACGACACCGGTACTTCCTACCCGGGCGGCGCCGCCAACTGGGGTACCGGCGAGATCGAGACGATGACGTCCAGCACCAGCAACGTCTCCCTCGACGGCAACGGCAACCTGCTCATCACGCCGCGCCGGGACGCCGCCGGCAACTGGACCTCCGGCCGCATCGAGACCAAGCGCACCGACTTCCAGCCCCCGGCCGGCGGCAAGCTGCGCGTGCAGGCCCGCGTCCAGATGCCCAACGTCACCGGCGCCGCCGCCAAGGGGTACTGGCCCGCCTTCTGGATGCTGGGCGCGCCCTTCCGCGGCAACTACTGGAACTGGCCCGGCGTCGGCGAACTGGACATCATGGAGAACGTCCAGGGACTCAACACCAACTGGGCGACCATGCACTGCGGCACCAACCCGGACGGGCCGTGCAAGGAGACGACGGGCCTCGGCGGTTCGACCTCGTGCACGGGCAGCACCTGCCAGGCCGGCTTCCACACGTACGCCATGGAGTGGGACAGGTCGACCAGCCCCGAGCAGATCCGCTTCTACGTCGACGGCGTCAACTTCCACACCGTGCGGTCCAACGACGTGGACGCGGCGACGTGGGCCAACGCCACCAACCACGGGTACTTCGTCATCCTGAACGTGGCGATGGGCGGCGGCTTCCCCGGCGCGTTCGGCGGCGGCCCGGACGGCGGCACCGAACCCGGCCACCCGATGACCGTGGACTATGTGCAGGTGCTCCAGTCCTCCGGCGGTGGGAGCGGTACCACACCTCCTCCGACCGGCAACCGGGACGCCTACAGCCCCATCCAGGCCGAGTCCTACGACAGCCAGAGCGGCGTCATCACCGAGACGACCACCGACACGGGCGGCGGCCAGAACATCGGCGCCGTCTCGAACGGCGACTGGACCCTCTACAAGGGCGTGAACTTCGGCTCCACCGCGGCCCGGCAGTTCTACGCGCGGGTCGCCAGCGGCGCCGCGCCGGGAGTCAGCGGACTGGTCGAGGTACGCCTGGACAACCGCGGCAACGCGCCCGTCGGCAGCTTCGCGCTGGCCAACACCGGAGGCTGGCAGTCCTGGAGGACGGTCCCGGCGAACATCAGCCCGGTGACCGGCACCCACGACGTGTACCTCACCTTCAGCAGCGGCCAGCCGGCGGACTTCGTGAACGTCAACTGGTTCGACTTCGGTCACTGACCGGCACGCAGGTCCGGACACCGGGGCTCCACGCACACGCGTGGGGCCCCGGTGGCGTGTGGTGGCTGGGGCGCGGCGTGGGGTGGGGCGTGTGTCGCGGGCCCGTGCGTCGCGGGCCCGTACGTCGCGGGCCCGTACGTCGCGGGCCCGTACGTCGCGGGCCCGTACGTCGCGGGCCCGTACGTCGCGGGCTCGCGTGGCGTGGGCCCGCGTGGCGTGGGCCCGCGTGGCGTGGGCCCGTGTGTCATCGGTGCCCGCACGGCGCGTGCATGATCCGAACGCTGCATGGAAGACGCTCACTGTGACCGAAGGAGCCCTGACCGTGACAGCCCCGGAGTGCCGGTCGGCCGCGGGCGCGGGCGGATCCGCGGATCGAGGTGAGGGATCCCCCGTACGAGGACACCCTGTATTACGAGGACACTCCGCAGACGCACGAACCGGTCACGCCCGGCACGGTGATCACCAGCCGCAGGGCAACCTGCCGGAGGCGGTGGCCAGGCCCCTCGACAGCAAGGGAGTTGACGCGGAATGAGCAAGAAGCCCACCGAGGCGGCGGCGCATGCCTCCCGGGCGGCGGCCTCCGGCCCACCGGCCGCCCGCGGCCGGGCACCGACCGCGGCCGCGAAGCCCACGACCCCGAGCGCCGGCCCCACGGACAGCGAGGCACCGGCGGCGACGCACACCCGGGCGCAGGGGTCGGGAGCCGCAGCCCCCACTGGGACCGCGGCCTCCGGCCCGACCGCGGCCTCCGGCCCCAGGAAGGTCCAGGCGCCCGACGTCCGGGTGCCGGTGGGGGCCGCGGCCGATTGGGCGAATCCGCTGCGTGACACCAGGGACCGGCGGCTGCCGCGGATCGCGGGGCCGTCCGGGCTGGTGATCTTCGGCGTCACCGGGGACTTGTCCCGCAAGAAGCTGATGCCGGCCGTCTACGACCTGGCCAACCGCGGACTTCTGCCCCCGGGCTTCTCCCTGGTCGGCTTCTCCCGGCGGGACTGGGAGGATCAGGACTTCGCCGAGGTGGTGCACGAGGCCGTCAAGCAGCACGCGCGCACGCCGTTCCGCGAGGAGGTCTGGCAGCAGCTCTCCGAGGGCATGCGGTTCGTCCCCGGCGACTTCGACGACGACACGGCGTTCAAGCACCTGCGCGCGGCGGTGGAGGACCTGGACTCCTCCCGCGGCACGGGCGGCAACTTCGCGTTCTATCTCTCCGTACCGCCGAGGTTCTTCCCCAAGGTCGTCCAGCAGCTGAAGAAGCACGGGCTGGCGGAGGGGCCGAAGGGCTCCTGGCGGCGGGCGGTCATCGAAAAGCCGTTCGGTCACGATCTCGCCAGCGCACGTGAGCTGAACCGGATCGTGCACGAGGTGTTCGACCCGGAGCAGGTCTTCCGCATCGACCACTACCTGGGCAAGGAGACCGTCCAGAACATCCTGGCCCTGCGCTTCGCCAACCAGATGTACGAGCCGGTCTGGAACCGGTCCTACGTCGACCATGTACAGATCACCATGGCCGAGGACATCGGCATCGGCGGCCGCGCCGGCTACTACGACGGCATCGGCGCCGCCCGCGACGTCATCCAGAACCACCTGCTGCAACTCATGGCGCTCACCGCGATGGAGGAACCCATCGCCTTCGACGCCGAGGCGCTGCTCACCGAGAAACTGAAGGTGCTGAAATCGGTGCGGCTGCCCGAGGACCTGGGCCACCACACCGTGCGCGCCCAGTACACGAAGGGCTGGCAGGGCGGCGGACAGGTCGTCGGCTACCTCCAGGAGGACGGC
The DNA here is from genome assembly GCF_035917575.1 of Streptomyces sp. NBC_01788. Lineage (GTDB taxonomy): Bacteria > Actinomycetota > Actinomycetes > Streptomycetales > Streptomycetaceae > Streptomyces. The sequence goes on along the minus strand of NZ_CP109090.1, from coordinate 6,875,745 downwards.
ATCGACCCGCGGTCGAAGACCGACACGTACGCGGCGCTGCGCCTGGAGATCGCCAACCGCCGCTGGGCCGGAGTCCCGTTCTACCTGCGCGCCGGAAAGCGCCTGGGGCGCCGGGTGACCGAGATCGCGGTGGTCTTCCAGCGGGCCCCGCACTCCCCCTTCGACTCCACCGCCACCGAGGAGCTGGGCGAGAACGCGATCGTGATCCGCGTCCAGCCGGACGAGGGCATGACGGTCAGGTTCGGTTCGAAGGTGCCGGGCACCTCCATGGAGATCCGGGACGTGACGATGGACTTCGCCTACGGCGAGTCCTTCACGGAGTCCAGCCCGGAGGCCTACGAACGCCTCATCCTGGACGTACTGCTCGGCGACGCCAACCTGTTCCCGCGGCCCCAGGAGGTCGAGGAGTCGTGGAAGATCCTCGACCCGGTGGAGGCGTACTGGGACGACCACGGCAGGCCGGCGCAGTACCCGGCGGGCACATGGGGTCCGCCGCAAGCCGACGAGATGCTCGCACGAGACGGACGGAGCTGGCGCAGGCCATGAAGATCGACCTGACCGACACCACCGCGGGAGAGATCAACAACGCGCTGGTGCGGGGCCGCCGTGCCATCGGCACACCCGCCGTGGGCATGGTCCTGACGATGGTCATCGTCACGGACGAGGAGAACGCCTACGACTCACTGAAAGCCGCCGAGGAGGCCTCGCGCGAGCACCCCTCGCGCACCCTGCTCGTCGTCAGGCGGCACGCCCGCACCTTGCGCGACCGCACGCACTCCCGGCTGGACGCGGAGGTACGGGTGGGCTCCGAGGCGGGCACGGGCGAGACGGCCGTGCTGCGCACCTACGGCGAGGTGTCCGAGCACGCCGACTCGGTCGTGCTGCCGCTGCTGCTGCCGGACGCGCCGGTCGTCGTCTGGTGGCCGGTGGACGCGCCCGAGAACCCGGCACAGGATCCGCTGGGCAGGCTGGCGCAGCGCAGGATCACCGACCTGTACGCCGTGGAACGCCCGCTGGAGATCCTCCAGGCGCGCGTGCGCACCTACGCTCCCGGCGACACCGACCTCGCCTGGACCCGGCTCACCCCCTGGCGCTCGATGCTGGCCGCGGCCCTGGACCAGGCCCGGGTACGGGTGACCTCGGCGGCCGTGGAGGCAGAGGCGGAGAACCCGAGCGCGGAGCTGCTGGCCCGCTGGCTGGAGGCCCGGCTGGGCGTGCGGACGGACCGTGTGGTGTCCGGCGGCCCGGTCGTCACGGCCGTACGGCTGGGCACCGACAACGGGGAGATCGTCATCGACCGGCCCGAGGGCCCACTGGCCACGCTGACCCTGCCGGGCCAGCCGCCGCGCACCCTCGCGCTGAAGGTCCGTCCTCTCTCCGAGCTCATCGCCGAGGAGCTGCGCCGCCTCGATGCCGACGAGATGTACGCCGTCGCGCTGCGCGGCGAGGGCGCCAAGGAGACCGTCTGAATGTCCGACATCCAGGAAGTGAGCTGAGATGGCATCGATGCAGTTGGGTCTCGTCGGCCTCGGCAAGATGGGCGGCAACATGCGGGAACGTCTCCGCGACGCCGGCCTCACCGTGGTGGGCTACGACCGCAATCCGGAGCTGTCCGACGTGGACGACCTGGTCGAGCTCGTGGACCGGCTGGAGGCACCGCGTGTGGTCTGGGTGATGGTGCCGGCCGGCGAGGCCACCCAGGGGGCCATCGACCAGCTGGCGACCCTGCTCAAACCCGGCGACATCGTCGTCGACGGCGGCAACTCCCGGTGGACGGACGACGAGAAGCACGCCAAGCAGTTGCACGCGCGGGGCGTCGGCTTCGTCGACGCGGGCGTCTCCGGGGGCGTGTGGGGCCTGAAGAACGGCTACGCGCTGATGGTGGGCGGCGACGAGGAGCACGTCCGGTGGCTGAAGCCGATCTTCGACGCGCTCAAGCCGGAGGGCCCGTACGGCTTCGTGCACGCGGGCAAGGTGGGCGCGGGGCACTTCGCGAAGATGGTCCACAACGGCATCGAGTACGCGATGATGCAGGCCTACGCCGAGGGCTGGGAGCTCCTTGAGACCGTGGACTCGGTCACCGACGTGCGCGAGGTGTTCCGCTCCTGGACGCAGGGCACCGTCATCCGCTCCTGGCTCCTGGACCTCGCCGTCGACGCCCTGGACGACGACGAGCACCTGAAGAAGCTGCGCGGCTACGCGGAGGACTCCGGCGAGGGCCGCTGGACGGTGGAGGCGGGCATCGACCACGCCGTGCCGATGCCGGCGATCACCGCCGCCCTCTTCGCCCGCTTCGCCTCCCGCCAGGACGACTCCCCCCAGATGAAGATGGTCGCGGCCCTGCGCAACCAGTTCGGCGGCCACGCGGTGGAGGCGACGCAGACGCACGAGCCGAAGAAGCCCTGACCCCGGCCCGCGGCCCAGGACGTGCCCACGGCGAGCGAGGCGGCGGGGGCCGCGCGGCAGCACGCACGGGCGTGTCCGGGGCGCTCCCCGCCGGGTGCCCGGTCCTGGTCCCGCCGCCCACGCTCGCCCCGCCGGCCCCAGGCGCAGGTGTGCCTTCGAGGCGCCGTGTCGCGGTCCGGGCGTGGCGGGGAGGCGGTGTCAGTGAGCCACGGCCGCGTTCAGGAGCGGGGTCAGTTCGTGGGACACCGTTTTCAGGGGGTCCACGTTTCCTTCGGCGCGGGAGAGGATGATCGCGCCTTCCAGGGAGCTGATCATCAGGGTGGCCAGGGGCTCGGCCCGTTCGGGTGGTACGCCCATGCTCGTCAGGGCCTCGGCGACCGGCGACCGCCAGGCCGTGAACGCGGCGGCGGTCGCCTCCCGGGTGGACGCGCGGGTCGAGGCGCAGTCCACCGTCGCCGCGGCGACCGGGCACCCCGAGAGGGAGCCGGCCGTCTCGTACTCGTCGGTCCACTGCCCGACCATCGCGGCGAACAACCCGCCCGGCGTCGGCTCGGCCATGCCCGCCATGAAGCGCGCGACGCGCCGGCCCGCGTACTGGCCCGCCCACGCCACCGCCTCGTTGACCAGCTGTTCCTTGCCGCCCGGGAAGTAGTGCTGGAGGGATCCGCGGGGCGCCCCGGCGTGGGCGGCCACCTCCCGCATCCCGGTCGCGCCCACGCCGTCGCGCCGGATGAGCTGGGCCGCGCTGAACACCATCCGCTCACGCGGCCCCCGCTCGGTGCCCGTCATCGTCGGCCTCCCGGCTCCGTACGCGTCTCGCGCCCCACCCTATGACCGCCGTCATGAGCGGCGCTACTATGACCGCCGTCATAGAACGGTCCCGAACCTCAGGGCGGTCCTCGTGAACGTCGGCTTCATCGGTCTCGGAGTCATGGGGCAGCCCATGGCACTCCGGCTGGCCCGCTCCGGCACTCCCCTCACCGTGTGGAACCGCACGGCCTCCCGTACCGCTCCGCTGCGCGCGGCCGGCGCCCAGGTCGCGGCGGACCCCGGCGAGGTGTTCGCCCGCTCGGACGTGGTGCTCCTGATGCTGGCGGACGACACCGCCACCGACGCGACCCTCGGCCGCGGCGGGCCGGACTTCCCCGTGCGCGTCGCCGGGCGGGTGGTCGTCCACATGGGCACCACCTCGCCCTCGTACTCACGCGCACTGGAGTCCGACGTACGGGACGCGGGCGGGCGCTATGTCGAGGCGCCCGTCTCCGGCTCCCGCGTACCGGCGGAGAACGGCGCGCTGGTGGCGATGCTGGCCGGTGACGAGCGAGCGGTACGGACCGTACGGCCGCTGCTCGCTCCCCTGTGCCGGGAGACGTTCGTGTGCGGCCCCGCACCGGGCGCGCTGCTGACGAAGCTGTCGGTGAACCTGTTCCTGATCACGCTGGTGACCGGACTCACCGAGTCGTTCCACTTCGCCGAGCGGCAGGGGCTCGACCCGCGCCTGTTCCTCGACGTCCTCGACGCGGGCCCGATGGCCAGCCCGGTCTCGCGGATGAAGGCGCCCAAGCTGCTGGCCGGGGACTTCGACGTCCAGGCCGCCGCCCTCGACGTGCTGAAGAACAACCGGCTGATCGCCGAGGCCGCACGCGCGTCCGGCACCGCCTCCCCGCTGCTCGACGTGTGCCACGCCCTGTTCGAGGAGACCGTGTCGCTCGGCCACGGCGGCCAGGACATGGTGGCGGTCCTGCGGGCGATCGAGAGCCGCACGCGTGCGGATGTCGACCCGGCCCCGCTCCCGTCTCACCCGTCGGCGGCGCGCTTGGGGATGCCGTAGGCCCGGTCCACCCGCAGGCGGAGCACCAGGCGGCGGTCGCGGACCATGGTGGCGCGGTAGTCGTCCCAGTCGGGGTGCTCGCCGAGGATCTCCCGGTAGAGGCGTACCAGTTCCTCGACGGTCTCGTCGTACGGGTCCGCGGCGACCGGTGACAGGTCCGCGGTGCCCTCGGCGACCGTGTAGGCCCACCGGTCCGGGCTGGTGACGTGGTAGGACGCCCGCGGGTCCCGGCGCAGATTGCGGGTCTTGGCGCGGTCGTCGGTGAGCGAGACGCGGATGACCCGCCCGTCCGGGTCGTAGGCGTGCGCGACGTTCGAAAGCTGGGGCCGGCCGTCCCGCTTGAGCGTGACCAGTACCCCGCCGCGGCTTTCCGAGAGCAGCGCGAGCAGGGCTTCCTGTGCGGCGTCGTACGGCGTGTCCTGAGTCATACTCCGGTCAACCAGCGGGGCCGGGCCGCGCATTCCCCGTGGCCGCTTCCCCGCCCCCGGGTCCGGGGCGAAGTGGGCGGGGGATCCCGGCGGTCGCCCGCCGGGTTTCCCGCTTCGTCGCCGGCTGCCGGCCGGGTGCGTCCCGGCCCGGGTCCGGCCGTCGTGCGGTGCCGGGCTGCCCGGCTTCAGGACAGGTGCGCCACCGCGTCCAGGTGGGGCAGGTGGTGGTCGAGCCGTTCCCGCTTGGTGCGCAGGTAGGTGATGTTGCTCTCGCACGGCGGGATCAGCAACGGTACCGTCTCGGCGACTTGGATGCCGTGCTGCACCAACGCCTCACGCTTGCGCGGGTTGTTGGACATCAGGCGCACCGAGCGCACACCCAGGTCGTGCAGCATCCCGGCGGCCACGCCGTAGTCGCGGGCGTCGACCGGCAGGCCGAGCGCGAGGTTTGCCTCGACCGTGTCCAAGCCCTCCGCCTGCAGGGCCATCGCCCGCAGCTTGGCGAGCAGCCCGATGCCGCGGCCCTCGTGGCCTCGCAAGTAGACGACGATGCCGCTGCCTTCGGCGACGACGGCGCGCAGCGCGGCGGCGAGCTGGTCGCCGCACTCGCAGTGCTGGGAGCCGAACGCGTCCCCGGTGAGGCACTCCGAGTGCAGCCGCACCAGGACCCGGTCGGTTCCGATGTCGCCGTGCACCAGGGCGACTTGTTCGTCGCCGCGGTCGTGGTCCAGGTAGCCGACCGCCTGGAATTGCCCGTACACGGTGGGCAGCGGGGCATTCACGACGCGCTCCACACCAGTGCGCCGGGACGACTTCTTGCCGAGTACGGCGAGGTCTTCTGTCATGATCTGATTCCTAAGCAGAGACGAAAGGCCGGAAAACAATGAGTGGTTCGGAAACGCGGCCGAGGCCGACGGCACATGGTCCGTTGCCGGCGGACACCACGCAAGACGTACGGGCGCGGGGGGCGGACCTCTCACGGCAGGTGGCCGTCCTGCCGGTGGGCAGTTTCGAACAGCACGGACCGTACCTCCCGTTGGCGACCGACACGCTGGTCGCCTGCGCCATCGCACGCCGGATCGCCGACGCGTACCCGGTGCACCTCCTTCCACCGGTGACGATCTCCTGCTCGCACGAGCACGCCGCCTGGCCGGGAACCGTCAGCATCTCCTCCGTGACCCTTCATGCGGTGGTGCGGGACATCGCGGACTCACTGCGCCGCTCCGGCGTCGAGGCCCTGGTGGTCGTCAACGGTCACGGCGGGAACTACGTGCTGGGCAACGTCGTTCAGGAGGCCTCCGCGCGCGGTGAGCGCCTCGCGCTGTTCCCCGCCGCGGAGGACTGGCAGACGGCCCTCGACGCGGCCGGGGTGCGCACCTCGCCGCTCACCGACATGCACGCGGGGGAAATCGAGACCTCCATTCTTCTGCACGCTCATCCGGAAATGGTCCGGGCCGGTTACGAGTCCGCCGATTTCGTCGCGGACGACCGGCGGCATCTGCTCACCACCGGAATGTCCGCCTATACCGAATCGGGTGTCATCGGGCGTCCCTCCCTGGGTTCCGCGGAAAAGGGCGAGGAACTGCTGAACGGCCTTGCGGCCGCCTTCGGTCCGTATTTCTCGCTGCTCACTTCCGAGGACCCCGGATTGCCGGAGAGCGGACGCGGATAGTCCCCGTCGGACGCGCGGCCGGGTTCCGGGGCGGGTTCGGCGGGGCGGGACCCGGCGCGCATCGCGGTGTACCAGCGGACGACGAGGACGAGCGCCCCCGGCAGGCTGGCGACGAAGCTGAGCACCCCGTACACCACGGCCACGGTCACTCCGGTGCTCGCGCCGAGTCCGGCCGCGCCGAACGCCCAGGCGGCCACGCCCTCGCGGGGCCCGAACCCGCCGACGTTCAGCGGCAGTCCCATGGCGACCAGTGCGAGGACCGCCAGGGGCAGCAGCACGAGCACCGGGGTCGCGGGGCCGGCGACGTGCGCGGCGACCACGAACATCACGATGTGCCCGGCCAGGACGACGGCCGAGGACAGCGCGACGCCCGGCCCGTTGCGGCGGGACAGCAGCCCCTCGCGGGCCTCGGCGAGGGTGCGGCGCAGGGCCTGTCCACGCCGCGAGGGCGCGCGGTTCATCCGCAGGGCGAGGACGATGGCGAACGCGCCGGCGGCGGCGAACGCGAGCAACGCCACGAAGTGCCGCGTCTGGTCGCGCACGGGGGACGGCAGGGCGAGCAGGACGGCCGCGCCGGTGACGGCGAGCGCGATCTGTCCGGCGACCCGTTCGAGGACGACGGCCCGCACGCCGCGTCCCAGGTCGCCGGCGCTCTGCCCGTGCCGCACCGCCCGGTGCACGTCGCCCAGGACACCGCCGGGCAGCGCCGCGTTCAGGAACAGCGCGCGGTAGTAGTCGGCCACCGCAGGGCCGAGCGGCAGCCGGATGCGCAGTCCGCGGGCCACCAACTGCCAGCGCCAGGCGCTGAACACGGTGGTGACCAGCCCGATACCGAGCGCCACGAGGAGCGTCGGCGTGTCGATCCGCCGCAGCCCGTCCAGGAAGACACCGGTGCCCAGCCGCCACAGCAGGACGGCAAGGATGGCGACTCCGGCGACGGTGCCGAAGTGGGTTCGCACGGCACGGGTGTTGAGGCGGGAGAGCGCGGCGACGAGAGGGGTGCGAGCGCGGTCGTCGGCGGATGTGCCGTGCGCGCGGGAGGCGTTGGACGCCCCCTCCCCCGCACCCGCCTCCCGGTCGCGCACGCGAGGTGCGTTCACCGTCTGGGCGCTCATGCGGCACGGTCCGTCGGCCGGGACAGCGCCAGGAGGTCGTTGTGGTGCACGACGACCTGCAACTCCCCCGCCGCGCAGGCCTCCAGACGGTCGGCGAGGTAGCGGTCGGCGCGCGGCTTCAGCTCGGGACGCTGTTCGACGGCCGCGCCGACCCAGCCGCGCAGCCACTGGGCGGTCAGTTCGCGCTGGTCGGGGCCGAGCCGCCAGGGGCTCGGGTGCACCCGTACGGTGGCGCCGTGTGCGGCGAAGGCCTCGCAGGCCACCTCGACCGCGTCGGGACCGAGCAGTCCCGTACGCCGCTGGTGGGCGTTGAACGCCTCGGTGATCTCGGCGTCCAGCGGATCGGCCGGGGTCAGTTCGACCCGGCCGGCCACCGAGAGCGTAAGGAGCGCGGGGCAGCCCGCTCCGGCGCAGGCCGCGGCGAGGGTGTCGATCTCCTCGCGGGTCAGGACGTCCAGCAGCGCCGAGGCCGTGACCAGGGACGCTCCGGACAGGGCGTCCGGGGTGAGCCGGTCCACGTCGCCGCGCCGTGTCTCCACGGTGACCCGGCTGCCGTCGGCGGCTGCGCGCGGGGAGGCCACGGCGGCGAAGTGCAGCAGGTAGGGGTCGCGGTCGTGCAGGACCCAGTGCTGGGCGCCGTCCAGCCGGGGGGCGAGCCAGCGGCCCATCGAGCCGGTGCCGCACCCCAGGTCGTGCACGACGAGCCCACCGTGCCGGATCGGCAGGTTCGCCAGCCGGATGCGCAGCGGATCGAGTAGCTCGGTGGCCCGCGCGGTGGCGTCCACAGCCTCGCGGAGCTGCAACCACTCGGGCGCGTACCGGGGCGGCTCCTCGTGCGCCTCGTCCTCCCGAAGCCTCACGGTGGCCCGCTCACCGGGCCGCTGAGCGGGCCCGGCCCCCGGAATCACCTCCGGGGACACGGTGTCCTGAGCCGCAAGTGGGGAGAGAGCGCCGGAATCCGCCATGTCCGAGAGTTCCTTTCCTGCGAGCCGCGCCGCGTCCGGGAGCGGCCGCCCTGCCACGCCCGTGGCGGGGGCGGACCGCTCCCGCGGGCCGGGCCGGCCCGGGATGGTGCCGGTGAGCCCGGCGATCTCCGTGGACGTGTCCGGTGTGGTCATGCCGCCCTCCGGGGTTCCTTCGGCAGCCGGCCGAGCACTCCGGCCAGGCTGCGGGCGGTGTTGGCCCAGCCGTCGAGGGCGGCGCGCCGGCCACGTGCGGCGGACTTCAGCCGGCGCCGCACGTCGGCCTCGCCGAACCAGCCGCGCAGTTCGGCGGCGAGGGCCGCGGGGTCCTCCGGCGGTACGAGGATGCCGGGCACCCCGCCGTCGGGGGCACGGCCGACCGCCTCGCCCACCCCGCCGACGTCGGTGGCGAGCACCGGGATGCCCCGCGCGAGGGCCTCGGTGACGGCCATGCCGTACGTCTCCGCGTAGGAGGCGAGGACCATCAGGTCGGCGGCGGCGTAGCTGGCGTCGAGCTCGGCTCCGGCGCGCGGTCCGGCCAGGTGGAAACGGTCCTGCAGACCGTGCTCCGCGATCAGGCCGCGCAGCCGGTCGACGTAGGCGGGGTCCTGGGTGAGCGCGCCGACGCAGGTGCAGCTCCACGGCAGGTCGGTGACCGCGGCCAGCGCCTCCACCAGCCGGTGCTGCCCCTTGCGCGGGGTGACCGAGGCGACGCACAGCAGCTGCGAGACCCCGTCGGTGCCGGGGGCGAGGGGCGCGATGTCGGCGCCGGGGGCGGCGGCGTGGACCCGGTCGGGGGCGAGGCCGTGGTGGGAGACGAGGCGGCGTACCGCCCAGTCGCTGGTGGCGACGACGGCGGCCACCGCGCGCAGCACCTGGCGTTCCCTGGCGTCGAGTTCCGCGGCCACGGCCGGGTCGAGTCCCGTCTCGTCGCCGAGCGGCAGGTGGACGAGGACGGCCAGGCGCAGCCGCTCGGCCTCGGGCACGACGGTCTCGGGCACGCCGCAGGCGACCAGCCCGTCGAGCAGGACGACGGCGCCGTCCGGCAACTCGTGCAGGACGCGGGCGAGTTCCGCACAGGCCTCGGCGTCGGGGCGGGGCCAGTCGCCGTGCACGGGATGGGCCTGGACCTGCCAGCCGAAGCCGGGCAGGTCCAGGCTCACCCGGCGGTCGTAGGCGTTGCCGCCGCTGGGGGTGGCCGGGTCGTCGACGCCGCCGGGCAGGACGAAGTGGACGGTGCGCAGGGACATGGGGATGATCCCGACGTTCTCCGAGCCGGCGCGCTGCGCGGGCAGGTAGGTCAGGGGCGAGGGGCGATGGACGGTCGTCTCGGTCACAGCGCACGCTCGTAACTCGCCCAGGCGACGTGCGACTCGTGGAGGGTGACGGTGAGGCCGGCCAGGCCCTTGGCACCCTCGCCCAGGGCGCCCTTGTGGATGCGTTCGGCGAGCCGGTCGGCGATGACCTTGGCCAGGAACTCCGTGGAGGTGTTGATGCCGGCGAAGTCGGGCTCGTGGTCGAGGTTGCGGTAGTTCAACTCCGCCACCACGGCGCCCAGTTCCTGCGTGGCCAGTCCGATGTCGACGACGATGTTGTCGTCGTCCAGCTGCTCGCGCCGGAAGGTGGCGTCCACGAGGAACGTGGCGCCGTGCAGACGCTGCGCGGGCCCGAAGACCTCGCCGCGGAAGCTGTGGGCGATCATGATGTGATCGCGGACGGTGATGCTGAACAACGGACGACCCTCCAGGTGCGGCGCGTCTGGTCCCCGGCCGGTGCCTGCCGGGGGATGCCGTGTAGTACGGCTGACCGCTTCCCGTTGTTCAGTGACTTCTCACTCTTTTCTCAAGGTCAGGCGCTCTTGCCGTCCCCGACCGGACGATCCGTCATGATCGGTCGCCGTACCTGACCCGGTGGCACAGGGCCGGGATCTCCCCGGAGGCGAGCCTCGGCATCACCTGAGGCAGTTCCTCGAACGCGCTCTCCCCGGTGACGAGGGCGTCGAGCGCCGGGTCGGCGAGCAGGTCGAGCGCGAGGGCCAGCCGGTCGGCGTACGTGCGGCTGGAGCGCCGGGCCGGGGAGACGGTGCCGACCTGGCTGCTGCGGATGACGAGTCGACGGGAGTGGAAGGCCTCGCCGAGCGGGAGGGCGACGCGCCGGTCGCCGTACCAGCTCAGTTCGAGGACGGTGCCCTCGGGGGTGAGCAGTTCCAGCGCGCGGGCGAGGCCCTGCTCGGTGGCGCTGGCGTGCACCACGAGGTCGCAGTCGCCGAGCGCGTCCCCGGGCGACGCGAAGCCCACGCCGAGCGCGTCGGCGACCTCGGCGCGGGCCGGGTCGGCGTCGACGAGCTGCACGCGCACGCCGGGGAACCGGGCCAGCAGGGCGGCCACCGAGCAGCCCACCATGCCGCCGCCGACGACGGCGATGCGGTCGCCCACCAGGGGCGCGGCGTCCCACAGCGCGTTCACGGCGGTCTCGATCGTGCCCGCGAGCACCGCCCGCCCGGCCGGCACGTTCTCCGGCACGCAGGTGACCGCGCTCGCCGGTACGACGTAGCGGCTCTGGTGCGGATGGAGGCAGAAGACCGTGCGCCCGGTCAGCTCCGGCGGGCCCTCCTCCACGACGCCCACGCTGAGGTAGCCGTACTTCACCGGGCCGGGGAAGTCGCCCTCCTGGAACGGCGCCCGCATGGCGTCGTACTGGTTCTCGGGCACCTGGCCGCGGAACACGAGCGTCTCCGTGCCGCGGCTGATCCCGGAGTACAGCGCGCGGACGACCACCTCGCCCGGAGCGGGTTCCGGAAGGTCCGTCGGGCGTATCTCGCCGCGGCCGGGCGAGGTCAGCCAGAAGGAACGCGCGGAGCGGTTCATCAAGAATCCTCCTGAACGATCGGGAAGTTGTTCACGTACCGAGGTGTGCACAGGCCGCGGACAACGTACGCGGCGTTGATCGACTCTGTCACTCGCCGGAGGGTGTTCGGTGGCCCTGAACAACACTTACGACGCACGGCTGGTCCAGCAGGAGACCGCGGTGGGAGCGGGCGCTCAGATCCTGTTGCTGGCCCTGCTCGGCCCGGCGATCGGCATGGGTCCCGCGGGCTGGGTGACCGGCCTGGTCTTCGCGGTCGCCACCTGGGCGGTGCTCTCCCGGGCCCTGCACCGGTCACGGCCGCGCTCCTTCGGCCCGGCAAACCGGGTGACCCTGGGTCGGGCCGTTCTCGTGGGTGGGGTGACGGCGCTGGTCGCGGACTCCTTCGAGAGCGCGCCGCCGGTGTCGCTGCTGGTCGCGCTGACGGCGGTGGCCCTGATCCTGGACGGCGTCGACGGCAAGGTGGCCCGCCGCACGGGCACCTCCACGGCGCTCGGCGCCCGCTTCGACATGGAGGTGGACGCGTTCCTGATCCTGGTGCTCAGCGTGTACGTCTCGACGATGCTCGGCCCGTGGGTGCTGCTGATCGGCGGTATGCGCTACGTCTTCGTCGCCGCCGCCCGCGTGCTGCCCTGGCTGAACGCGCCCCTGCCGCCGAGCACCGCCCGCAAGACGGTCGCCGCGCTCCAGGGCGTCTTCCTGCTGCTCGCCGGATCGGACCTGCTGCCCCTGCCGGCCACCGCCGGCGTGGTGCTGCTGGCGCTCGGCCTGCTGGTGTGGTCGTTCGGCCGGGACGTGCTGTGGCTGTGGCGGACGTCGCGGGTAGGGGCGGCTGCCGACGCCGGCGTGACGAGGGAGGCCCGCCGCAAGGAGTCCGTCGCGGCCCCGGTCACGGAACCCGTCGAGACGATGCTGGAGACGGCGCGGGCCGCGTGACGCGCCGCACGACGGGCGGAGCCGGGTTACGGCAACGTGATCCGGATCCCGCATTCCGCGCGCTGAAACGTGTTCTGCGCGTCACGACGCGTTCCGCGCGCCACGACCGCGTCCGCACGACGGCGAAGGCGGCCGCGGCGAGCCCGAGGACGCCCACGAACCGGCCTACTCGACGCCGGCCGCGTCGAGCGGCACGGCATGCAGGATCCCGCTGTGCCCGATCACCCTCGTACGCTGCGGCCGATGCCACAGCGTCCACGTGGAGACAGAGGGAGCAGCCAGGGAACTCAGTGGGCACTGACAACTGCCCGAGAGCTCATTGCGGGACAGCGACACTCGCGCCTGCAGCTCTCCTTCTGGTGGTGGTCCGAGGTCCCCTCGTGGCGTGGAGTCCGACCCGCAGGCGCCCGCCTGGCCCGGCTGTTCGTCTCGCACCGCCTGGATTCCCGGGGCCACCCCTACGACAGCGACGTCAACAAGTTCGCCTGGTTGGCGGCGGGAGCGCCTGCACCGGTTGGATGTCGGCGGACATCCAACCGGTGCGGGGAGGCGTGGTGGCGGAGCCGGTCAAGGTCCGGACGCTGACCCGGCAGGAGGGCCGGCAGTTGCAGCGGATCGTGCGTCGCGGCAGCACGAACTCGGTCCGCTACCGGCGGGCGATGACGCTGCTGGCCTCGGCCGGCGGGAATCGGACGCCGATGATCGCGACATGCTCTGTCGGAGAGAAGGATGGCGCTTCCCGCCCTGCCACGACGGGGCCGTCTCCCCATCCGGCTCAGGTCCCGGAACCTCGATCTCGGCCATGCCGGCCTGCCACCCGAACACCGGCACCGCTGTCGGCGATCACCGTAGCTCTGAGGCAGCCGGGCCGTCACCCCGGTGAACGTTGCCGGTCCTAGCGGCCTGCGGGATTCCGGGACGCCGGTGTACGACGGCTGGAAGACCGGCTCCGGAGTACGAGAAAGACCACGATGCCAGCGAGGCCGAGGACGATCCCGGCCGCAAGCCAGGGCCACGGAGACCATTCCTCGGTGCAGCTCTGCTCTGTCCCTGTCGTGACGCACACGTCGCCCGGTCCGCCTCGATTGAGATAGGCGACATAGAAGACCGGAAGACTCAGACCCGAAAGAAGCCCGGGCAACCCACGGTCCGTCTGGCGATGCGTCACAAGCAGCGCGGTGCCGACCGCCGCACACAGCAGCACCAGCATGCCTATCGTCCAGAGGCTCAGAAGCCCGAGGGAGCTCGCCGCCCCCACCAGCGCCCAAGCAGCGAACCAGCCCCAGTCCTGCGGACTCCGCGACGGACGCCCGTGGGGAACCGTGCCGTTTTCGCGAGGTACATCCATGACGCCTGCCCGGACCTGAGTGATGAAAGACCGATGCTTGACCGCCCGGCGCATCGCCGGTCCCGGCCTGCCCATCCACGTAAAACCGTCGCCGCGGCACGTAGGATGTAGTTCCGATCGCCGCGCCGTGCCTCATATCGTCCGCGAAATCACCCTGACGTCTGCGCACCGCCCTCTGCGACCCCATCAGCGCCATGCCACGCCCCGTGGAAACCAACTGGTCGCTGAACGACTTCCTCATATTAGGCCCGGCACACACGACGGGTCACCAGTTCTACTCAGTCTCTTGACGTCATGTCAGCTTTGCCCCTGAAGACGCCTGACTTCCGACGGCCTGCTGAGGCGCGCGGATCCACAGCGGGCACAGCCACCGCGCCGGGGTGTCCCCTGGCAGACGCGTTCGCGGACTTCGGCCCTGGCTGTGCGCAGTGCGGTCAGAGCCCGCGTCCCGCCCCGGGCGAGCGTGTCGAAGAGTCGGGAGACCGTCGGGTCGGAGACCGTCGGCCCGACACGGCCGGCTCCACCCGCAACAGGGCCACATCGGCCAGGCAGTCCCCGCCCAGCGCGACCGCGAGGGCGACATCCAGGAGGACCTTCCCCGGGTCATGGACATCCGCTGCTTGCGCCACGGGGTGAGCGCGGCGGATATCGCCTGATCAAGGCCGGTCTTGCGGACCGACTCCACCAGCAGCACGGACCCGGCCTGGGAGACCACTCCACGGCTGCCGCCCTCGACACGGACACGCGGGTAGGACCCGACACGCTTCTTCACTTGGAGAGTGCTTCTTTCTGCGACGACCTGGACCCTAGACAAGTCCCATCGTTGCAGGTCAGGGGCACTCTCCGCGTTTCTGATCACCCAGTGGACGCTCTGCCGCGTGAAAGCGCGAGGTGCAGCGCCAGTTCCGTTCCGATGTTCCTCAAGCCCCTATTCAGGGCTAGAACATGGTCGTGAGAGTTGGTCTCACCGCCGACGAGACCGTCTTGGATGCGGCAACGTACTGGGGGATGGATGGTGCTGGTGACGGAGTTCAGGACAAAGGATCTGCCGGTGACCGAGCGGTTCGGCTCCTGGCACGACATGACGACCAGGGCGTTGATACCCAGCGTGGTCCGCAGCGATCACGAGGCGGACTTCCGGGCGAGCGCGCGAGTGCTGGACCTGGGCGCGGTGGACGTGTCCGCGCTGGCATACCCGTCGCTGGAGACCCGCCGGACGACGAAGCTGATCCGGCAATCCGACCCTGATTCCTACCAGCTGATGCTCAACCTACGCGGTAGCCACCGGATCCTCCAGGCCGGCCGGGACACCACCAGCGGCCCCGGTGAGGTGATGTTCTTCGACACCTCGCGTCCCTGGCAGGGCTGGGCATCCGCTGACCAGGACACCGTGAGAGGAGTGATGGTGCAAGTCCCCCGGGCCCTGCTGCCGCTCCCGGCGAACAAGGTCGACCGGCTCACCGCCGTGCGGTTGCCCGCACGCGACGGGATGGGCGCCCTGCTGTCCGGCTACCTCACGCAGCTGGTCGCGGGCGCCGCCACCTACACCTCGGCGGACGGCGCCCGACTGGCCACCTGCACCCTTGACCTGCTCACCGCCTTCCTCGCCCACCACCTCGACGCCGCCTCGTCGATGCCACCCCAGACCCACCACCGGGCCCTGCTGATGAAGATCCACGCCTTCATCCAGCAGCACCTGGGCGACCCGGACCTGTCCCCGGGCGCGGTCGCCGCGGCCCACCACATCTCCTTGCGTTCCCTGCACCGGCTCTTTCAGGACCAGGACACCACCGTCTCCGGCTGGATCCGCGCCCGCCGACTGGAGCGCTGCCGCCGCGACCTGGCCGACCCCCTCCTGAGCAACCAGCCGATCCACGCCCTCGCAGCGCGCTGGGGCTTCGCAGGCCCCGCGCACTTCTCCCGTGCCTTCCGCGCCGTCTACGGACTCGGCCCCCAGGACTACCGCCAGCAGCACCAAGTCGACCGAGCCTCACGTGGCACGCATCGGCAAGCACCTGGCACTCCTCGTCAATGACCGACCCGCCCTTCCCCGCAACTATTAGGCATGCCCTCGACAAGCAAGCGGGCTGCGGACTGACAGGGGACGGGAACCCGGCCCGCCACTTGTGGAAAAGCCACGCCACGTAAGGGGGACTGATGGCCGCGGAAGGCGTGCCCCAAGGGCGCTCGCACACCGGTGGACACCGGCTACCAGAGTGCGTTTCATGCCGAAGCCCGGCTCAGCATGTGGTGATCGCCGTGCCATCGGCGGACGTGGCCGGTTCACCGACATCCCATGCGCGCCCCTGACTGCGTGTGTGGCGGCTGGATCATCAACAGCAACCTCGGCGACGACCACGCCCTCAAGCACGACCCGAACGCCGGCCACTAACGGCTGCACGGCCCCGCCGGTCTCAACTTCCGGCGGCGCCATGCAGCCATGATCAATCTCAGCGGCACTTTCTGTACCGCAACTACTCACACCCGTGATAGAGAAGATGAAGGGATCGCCGTGAGGAACCTGAAGGTCATGCTTGGAGCATCCGCGGCCGCAGTCGGTGCCGTCGCCACCCTGTTGACGGGAGCCGGCACCGCCAACGCCGCAGCCACCGCCGACCTCTACGGCTGTCCGTCCGGCGCCGTCTGCGTTTACGCCGAGGGCAAGCCCGCCAGCAGCTCCACCCTGACCCACACTTACTGGTCGTACGGTGCCCACAACCTGTCCAACCAGTTCAACTGGCACTGGGTGATCAACAACCAGACCGGCGGCGCCAGCGCCGACCTCTGCTACGAGTACAACGGCGGCAACTGCACCGGCGGCAAGATCGCCGCCGGCGGCTGGCAAGCGGTGAATCTCAGCCCGATCAACTCCATCCGCCTCAACCGCCCATAGTCTCGGCCTGCTGCCCCGTAGACCACCGGGCACGTCCTGCGCGTCGGCGGGCGTCACCGAACTGCACAGGCAGGGCAGTATCGGCGGCAGAGCCCGCCTGATACCCCACGTGAAAGGGCCCTCGGGACGTTTCCCGAGGGCCCCCTTCCGCGCCCGTCCGTCGGGCCGAGGGTCAGGCCGTCCCGCGTCCCAGCTCCCCGTGCGCGCGCACGATCTCCGCGTAGCCGCGGCCGCTGGTCTTGATGGTGCGGGCCTGGGTGGCGTAGTCGACGTGGACGAGGCCGAAGCGCTTGGCGTAGCCGTACGCCCACTCGAAGTTGTCCAGCAGCGACCAGGCGAAGTAGCCGGCCAGTGGGGCGCCCTTGCGGGCGGCGGAGGCACAGGCGGCCAGGTGTCCCACCAGGTAGTCCCGACGCTCGGGGTCGTCGACCGTTCCGTCGGGGCCCACGGTGTCCGGGAAGGCGGAGCCGTTCTCGGTGACGTAGAGCTTGCGCGCGCCGTACTCGTGGGTGAGGCGCAGCAGCAGCGTCTCGATGCCGGACGCGTCGATCTCCCAGTCCATGCCGGTGCGGGGCACGTCCGGGCGGCGTACGGAACGGGCGTGGGGCACCGGCCCGTCGGGGTCGTCGGCCACCGTCGCCGGGAAGTAGTAGTTGAGGCCGAGCCAGTCCAGCGGGGCGGCGATGATGTCGAGGTCGCCGGGGCGTTCGGGGAGGTCGACGCCGTAGACCTCGCGCATGTCGGCGGGGAATCCGCGGCCGTGGACCGGGTCGAGCCACCAGCGGTTGACGTGGCCGTCGTGGCGGCGGGCGGCGGCCTGGTCCTCGGGGCTGTCGCTCGCGGGGAAGACGGTGGAGAGGTTGTTGACGATGCCCACCTCGGCGCCGGACGTCACGGCGCGGATCGCCTGGGCGGCCAGGCCGTGGCCGAGAAGAAGGTGGTAGGAGGCGCGGACCGCGGCGGTCAGATCGGTCAGGCCGGGGGCCATCTTGCCCTCGAGGTGGCCGATCCAGGCCGAGCACAGGGGCTCGTTGAGGGTGGTCCAGTGGGACACCCGGTCGCCGAGGCGCTCGGCGACGACCGAGGCGTAGGCGGCGAAGTGCTCGGCGGTCTCGCGCTCGGGCCAGCCGCCGCGGTCCTGGAGGGCCTGCGGCAGGTCCCAGTGGTAGAGGGTGACGGAGGGGGTGATGCCCGCCGCCAGCAGCCCGTCGATCAACTCGTCGTAGAAGTCAAGGCCCTTGGGGTTCACCGGACCGTCGCCGTCCGGCAGCACGCGCGGCCAGGCGATCGACAACCGGTAGGCGTTCACGCCCAGTCGGCCCATCAGCGCGACGTCCTCGCGCCAGCGGTGGTAGTGGTCGCAGGCGGTGTCGCCGTGGTCGTCGTTGTCGATCTTGCCGGGGGTGTGGGAGAAGGTGTCCCAGATGGACGGCGAGCGGCCGTCCTCGGCGACGGCCCCCTCGATCTGGTACGCGGATGTGGCCGTGCCCCACCGGAAGTCCTGCGGGAGTGCGGCGAGGTCGATGGCGTGGGACACGGAAGTCCTTTCGAGACTGGGGATGTTGGCGGTCACTTCACCGCTCCCGCGGTGAGCCCGGCGACGAGGTAGCGCTGGAGCAGCAGGAACCCGGCGACCACGGGCACGCTGACGACGAGCGAGGCGGCCATGATCTGGTTCCAGTACACGTCGTACTGTGTGGAGTAGCCCTGGAGGCCCACCGCGAGCGTGCGGGTGGTGTCGTTGGTCATGACGGACGCGAAGAGCACCTCGCCCCAGGCGGTCATGAAGGCGTACACGGCGACGGCGACGATGCCGGGGATCGCGGCCGGCACGACGACCCGGAACAGCGCGCCGAGCGGCCCGCAGCCGTCCACCAGCGCCGCCTCGTCCAGGTCGCGCGGCACCGAGTCGAAGTACCCGATGAGCATCCAGATCGAGAACGGCAGCGAGAAGGTGAGGTACGTCAGGATCAGGCCGCCGCGCGAGCCGAACAGGGCGATGCCGGTGGCGTTGCCGATGTTGACGTAGAGCAGGAACAGCGGGAGGAGGAAGAGGATGCCCGGGAACATCTGCGTCGACAGGACGGTGACCGTGAAGACACGCTTGCCGTGGAAGCTGTAGCGGCTGACGGCGTACGCCGAGAAGACCGCGATCACCACCGAGCAGACCGTCGCGGCGCCCGCCACGATCAGCGAGTTGACGAAGTACCTGGCGAGCGGGACCGTCGACCAGATGTCGATGTAGGGGCGGAAGGTCAGGCCGCTCGGCAGCCAGCGGAACTTGCCGGTGACGTCCGCGAGCGGCTTCAGCGAACTGGAGACCATCACGTAGACGGGCACCAGGACGAACCCGGTCAGCAGGGTGAGGAAGATCCGCCGGGTCCACATGAAGGTGCGCGGCGGCGCCATCGGGGAGCGGTGGACCGTAGTGGTCGCGGACTTGAGGGTGGTGTCAGACATCGGCGGACCTCCGTCCGCGTGAGGTGAGCGCGAGGTAGCCGCCGGTGACGACCAGCAGGAAGAGCAGCAGCAGGACGGACATGGCGGAGCCGGTGCCGAAGTTCCAGGTGACGAAAGAGGCCTGGTAGATGTGGACCGAGATGAGGTCCGCGGCCTCGGGGGCGGCCTTGCCGAACAGCACGTACGGCGTGTTGAAGTCGTTGAACGTCCACAGGAACAGCACCAGGACCAGCACCTGGTTGACGGGCCGCAGGGACGGCAGGGTGATGCGGCGGATCTGCTGCCAGACTCCGGCGCCGTCCAGCGCGGCGGCCTCGTACAGTTCGCGCGGGATGTTCTGGAGTCCGGCCATGACGATGAGGAAGGCGAACGGCCAGCCCTTCCACACCGACACCGTCAGCAGCGCGACGAAGCTGTTGTCGCCGATGAGCCAGAACGAGGGCTTGTCGGTGAGGTGCAGCTGGTCGTGCAGCACGTGGTTCACGAGGCCGTTGTCGTGCTGGAACATGAACACCCAGGTGATGACGGCCGCGTAGACCGGCAGCGCGTACGGCACCAGGAACACGGCGCGCAGCAGGCCGCGTCCGCGGAAGGTGTCCTGCATGCAGATCGCGGCCGCGGTGCCGATGAGCCAGCACAGGCCGACCGACAGCAGGGTGAACGCGATGGTGACGAGGAAGGAGTGCAGCAGCGCCTCGCCGACGGGGGCGTTGAAGTCCACCGACATGCGGTAGTTGTCGAGGCCGGACCAGGGAGCCGTGCTCCAGTCGCGGATGTAGAACTGGGTGAGCTCCTTGAAGCTCATCACGATGCCGATCACCATCGGCACGATGTGGACCAGGAGTTCGAGCAGCAGAGCGGGCAGGAGCAGCAGGTACGGCAGCGAGACACGTCCGAGCCACCCGGGGCGGCGCGGTCCGCGCGCCGCCCCGGGTGACTTCACGGGCGCCGTCGTCCCGCCGGTGTGCGCGGGAGCGGTGGTCGTCATGTGGGTGTCCGCGCTCACTTCGCCGGCATCTGCTGCTGGGCCTTGAGCAGCTTGGCCTTCACCGACTCCGTGGTGATCGCGCGTCCGGCGGCCGCGTCGGCGAACAGCTCCTTGACGGCCGTGCCGACGGTCGTCTCGAACTGGGACTCGTCGGCGACCTGCGGCAGCGCGGCGGCGCTCGTGGCCAGGGTCTCCTTCAGGACGGCGTTGTCCGAGGTGTTGAAAGCGGGGTCCTCCTGGGCGGCCTTGACCGGCGGGATGGAGGTGTAGGCCGTGTTGAGGATCTTCTGCTCCTCGTCACTGGTCATGAACTTCACGAACTTCGTGGCGCCGTCGAGGTTGTGGGTGTTCTTGAAGACGGCGAGGTTGATGCCGGCGACCATCGAGTTGACCTGGGCGTCGGTGCCGGGGGTGCCGGACCGCACGGGGACCGGGGCGATGCCGTAGGCGTCCGCGCTCATGCCCTGGGACTTGAGGTTGGAGGAGGCGGACTGCCACAGCAGCATCGCCGTCCTGCCCTTGGCGAAGTCGCTGACCGACTGGTTCTGCGCATATTCGGCGTTGCCCTGCGGGATGGCCTTGTCCTTGGCCATCAGGTCGACGTACTGCTTGACCGCGGCGACCGTGCCGTCACTCGTGAAGTCGGGCTTGCCGTCGGCGGTGAAGAAGTCGGCGCCGTGCTGCTTGGCGAAGACGAAGACGTGGTGGATGTTCTCCGAGACGTTGGCGCCCTCGGCGCCGAGGACCTGCTTGCCCTTGGCCCGGATCTTCTTGCCGTCGGCGACGAGTTCGTCCCAGGTGGCCGGGGGCTTGGAGATGCCCGCGTCGGCGAGGATCTGCTTGTTGTAGTAGAGCGCGTACGCCATCGAGTACAGCGGTACGGAGGACGGGTCCTTGCCCTCGGCGCCGGTGGAGCCGAGCGCGGAGTCGACGAAGCGGTCCTTGCCGCCGATCTTGTCGAAGTTCTTGGCGTCCCAGGGCAGCAGCCCCCCGGTGGCCTGGAGGGAGGCGCTCCAGGTGTTGCCGATGTTGAGGACGTCGGGGCCCTGGCCGGAGGTGGTCGCGGCGAGGATCCGGTTCAGCAGGTCGGACCAGGGCACGACCTCCAGCTTCACCTTGATGCCCGTCTGCTTCTGGAACTTGTCGAGTTCGGGCTGGAGGACCTTCTTGTCGATCTCGATGCTGGCGCCCTGGTTGGAGGCCCAGTATGTGAGCGTCTTCGGCGAGTCGTTGGACCCGCCACCCGTCGACGAACCGCCTCCGCAGGCCGAGGCGGCAAGGGCGAGAGACATGGTGACGGCGCCTACGGCCGCGGCTCGGATGCTGCGCATGGCTCCTGGTGTCCCTTTCCGGGAGTCGAGAACCACGAGGAGTCCTCCGGACGCCGACACCGCTCTCGCTCCCGTGTCCCGTCGCTCGTTCTCGTGCGGTCGGGTCCGGTTCGCTCGGTTCGACTTCCGAAGGCGCCTCATGGCTTAATTTAGGACGTGAGTTAAACCTCCGGGCGAGGCGTCGTCAAGGGATCCGGCAAGGACGAATCGGCGGTCGGCGGCGACGGAGACGGCACCTTCGGCCCGATACGGCCGGCACGCACCGCCTGACCTGCGGCAGGAGGGCGGGGGCGGAGCAGGGAAGGAGCAGTACAACGGTTGGGTCTCGGTGTCCGGCGCGGGCGGCTCAGCGGTGAGGCGATCATGTCGGCTGTGGGCAGCAGAAATTGACGTGACGTCACTTACGGTTTGGCCCGAACTCCACCGCACCTCCTGGCGCTTCGTTCACTCACGTGAAGCATTCGCCGCCAGGAGGGCGCTCCCGAACCCACACCGTTCACCTCTTGAAACGGATCGCTTCACCCCGGCCTACGCTTCCTGGGCCAACCCGATCGAGGCCCACTTCGGCCCGCTGCGGCAGTTCACCCTGGCCAACTCCCACCACCGCAGCCACCCCGCGCAAACCCAGGCACTGCACCGCTGCCTGCGCTGGCGCAACACCAGCGCCCGCCACCCCGACGTACTCGCCGCCCAACGCGAGGAGCGCGCCCGCATCCGCAGCGAAATGGGCATCCGCTGGGGCGCACGCCCCCTCAACACCGCGGCCTGACCAACCGCGAACCGCAGCTCCCGAACGCCGAAGGGGCAAGTTCAGGAGAAGGACAGCGACAGAAGGATGACTCAGGAGGCGGACGGCTCGATCTCCCCCGCGAAGACGATGACCTGGTCGATGAGGCTCCGTCGCAGATGGACGACGTCCGTTCCCGTCAGGCGGGGGCCTCCATCAGGAGTGGTGAAGACCCACTGGTACCGGGCCCATTCGTCAGGCATGTCCACCGCTGAGCAGCGCACCATCGTGCCGGTCCCCGCCGGGTGGCGCCGGATGTCCAGCACGAACCGCTCGACCGCCGCGATTCCTTCGCTGCGACCCAACGGTCCCCAGAAGACCACGTCTGAGGTCAGGGCCTGCGAGAGCAGGGCAGTCACATAGCTGTCGTCCGAGGCGTTGAACGCGGAGATGAACGTGTCGATCGCGGAGCGTGCGGTCTCTTCCTGCATGCCCCAGTAATACCAGCCGTTTCGCGTGCGCTCGTCCCACGAGCCGCCTTCCAATCACGGTGAACCATCCCCGTCACAGCACTGGGACAACTCCACCACTGCCTTCAGACCCGGCAGTACTTCGACGAACAACACACCTTCGCACCATTGCTTCAAGCCTCTGCGCGACCCCGGCGTTCGCCACAGCTGGACACTGAAAGTCACTCAATGAGGGTGAGTGAACGAAGATCAGCGTCCAGCAGGCGAATCAACTCACCAACCCGTCCGCCCCCACCTGGTGCCGCCGGGAAACGCTTGAGTACGTCAACGACAACCTGGGTCGCGCGACGCACCGCTCGCTCAACGTGCTCGGCAGTAACGCTCCGATCGTCACCAGCAACGAGTTCGGCCGCTCTGGCCGCGTAGGCACCGGCCCCGAGGATGTGCTTGACCTGGGTGGCCTTGGCCAGCGGATGCAGATAGGCGGCGCCCGCCGCGGACATCGCTGCCCACGCCGCATCGCGCGCTGCCGCAGTGTGCGCACACTTGGCTGCCTTGAGGGCCGCCGACGTCGTGTCGCGCAGAGACTTCCCGCGCTCGCCACCCCGAGCGAATTCCCACGCGGCACCGACGGCGTCTCGAGGCCGCGAGTCGTCCGGCTGATCGGCCTCGAATATCTCGAGGGCCGTCTCCGCGCACGCCGCGGCGAACGCGGTGACCTCACGAAGGTCCTGCTTGCTCAGAACGATCTCGCTCGCTTCACCTGTCATGAACTCATCTTCGACCACTGCGCCGACCGCCTTCAAAGCAGATCGGAGAGCCGCGACACAGGGCGCCCCCGGCCGACTCGTTTGCTAGCTCTTGCGTGAGGTTGCGAGCTCTCGGTGCACGCGAGGGCAGGCTCGCCGGACGGCGACCCTGCCCTCGTGCCGGTTCTCGATGTGCTCAGCCCGCGAACCGGGCCATCCACGCCTCGACCTCGTCCGCCGACCGCGGCAGGCCCGCCGACAGATTCTCGTGACCATCGGCGGTGACGAGCAAGTCGTCCTCGATGCGTACGCCAATACCGCGCCACTCCTGCGGCACGGTCAGATCGTCCGGCTGGAAGTACAGGCCGGGCTCGACGGTGAGCACCATGCCCGGCTCCAGTACGCCGTCGACGTACTCCTCGGTCCGGGCCCGCGCGCAGTCGTGGACGTCCAGGCCGAGCATGTGACCGGTACCGGCCATCGTGAAACGGCGCTGGAGACCCAGCTCGTACGCGCGGTCGGCAGGCCCTTCGATGAAACCCCACTCGACCAGCCGCGCCGCCAGGGAACGCTGGGCCGCCTCATGAAAGTCCCGGTACGCGGCGCCCGGCTTGACGGCCGCCATGCCCGCCTCCTGGGCCTCGTACACCGCGTCGTAGACCCTGCGCTGGACGGGGGTGAAGGTGCCGCTGATCGGCAGAGTGCGCGTGACGTCGGCGGTGTACAGGGTGCGCGACTCCACGCCCGCGTCGAGCAGGAGCAGCTCCCCGGGGCGCACCGGTCCGTCGTTGTCGGTCCAGTGCATGATCGTGGCGTGGTCACCCGCGGCGCAGATCGTGCCATAGCCCACGGCGTTGCCCTCGAGGCGGGCGCGGCGGAAGAAGGTGCCCTCGATCCACCGCTCGGACGACGCGATCGCCCGCGACAGCTCACCGACGACGTCCGTGAACCCGCGCACCGTGGAGTCGACGGCCGAGCGGATCTCCTTGATCTCCCACTCGTCCTTCACGAGGCGCAGATCGCTGAGGGCCTCTTCCAGCTCCGCGTCGCGCTCCGCCTCGGTGGCGACGGCGGCCTCCAGGGACGGGTCGATGCCGCGGACGATGCGGGTCGGTGTGCCGGAGACGGCTGCCAGGTCGTCGGCCGCCGTGCGGACGTCCCGGCACGGCAGGCCGAGCACACGCTCCGCCTCGGCGAGGGAGCGGCGCCGGCCCATCCACAGTTCCGCTGTGGCACCGGTCCAGAACTCGTCATTGTCCCTGCTGTCCCGCGGGAGTTGGTAGCAGTAGGCGTCGTGGCCACCGTCCGCACGGGGTTCGAGGACAAGGGCACCGTCCCGGGCCTGGTCGCCGGTCATGTGCACATAGCCCGAGTACGGCCGGAACGGGTAGGTGTCGTCGTTCGAACGGACCTTGAGGTTCCCCGAGGGGATCACGAGCCGTTCACCCGGGAAGCGCGCGGAGAGCGCGGCCCGGCGCGTGGCCGCATACGGGGCCTGTTCCTCGAGCGTCAGCTCGCGCCTCTCGGTGTCCGCCCACCCCGTCCGCATCAACGCGGACAGTTCCTCGGAGATCCCTGAGTACAAACCGTTCTTACGGCCTTTCGCCACTGCGTCCGCCTTCCTGGGAGTCGAGCGCCGCCACGTCCCGACGGCTCGGCGACGTTATCCCGCGCCGCCCACATGTGGTGCCCACTGGTGCCACTGGCACAGATCGGCCATGCCCGGCCGGCCGCGGCCGTCGATAATGCGACTCATGACGAACGCGAACCTCGGCGAGGCACTACGGCTCCTGGGCGTCGGTCAGGCGGCGGCCCGGGCGTATCTCACCCTGCTGGAGCTGGCCCCCGCGTCGCGGAGCGAGATCGCCGCCGCAGCCGGACTGGACGGCCCCGGCCTGGCCACGGCGTACGCCGAGCTCGTCGACGCAGGCCTGGCCGGTGCCGCCGACAGGGACGAGGACGTGGTGATGCCGGTGGCACCGGCGGCAGCTCTCGAGGTCCTCGCCCGACACCGTGCGGCCGAGCTCGAGAAATCCCGCATCGCGGTCGCGGGCGCCTTCGACTCGTTCCGGCGCCGGCAGCTCACAGCCCACGACGACCCCCTCGTCGAGATCGTCACCGGCGACGCGGTCGGCCCCAGGATGCGCCAGGCCTGGGCCGGCGCCCGCCACCAGATCCGGCAGTTCGAGTCACCCCCCTACTTCCCTGTGGCCAGTGCCACCGACGACGCACTGGCCACGCTGGCCCGCGGGGTCACGCAACGCGTCGTGTACTCCCGCGAGTCGCTGGAACGCCCGGGCCACCTCGAACAAGTCATCGAACCGTGCGTCAACGCCGGTGAGCAGGCCAGAGTTCTGCCGTCCGTCCCCGTGAAACTCCTGATCATCGACGACGCGTACGCCTTGGTGTCACTGTCGATCAGGGAGGCCGACGTACACAACAGGATGCTGGTCGTACAGCCGTGCGGTCTGCTCTCCGCCCTCATCGCGCTGTTCGAGCAGTCGTGGCAGCACGCTCTGCCCTTCCACGGCGGCACGGCCCTCCCAGGCGGTCTGCCCCCCGCCGACCGCCGTCTGCTGTGGCTCCTGGCCGGCGGCGCGAGCGACGATGTCATCGCCCGCGAACTGGGAATCAGCCGCCGCACATTGTTCCGCCGGCTGCAGGTCATGATGGCCCGGCTGGGCGCCGCGAACCGATTCCAGCTGGCCCTGCAGGCCCAGCGCAACGGATGGTTGTGACGGCCGGCCCCCGGCCCGAGCCCACACCGACCATCGCGCGCCGAGCGCTGGAAAGCGGGCCACTCGACAGAGCTGATCGCGTCGCCCGCGCAGGGCTGTTAGGCCCTTCGCGGGGGGACGCGCAGGGACTGTTCGGCCCTATCCGGACCCCGTACCGCTGCGGCGATCATGGGGCGCCGACCGGGAGGTCCGGGGTCGTTCTCGCGACCGGAGTACCTCCAGGTTCGTCGTTTCATCGATGCAGAGAGCAGATCGGGAGGCACCGTCCGGTGGACGAGGTGCGCATACAACAGGCGGCGGCAGTAAGGCCGGAAGACAAGGACGAGACGCCGGCTCCCGCAAGCGCGGTCCCAGGGCATGGCCCCGGTCGGCCCTCGTGGGTGGAGTGGCTGACCACCACGGACCACAAGAAGATCGGGACGCTGTACCTCGTCACCGCCTTCGCGTTCTTCGTGCTCGGTGGCGTGATGGCGCTGGCGATGCGGGCCGAACTCGCCCGCCCCGGACTGCAGATCATGTCGAACGAGCAGTTCAACCAGGCGTTCACGATGCACGGCTCGATCATGTTGCTGATGTTCGCGATGCCGCTGTTCACCGGCTTCGCGAACTGGATCATGCCGCTGCAGATCGGGGCGCCCGACGTCGCGTTCCCACGGCTGAACATGCTCGCCTTCTGGCTGTTCCTGTTCGGCTCCCTCATCGCCGCGGCCGGCTTCCTCACCCCGCAGGGCGCGGCCGACTTCGGCTGGTTCCTGTACGCGCCGCTGTCGGACGCGGTCCACTCGCCGGGGATCGGCTCCGACATGTGGATCATGGGCGTGGCGCTGTCCGGATTCGGCAGCATCCTCGGCTCGGTCAACTTCATCACCACGATCATCTGCATGCGCGCGCCCGGCATGACCATGTTCCGCATGCCGATCTTCACCTGGAACGTGCTGCTGACCGCGCTCCTCGTACTGATGGTCTTCCCGGTGCTCGCGGCGGCGCTGTTCGCGCTGGAGATGGACCGCAAGTTCGGCAGCCACGTCTTCGACTCGGCCAACGGCGGGGCGCTGCTGTGGCAGCACCTGTTCTGGTTCTTCGGCCATCCCGAGGTGTACATCCTGGCGTTGCCGTTCTTCGGCATCGTCAGTGAGGTCCTCCCGGTCTTCTCCCGCAAGCCGATGTTCGGCTACATGGGCCTGATCGGCGCGACCATCTCGATCGCGGGCCTGTCGCTGACGGTGTGGGCGCACCACATGTACGTCACCGGTGGTGTACTGCTGCCGTTCTTCTCGTTCATGACCTTCCTGATCGCGGTCCCGACCGGTGTGAAGTTCTTCAACTGGATCGGCACGATGTGGAACGGCTCGTTGAGCTTCGAGACGCCGATGCTGTGGACGGTGGGCTTCCTGGTCACGTTCCTCTTCGGCGGTCTGACCGGAGTGATCCTGGCCTCGCCGCCGCTGGACTTCCACCTGTCCGACTCGTACTTCGTGGTGGCTCACTTCCACTACACGATCTTCGGCACGGTCGTGTACGCGATGTTCGCCGGATTCCACTTCTGGTGGCCGAAGTTCACGGGCAAGATGCTCGACGAACGGCTCGGCAAGATCACGTTCTGGACGCTCACGGTGGGCTTCCACCTCACGTTCCTGGTCCAGCACTGGCTGGGCGTCGAGGGCATGCCGCGCCGATACGCCGACTACCTCGCGGCCGACGGCTTCACCATGCTCAACACGTTGTCGACGATCGGGTCGTTCCTGCTCGGCCTGTCGATCCTGCCGTTCTTCTACAACGTCTGGAAGACCGCCAAGTACGGCAAGCCGGTCGGCGTCGACGACCCGTGGGGCTACGGCCGCTCCCTGGAGTGGGCCACCTCCTGCCCGCCGCCCCGGCACAACTTCGCCTCCCTGCCCCGCATCCGGACCGAGTCCCCGGCGTTCGACCTGCACCATCCGGAGATCTCGGGGGTCACGGGCGTCACGGGTGTCACGAGGGTCGACGGGACCGCGGGGCGGGCCGCGGTGGGAGAGGCGGCGAGGTAGGCCGTGCCGCACGCCGTCGCCGCCCTGGGAGCCGCGGCGCTCACCACCGCGGGCTCCGTCTGGTACGTGCCGGCCCTCGCCGACCTGCGGGCCGGCGCGGACCGCCCCGAGTCCCGCCGCATCGCCGCCGCGGCCTGCGTGACCGGCTGGGCCGGCGCGGGCGCCCTCGCGGTACTGCTGCTCATCGCCGAGGCATGGTGGACACCGGTCGCCGCGGCGGCGGCCGGCACCGTCGTCGCCACCGCCCTGCGCCTGCACGCAGCCGCCCGCCGCAGACGCGAGGCCCGCGAAATGGCCGACCATTGGAGCCACTTGGGCCACGTACCGTCCCCGACCGGCCCGTCCCACTCCCGGAACGTCGTCGCCACCGTCCTCGGCTGCGGCCTGGTCGCGGCGGTGACCGTGGCGGCCTGGACTTGGCACTCCGCCTCGGACCCGGCCGACCACCCGCGCTGGGTAGCGGCCGCCGCTTCCGCCGCGGTCATGGGGGTGTTCCTCACGGCGGCAGGGGTGTACGCCAGCGCGACTCGCCCCACCATGGCGGTCGTTCGGGCACGACAACGGCGCTAGCGGCGACTGACGGGCTCTGGTCGTGGCCCGTCAGGGGCGGTTTTCAGCTTCGGACCGGTACGGGTGTGCTGCAGCAAGGAAGAGATGTGGACGAGGGTGTCCACGAAGGCGGGCGTCTCCACGATCGAGACTCTCGGCAAGCGCTACTTCGGTACGGACCGGGACTCCACAAGTCCAACCTCGACCGAAGCGCCCGCCGCGCGGCCTGGCGGATGATCCGCCGGGAGGAGGGGCTGGACGACCTCTGACAGCGTTGGGGCCCGGGGCGCACTCGGGCCCCAACCGTCGTACGTCCGTCAGCTCAGTGCGCGGCGGCCATCCGCACGAAGCCAACCCACGCTTCGGCGCCAAACGCCAGCCTGGCCAACGCGGGCCGCTTCGAGTCCCTGACGAGGATGGCTCCGGAGGTTGGGGCGACCTCGACGCATTCACCGCCGTTGCCTGTGCTGTAGCTGCTCTTGATCCAAGCGGCCTCGGGCACAGCCGCCTTGCTGTGCTGCACGCTCATGTGTCTCCCATCAGTTGCTCGATGAACGACACCGACTCGCTCGGTGTCAGCGCCTGTGATCGGAGGATGCCATAGCGCGCTTCAAGCGTGCGTACGTACGCAGCGTCGGTGTAAATGCGGCTGTGATCCTGTACTTCCGCATAAGCAAGGCGCTGCCCCTTGTCCGTGTCGATCAGCGTGAAGGGGCCGCCCAACGCGGCGTTGTCTTCACGTCCGATCGGCATGACCTGCACCTCCACGTTCCTAGACTGGCCCGTGACGAGGATTTGTTCCAGCGTCTCGCGGATGACTTTCGGACCTCCGATCGGCCTACGCAGGACCGCCTCTTCGATCACGAAGCTCATCAAGGGAGCGGGACGTCGGCAGAAGACCTCCTGACGCACCATGCGTGCCTCAAGCCTCTGCTCGATCACTTCGTCTTCCAGCAACGGCCGCTGCATGTGGAAGACGGCGCGTGCGTAGTCTTCCGTCTGCAACAGGCCCGGCACCGCGTACACCGCGTACAGGTTCATGGCCGCCGCCTTGGCCTCAAGCCGAGCCATGTCCCTGAAGATGGCCGGGTACCGAGCCTTCTCCACCTCCTCCTTCAGAGCTGACAACACTCCCCCGGCCCCCAGCACCTCATCCGCCTTCTCGATGAACCGGGCCTGCGGAATCCGCCTCCCCTGCTCGATCGAGGCCACCGTCTCCGGTGAGTACCCCATCCGCTTGCCGAACTCCGGGCGCTCCAGCCCCGCCCGTACCCGCAGCAGCTTCAACTGCCGTCCGAACGCGGTGACCACCCCCGACCCCGGCTCGTCCTCTGGCCTCCGCTGTCCAGCCTCTTCGTCCCGCACGGTCATCCCTCGCGCCTCTCCCCGTACCGCCACGTACACGGCCGCACACGCCACGGACGGAAGTCCCGCGTCGGCGCGTCACCACTGGTCACGCTAGGCCACGGGGCGCCACTGTGAGTGCATGACCGCCACACAATCACCCCTCACGGTGCACAAGTTCACGATGCGCTTCCGCCGGGGGCCACCCCTCGGGCCGGCAACCGAACCTCGCAGCCGACCTCGTCGCTGACTGGTCACCAGGCAGCCAAGACGCCCCGGAACCGTCCGGCGGCGGCTCCCAGGAGACGGCCACCGCCCGGCAGAGCCCATGACATTCCCGCCCACAAGGAGGCACCGATGTTCGCCCACTCCGATCGGCTTCCCACCGGGACGCCGCTGCCCAACGGCGTCGTCAGCACCCCCGCGCCATGGGGATTGCGCCGGATGGCGCCTTACCCGGCCTTCGCACCCTCGTACGCCCACGTCGAGCTGGACCCGGCCACCCAGACCGGCCGCTACTTCGACGCCGCCGGAAAGGGCATGGAGATGCCCGGACACGGGACCAGCACCGGTACCAACCCCCCGACCAACACCGGCAACCCTTCCGACGGCGCGGGCCCCGGCGGTGCCGGTGGCGGCGACCAGGACACCGGGAACGACACCGACCAGTGACAGACATGGGTCCGGTTCTGGTCGTCACCAACCTGGACGACCCCACGACCGACCTGGTGATCGACGAACTGCACGGCCGGGGCGTCCCGGTCGTGCGGTTCGACTCCGGGGACTTCCCCGCCACCCTGTCGTTCGC
This sequence comes from Streptomyces sp. NBC_01788, assembly GCF_035917575.1. GTDB lineage: Bacteria > Actinomycetota > Actinomycetes > Streptomycetales > Streptomycetaceae > Streptomyces. The sequence continues at coordinate 6,845,098 of NZ_CP109090.1, read as the reverse complement.
GGCCACCGTCACGTCGAACGGAATCGGAGGCACGCTGCGCACGCCCACGCGCACAGCGGACCTGTCCCGCGTCCGTTCCCTCTACTACCGCAGGCCCTCCGGGTTCGCCTTCCCCCACCTCGACGGTCAGACCGCGCGCTTCGCCGTCACGCAGGCCCGTTACGGCCTCGGCGGAGTCATGGCCTCGCTGCCCGGCTGCCTGTACGTCAATCACCCGCACCGCATCGGCGACGCCGAGTTCAAGCCGTCCGGGCTTGCCGCCGCGGCCGCTTGCGGATTCCGTCTGCCTCCCACGGCGATCACCTCGGACCCCGACACCGCGCGCACCTTCGCCAAGACCCACCGTCCGGTCATCTACAAGCCACTGTCCACGCCGCTGTACCGAATCGATGGGGTCTCCTGCACCGTCGAGGTACGAGAGGTCACCGCCGACGAAATCGACGGCACGGTGGCCGGCACCGCGCACCTCTTCCAGCAGCGGATCGACAAGATCGGTGACGTGCGCGTCACCGTCATCGGCGATCAGGTGTTCTGCGTCCGCATCGAGTCGGACCTGTTGGACTGGCGCACCGACTACTCACGACTCCGGTACGGCGTGGTCCATCCACCGTCGGGCATCTGCGAGGCCCTGCGCGCCTATCTCGACCACTTCCGGCTGGTCTTCGGCGCTTTCGACTTCGCCGTGGACCGCCAGGGGCAATGGTGGTTCCTGGAGTGCAACCCCTCCGGGCAATGGGCGTGGCTGGAACCGGAGACCGGGCTGCCGATGGTGGCGGCGATGGCGGATCTCCTGGAGAGGAAGACGGCGTGAACGAAGAAGAGCTGAGGTCACGGCTCGTTGAGCGGCTGACCGACAGCGGACATCTGCGAACCGGGCCCTGGCGGAAGGCCGTGTCCGCGGTTCCGCGCCACGAGTTCCTGCGCGGCGGCTTCTTCCAGCAGGTCGACGGATCGACGCCCACCGCGTGGGCCCCGGTCATGCCGGACGACCCGCGGTGGCTGGAGGGGTGTTACGACGATGCCTCCCTGGTGACGCAGGTCGCCGGAACGATCGTGCCCGGGGACGTCCACGGGGAGATCATGCGCGCCCCCACGTCGTCCAGCACCATGCCCGGCCTGGTGGTCCGCATGCTCGAAGACCTCCAGGTCGACGCCGGCCACCGGGTGCTCGAGATCGGCACGGGCACCGGCTACTCCACGGCTCTGATGTGTCACCGGCTCGGCGACGAGTCGGTGACCTCCGTCGAGGTCGACGAGAACGTGTCCACCCGCGCCCGCGTCGCGCTGGGCCAGTGCGGGTTCGCACCGAACCTGATCGTCGGCGACGGCCTTGCCGGGTACGAGAACGGGGCCCACTACGACCGGGTGATCGCCACCTGCGGGCTCCTCACCGTCCCACGCGAACTGATCGAGCAGACCCGTCCCGGTGGGACCGTGCTCGTCACCCTCGGCGGTTGGCTGTACTCCTCCGAACTGGCCAGGCTCACGGTGCACGAGGACGGCACGGCATCCGGCCGCTTCCTCGGTGGGCACATCTCCTTCATGCTCGCCAGGCCACAACTGCCGCCGCCGCTAGGGCTGCTCCCCGATCTCGACGAGGGCGACGAGCGGCATGCGGTCCTCGGCGCCGACGTGATCGACGACTGGAACACCCGGTTCGTCGCCCAGCTCGCCGCGCCACGCACTCAGTGCGTCCGCCTCACCCGCGAAGGCCGCACGGAACACCTGTTCCTCGACGTCGGCACCGGCGCCTGGGCAGTGCTCCGGGAGCACGACGGTCGGTGGACGGTCCGGCAGGGCGGGCCGTCCCGCGTCTGGGACGCCGTCGAGGCGCACATCACCCGGTGGCGCGGCGCCGGGGCGCCGCCGTTGGAGGAGTTCGAGATCACCATCAGGTCCGGACAGACGGCGGTCATCTGGCCGGGCCGCTGACCCGTGTCCCACGCATGCGCTCCGCCCCACGAGCACCTCGGGGCGGAGCGCCTCGCTGTGCCGGCCACGGCCTCGGCCGAAGGTCGTACTCTCACCGCCTCGGAGCCGGTCAGGCTCGGCGTCCAGCCAGAACTGCGAAGCGGGGGGCCGCTGTTCTCCGTCCCGCGTCTCTCGCCCGTACCGCCGCGTACACGGCCGCGCGCCGCCACGGACGACTGTCCGGCGTCGGCGCGTCACCACTGGTCACGGTGTGCCACAGGGCACCACTGTGAGTGCATGACCGCAACTCAACCACCTCTCACCGCACACCTTTTCGCGATGCGCTTCAGCTCCACCCCGCGCGGCGCCCGCCTGGCCCGGCGGCTGTGCGGGCACCGGCTCGACGCCTGGGGGATCCCGTACGGCAGTGACGCGCACGACGCCATCACGCTCGTCGCGGCGGAGCTGTGCGCGAACGCCGTACGCCATGGGCATGTCTCCGGTCGGGACTTCCACGTCCTGCTCACCGCGGACCCGGCCACGGCGACCGTACGGATCGAGGTCAGCGACACCCGAGGTGAACGACTCCCCGCTGTCCCGCCGGACAACGGCTCCACCGCCGACGCCCTCGGGGACTGCGGACGCGGCCTGCTCCTCGTCGAGGCGCTCGCCGACCACTGGGGCTGCTCCCCGCGCACCTCCGGCGGGCCGGGCAAGACCGTATGGGCGGAGTGCACTGCCCCGGTCCTGACCCCGACGACATAGACCGTCCAGTTCCCCGCGTCCGGCTGGACGCACCGAATCCGTACCGGCGAGACTGATCCCGAACCACATCGAAGACGACTTCGGACGCTCGACGGGACGGGGGCGGGGGCGGGGGCGAGAGCCAGGTGCCGGACGTACGACGGATCGCGGAACGCTACGAGCTGCTGGAGCAGTTCAGCCACGGCGGCATGGGAGACGTGTGGCGCGGCTACGACGCCGTACTGGACCGGCCGGTCGCCGTGAAGCTGATCCGGCCCCAGGCCTGGTCCACCCGTACATCGTTCTCGGGTTCCTGGTGGCGCTCCTTCCCCTGGCCGCCACCGCCGGACCCAGTCCGGCCCTTCTGAAGCGCCCCGCCGAGCCGCTCCTGGCAAGCGGCACCCCGGGACGCTCAGGAGCCCGCTCCGAACACCTCGATCTCGCAGCGTGCCGCACCGCTCCGGGCGATCCTGGCATCGCACGTCAGTAGCGGTACGCCCAGAGTTTCGGCCAGCGCGACGTACTGCGCGCCGTACGCGGACAGATTGCTCGAGAGTCCTTTGACGCGCTCCCAGAGGATCAGGGTCTCGTGTCGGTCGATGGCGAGGTCACGGTAGGTGGCCAAGGCCTTGCTCAATTGCCTTTCGGTCAGCTTCGGCTCGCCGCCGCGCCGACCGCGAGCCAGGCCGAGCAGGGCGGACATGATCTCGTAGTCGATCAGGTGAGGGGCGGCGAGCCGGTCTTCCTTCGCCACGCGCTCCCGAACCTGGTGCCCGGTCGGCCCCGCATCGGTGAGGAAGAACACCAGCGCCGAGCAGTCGGTGACAATCAACGGCCGGACCTCGCGTCGTCGATCGCCCCGAGAACGTCCGAGGGGCTCAGAACGGCGCCTGCCTGCGCTTCGGCACGGGCGGCGGCTTCGGCCAGTGTGGGCCTCTCCGCCTCACCGACGAGCAGATCAAGCGCGTACGCCTGGAGAGACTTGCCCGTGCGGGCCGCGCGCGTCTTCAGTATGGCCAGCGTGTCGTCCGGAACGTCGCGGATCGTCAAAGCAGTCATGCAGGCATTTTAGCTGCATTAGCTGCATTGTGCAGCACGAAGGTGAAGCGCGGGCAGAACAGTCGAATGATCAGCACCTGGCCGGGAGAGCCGCCGTGCAGGTGATCCGACCGGTCGGCCGACTCCACGGGGTGGCGAACGGAACGGGGGCGTCACGTGCTGCGCCGGTACTGAGCCGGTCGGCAGAGGGCCGGTGACGTCCCGAGCCATCCCGCACCCGACCACCGAACGGTCCCGGGCTCACCGCCGAGGTGGCTGCTGCTGATGTCCGCACGGCAAGGAGGCCGAGCCATGGGCCCATTCACGAGCCCGGGGATCCACTCCCTCCGGAGCCACCCGGCCGGACCAGCCCCGTCTCATACGCGAGCACCACCGCCTGGGCCCGGTCGCGGAGGGTCAGTTTGGCGAAGATGCGGGCCACGTGGGACTTCACCGTGGCTTCGCTCAGGGTCAGTTCGGTGGCCAGTTCGGCGTTGGACAGGCCGCGGCCCAGCAGGGTGAGGACTTCCAGTTCGCGCGGGGTCAGCGCGGCCAGGTCGGTGGGTACGGCGGGTGTGCGGGCGGGCTGCGAGGCGAAGCGTTCGACCAGTCGGCGGGTGATCGACGGGGCCAGCAGGGCGTCGCCGGTGTCGACGAGGCGTACGGCCGCCGCCAGGTGCTCCGGGGTGACGTCCTTCAGCAGGAAGCCGCTGGCCCCGATGGACAGCGCGGTGTAGACGTAGCGGTCCAGGTCGAAGGTGGTCAGGATGAGGACCCGGCAGTCGGGAAGTCGTTCCAGGATGCGGCGGGTGGCTTCGAGGCCGTCCATGTGCGGCATGCGGATGTCCATCAGGACGACGTCCGGTCTGAGTTCACTCGCTGCCGCCAGCGCTTCCTCGCCGTCTGCCGCCTCCCCCACGACCTCGATGCCGCGGGCGGTCAGGATCAGCCGGAAGCCGGTCCTGATGAGCGTCTGGTCGTCGGCGATGAGGACGCGCGGCGCGGCCCCGGCGGTGGTCGTCGTCATGGGCGGTCCAGGGGGATGCGTGCCCGCACCCGGTAGCCGCCGCCCAGTCGGCGGCGGGCGTCCAGGTCTCCTCCGTACACCGCGACCCGCTCCCGCAGACCGAGAAGACCGCGGCCCGTGCCGTCACCGTGTCGCGGGGCGGCCGGAGTCGAGACGGGCCGCGCGGGCACGGTGCCGGTCAGCACGCTCGGGCCGGTGTTCAGCACCTCCACCCGCAGGGCGTGGTCCGCGTACCGCACGGTGACCTCGGCCTTGCCGCCGTCACCGTGTTTGAGGGCGTTGGTCAGCGCCTCCTGGACGATGCGGTAGGCGGTCACGTCGACGCCCTCGGGCAGCGGGCGCGGCTCGCCGGAGATCCGTACCTCCACGGGCAGTCCGGCGAACGAGATCCGGTCGACGAGCGCGCCGAGCCGGTCGAGGCCGGGCTGCGGCGCCGGCCCTGTGCCGTCCTGGTCGCCTCCCACTCCCTGGACCAGGTCCTCGTAGTCCGTGTCCTCGCCGCTCTGCGACGGCGCCAGCAGGCCCAGCAGGTGCCGCAGGTCGGTCATCGCCCCGCGCCCCGCGTCCTCCACGGCCCTCAACGCCGCCGCGGCCTCGTCCGGCATGATGCCCAGCACCTCCCTCGCCGCCCCGGCCTGAACCACCATGAGGCTCACATTGTGGCTGACTATGTCGTGCAACTCACGGGCGATACGGTCGCGTTCGGCCGCCACCGCGGTACGGGCGGCGCTCTCCCGTTCCCGCTCCAGCAGCCAGCCGCGTTCTCCCACGACGGTCCGACACCGGCGCCTGGTGCGCACGAGCGCCACCGCCAGCCATCCGGCGGCCGCGCACGTCACTGCCAGCGCCGCCACCAGGGCGTCCGGCTCCCACTCCCACACGACGGTCACCTTCGCAGACCGGCGTCCGATCCACATCAGCCTGTGGATCCATGGCGCTGCATCCGGAGGATGAGGTGCGCCTACGAGTGCCGTCCGGAGGGCGATGTCCACGCACGCCTCTTCGCCTAGCGTCCCGTGCATGGTCACTGAGGACAGCAGCGGAGAGGCCGTCGTACGACTCGACGGTGTGCGCAAGGAGTACGGCGGGACGACGGCTCTGGACGGGGTGTCGCTCGAGATCCGGGCCGGGGAGGCGGTCGCGGTGATGGGGCCCTCGGGGTGCGGCAAGTCCACGCTGCTCAACATGATTTCCGGCCTGGACCGTCCGACGGGCGGCACGGTACTCGTACATGGGGAGAACGTCGGGGCGCTGAGCGAGAAGGGCCTCGCCCTGTACCGGCGGCGGCGGATCGGCATGGTCTTCCAGTTCTTCAACCTCATCGACGACCTGTCCGCGCTGGACAACGTCGCCCTGGCCGCACAACTGACCGGCACCCCGGCCCGGCAGGCCCGCCGCCGCGCCCTGGAACTCTTCGAGGAACTCGGCATCGCCGACCGGCGGAACGCCTACCCCGCCGTGCTCAGCGGCGGTGAACGGCAACGCGTCGCCGTGGCGCGGGCGTTGATGAACCGCCCCGCCCTGCTGCTGGCCGACGAGCCGACCGGCGCCCTGGACAGCCGCTCCGGCGAGCAGGTGATGGACCTGCTGCTCGACCTCAACCAGATCGGCCAGACGCTGATCCTGGTCACGCACGACGAGCACCTCGCGCGGCGCTGCGCCAGCCGGCTGGTCCTCCTTACCGACGGCCGGGTGGCCGGCGAGCACACCCTGGAGCCGTCCGCATGAGGGCGGTGTGGCGGGCCGCGCAGGCGGCCGTACGGCGGCGCAGGCTGCAGACGTTCGTCATCTGGCTGGTCACGTTGACCTCGACCGGGGCGATCGTGGTCGCGCTCGGCCTCGTCGACTCCGCGTCCGCCCCGTTCGACAAGGCGTTCGCCGAGCAGCGCGGCCCGCACGTCGTCGCCGCGTTCGATCCGGGGAAGGTCTCGGACGCGCGGTTGGCGCAGGCAGCTCGCGGGCCCGGGGCGGAGGCCGTTGCCGGGCCCTTCGCGCAGGCCGCGCTCGACCTGCCGAGGGACGGCGCCCACGGACTTCCCGGCGCGGTCACGGTCGTGGGCCGCCCCGGTCCCGGAGGCCCGGTGGACCGGGTGGACCTGTGGGCGGGCCGCTGGGCCACCCGGCCCGGTGAGATCGTCGTGAACCGGCAGTCGGGCTGGACGCCGCACGACCTCGGTGAGCGGATCAAGGTGCCCTCTGGGCCGACGCTGACCATCGTCGGGTTCGGCTTCGAGATGAGCCGCACCGCGGACGCCTGGGTCGCGCCAGGGCAGATGCCTGCCCTGCACCCGACGGCCACCCAGATGCTGTTTCGTTTCACGGACGCGTCCTCGGAGAGCCGGCTCCGCGCGGGCCTGTCCGCGGTGACCGGGGACCTGCCCGAGGACGCGCTCACCGCCTCCCAGTCGTATCTCACGCTCAAGAGCCAGGTGGGGAGTTCGGCGCGGGCCTACGCCCCGTACCTTATGGCGTTCGGTGTTCTGGGCATCGTGGTGGCGGTGCTCATCGTCAGCAACGTGGTGAGCGGCGCGGTGATCTCCGGCTTCCGGCACATCGGCATCCTCAAGGCCCTGGGGTTCACGCCGGGGCAGGTCGTCGCCGTCTACCTCACGATGGTCTCCGTTCCCGCGGTCGCGGGCTGCGTGGTCGGCACCGTCGTCGGCAATCTACTGGCCCGTCCTCTCCTGGAGTTCGTGTTCTCCGGGCCGGACGCGGGCGTGTTCCACCACAGCGTCGGCATCGCGCCCTGGGTGAACGTGCTCGTACTGCTCGGCATGCCCGCCGTCTGCGTGCTCGCCGCGCTGATTCCGGCGGCGCGCGCCCACCGGCTGTCCGCAGCGCGGGCGATCAGCGCCGGCAGCGCCCCGCGCGCCGGGCGGGCGTTGGGCATTCAGCGCCGGCTGGCGGGCAGCCGGCTGCCGCGTTCGGTGAGCCTGGGGGTGGGCCTGCCGTTCGCCCGGCCGGGCCGCAGCGGCCTCACGCTCGCCGCCGTCGTCCTCGGGGTGGCCACCGTGACGTTCGCGACCGGCCTGGGAACGACGATGATCAGGTTCGGGAACGCGGGGCGGGACGACTTCCAGGTCACGGTGTACGCGGGCAGGGCCGGCCACGGCAAGGTGATCGAGCCGGAACACGGGGACCTCGCGCTGCAGTCGCTGCTGCGCTCGCTGCCCGGTGCGAGCGGCGTCACCGCGAGGGGGGTCGCGGAGGCCCGTATCACCGGCTCAGTGCGGTCGGTGTTGCTCGAGGGACGCCGCGGTGACCGGCCGCAGTCGGACGCCGTGCTCGTCGAGGGCCGGTGGACGAGCCGTACCGGCGAGGTCGTGGCCACCTCGGCCTTCCTGCACCGGCACGGCCTGCGAGTCGGTGACCGTCTCGTCCTGGAGAAGGGAGACCGCCGGGAGAACGCGGTCGTGGTCGGTGAATGCATGGAGACCAACGGCCAGTTGGTCTTCGCCGACTGGCCGACGTTGACGGCGCTGTCCCCGGGTGAGAAGCCCATCGCCTACCTGATCTCGTTGCGCGGCGGCGCGGACGCGAGCGCCTACGCGCGTGCCGCCAGGGCCGTCGATTCCGGGGTCGACCCGGTGCCACAAGGCCCGAACACCACTACCCAGACCATCGTCGGCTCCGCGGCGCTGCTCACCGCGATGCTCACCGTGGTGGCCTCACTCGGCGTCCTCAACACGGTCGTCCTCAACACCCGCGACCGTCGCCGCGACTTCGGCATGCTGAAGTCGATCGGCATGACGCCACGGCAGGTGACCGTGATGGTCGTGACGTCGATGGCGCTGCTCGGCGCGGTCGGCGCGCTGCTCGGTGTTCCCCTGGGCATCGCGGGCTACGGCCTGGTGGTGCCGCGGATGGCCGACGCCGTGGACATCGTCCTGCCCGCCTTCATGACGGACGTCTGGCGGGCCGGCACCCTGGCTCTCCTGGCCGTGTCGGGCGTCGCGATCGCGGTCCTGGGCGCCTTCGTCCCGGCACGGGGCGCGGCACGTCTCACGGTCGCGGAGGCGTTGCGCAACGAGTAGGACTCCTGCGGTGGGCTGAGCCGGGTGCACCGGACCTCGGAAGAGGGGACGCCTGGCTGCGCGGGCGGGCGGGACCGGATCCCCCGCGATCCTGCGCGGCACAGGTGGCCGTGCCACCGGGTCGGGTGGCACGGCCGTGGTGCGGGTGGTGCGGGGTGGGCGTCAGGCCCAGGGGGAGGCCACGGCCCAGCTGGTGTCGTCGGCCCAGAGGGCGGTGTTGTCCCAGGTGTGGGAACCGCCGTGGCTCGCGATGTACGCGTCTTGGTTGTAATGGCGTACGAAGTCGCTGGGGTAGTTGGCGGACCGGAGGGAGACGCCCTGGCCGTTGTGGCTTGCCTGGGGGCAGAACGTGGCGTCCGGCCGGAACAGTGCGCTGCCGTCGTCGCCGGCGATGCGCAGCCGGAAGTCGTAGTGCCGCAGGTACTGGCCCGGTTTGTCGGCGGACTCGAAGGAGACGCAGGAGGCGTCACCCAGGCCCGCGCGCACGATCCAGGTGGCGGCGGCCTTGTCGGCGGACGCGCTGGAGGAGGAGACCGTCGCGATGGAGGCGTTGCTGTCGGCGCTGTTGTGCCGGAGGTACTGGGTGGTGCAGCAGGAAGTCGTGGCCCGCAGCGAGACCCGCGAGCCCGCGGTCAGGCCGCCCGCCGTGGCGGACGTCGAGTAGCCGGCCGCGTTGATGTTGGCCTGCACGGCGTTCTCGGTGGCGTCCGAGGGGTAACCGGACGTCATGACACCCTCGTAGAAGGTGCCGGCGGAACTGTTGCTGTTGTCGCCGCCGATGCCGAGGATGATGGCCCCTTCCTTGTGCATCGGGTTGTAGCCCGAGACGTTGGGGCGCGGTCCGCTGTAGTAGGTGGACAGGCCGCCGGACTGCGCGTTGCCGCCCCGGATCGCCCACTGGTTCGGCCCGCCCTTGACGACGGCGGTGAGGAACCGGTGACTGACACTGGGGTCGTTCGCGTTGTAGCCGCGGTTGACCCCGGAGAACAGGCCGTTCTCGAGGTCGGCCATGATCCAGGGGCCGTTTCCGCTGCCGTAGCCCCAGGACTTGCTGTTGCCGAAGTAGATGGTCTCCATGTGGCCGTTGCCGGTGTCCCGGCTGTTGGTCTCGGCGTTGCCGTAGTCGAAGCAGCAGCCGCCGTTGTAGTGGCTGCCGTCGAGGATCGCGTACATGCCTTCCGGCTGGTCTCCGGTCGCGATGCCGTTGGTGTTGTTGTTGCGGTAGCCGGTGCCGGGGGCGATGAAGACGCCGTATGCCTTGTGGCCGCCCACGGTGACCGGTGCGGCGGATGCTTCCGCCAGGTTGTCGTACCCGCCCGCGGCCGGGCCCGAGAATCCTCCGGGCGGTGCCTGGGTGAGGTGGTTTCCGCGGCCGGACTGGTCGTAGATGACGGTGATGAGGCAGCTCGTTCCCGTGCAGAAGGCGTCGTGCGCGGCGGCGTCGGCGTAACCGCCCACGCTGAGTACACCGATGTCCCGGGTGGCGCCGTCGGAGGCGCGTTTGACCTGGTAGAGGCGACTGTTGTACGCGGAGTACAGTGCGCGGGTCGTGCTGTGCGCGGCCACGCAGGGCGTGCCGCCGGAGGCGTACAGGTCACAGGGGAGCGTGCCGGCGGCTGCGGCGCTGCTGCCGGCGGAGGCCCGACCGCCGAGCATGGCCGTGGCCATGGCCAGCACGAGCGCCAGCAGAGCTAACGATCTGACTCGCCTGGAGCGGGTCGGTGTCACAGACATGAGTGGCCTCCTGGGATGGGGGGTCGGCGGCGTCCCACCGTCGGGGCCGGACGGACTCAGCAGAGTCATGGGCATGTCATTTCCAGGACTTCCAGAGCGGATCGAAGACTGCTGCTGTGCGCGTCCGGAGTTGTCAGAACAACGACCAGATGTGACGGTATTTCGAACAACGGTCGCAGTTACGGACAAGCATTGATGATAGGAAGCCGCCGATGAGTGTCAACATCTCGCACATGTCCGATACTTCGACCACCGAAATCGGAGGTCAGAGAGGTGAGGTGCGAGCGCGGCGTTGACCACGTCGCTGATGCGGCCGCCCTGCCCCGCTGCCTCGTCCCCCGCGCCCAGGCCGCCGTCCGGCCGCGCTGTCAGTGGTCGCCGATAGCTTCGATCTTGTTCCGCCGAGATGGCGTGAGCGCCCCCTTTGGCATGCATGGGAGATGGTGCGTTGTCGGTCTGGGAGAAGTCGAGCACGGCACGGGTGGTGCCGTCGGCGCGGCCGCGGAAGCTCGCGAAGGTGCCGTTCGTCGAGTTGGCCGACGGGCGGTTGCAGGGTGTGGTGTCCAGCGGGTCGGACATCGGACGCGTGTACGTGTCCTCGGTCGAGGCGGGGAGGTACGCGTTCGCGTGCAGCACCAACAACAACCGCCCCTGCGGCGGGGCCCGTGGCATGTTCTGCAACCACATACGCGCGCTCATCGGCGAGGCCGTGCTGCAGTACGGCGCCGAGCGTGTGGCCCGGTACCTGAAGGTCGAGGTGGACGCGGCTGAGCCGGACGCGCACGCCGTCATCGCCGTCATGACGGCCACGCGCCCCTCGGCGGCGGGCGGTTCGGCCGCGGCCCGGGTGTTCAGCCGGTTCCTGCGGAACCTGGCCTATCTCGAACTCGCGCCGAGCACCGCGCCGGTGCCCGAGATGCAGTGGTTCCCCACGACGAGGGCGGTGGCCTGATGCACGCCGACCTGCTGTCCGACTCCGTCGACGGACTTGACGAGGCTCTCGCGGCCGTGGACGGGTTCGACGAGGCTCTCGTCGCCGGTCTGCTGCGTCCGCAGCCCGGACAGGCCGGTGGGCTGACCGGGCTCGCCGACGCCGTCGCCGGGACGCCGCTGGCCGCGCGGGTGGCCGAGGCCGCCGACAACACGGTCGCCGGAGCCGCCGGCGAGGACCACTTCGTCGCGCTCGCCGCGGCCCGCACCGCACTGCTCGGTTCCGTGCACGACGCGTTGACCGCCCGGGTCGAGGAGGCCACCGGCCGGCCGCGGGCCGGGGAAGCCGTCGCCACCGCGGCCGGCAGCGGCGAACACGCGGCGAATCTGTGCGCGGCGGCCCGTAGTTGGCTGTGCGAGCTGGCGCGGTCCGGCTGGCAGGGCATCGGCCACGAACTCGTCGACGGGTCTGCGCCAGTCGTCTCCGCGATGCTGCCCGATCCGGCGCTGCGCCGACTGGCCACGCTGCTCGACGGTTTCGCCGCCGAACTCGCAGCCTCCTGCCCCGGGGCGACCCTGGAGCGCGTCCCCGTGCGCCGCTGGGCCGACCTGTGGGCGCGTGCCCTGCTGCTGACGCTGCCGGGTGCGACGCGCGCTTCCGCCGTGGCCGAGGCGACCGGCCGGCTTCTGCCGCTCGGTGTCGACGTACACGAGCACGCCACCGCCGTACAGGCCCAGGTGCACGCGGTGTTCGAGCCCGCGGACGGTGGCACGCCCCGGCTGGTGCGGGCCTCGGTCTCCGCACCGAAGCCCGACACGGTCGTCGGCGCCGGGCTGTGGCAACTGCTGCGGCCGCACATGTCCCTGCTGGGGGCCGTGAGCGAGGGCCGCACCATGGACCTCGACGCGATGCCCGTCACCGCGGAGGGCGACCTGATGTGGGACGACGCCCGTGCGCGCATGGGCGAGCCCGCCGAGGTCTTCACCACCGCCCGGGTGGCCCTGCCCACCGCCGCCGCCTTCGCCACGGCGCCGCTCGACCGGCACCCGGCCCGGATCGCGGTGCCCGTACTGCTGGAGGGTTACGGCGTGGAGGAAGGCGACGACGGGATCGTCTTCCAGCTCGCCGGGTACCGCCTGGCCGTCGACACCGATCGCGTCCCGGCCGCCGGTCCGCTCGCGCCCGAGGCCGTCGCCGCGTCCGGCGCGTGTGTCGGGCTGCTGCGCTGGGACGCCGGACAGTTCCTGCTCCAGCCGCTCGCCGTCGAACGGACCGTGCGGAAGAAGGCCGTCGCCGTGCACGCGGGTGCCTGGGCCGGGAGTACCGCCGACAAGGCCGGGGTGCGGGCCGAGAAGGCCGCCACCGACGCCGTCACCGTGCTGCGCGAACGTGCCGGAAGGCTGCTGCGGAAATGACCCACCACACCGGCGGGGATGCGGACGCCCCCGACCCCGATCCTTACGACAACCGGCGGCAGGTCCTCTACTGGCGTCTGCTGGCCCGTCTCTTCGACCCGGAGGAGCAGGCCTCCCTGGAGTCGGCGAGTCTCGCCGTGGTCGAGGACATCGGCCTGCCGTCCGCGCTGCTCGATCCCGGTGCGTCGGTCGACTCCGTCGTGCAGCGGCACCCCGAGCTGGCCGCCGAGTTCGACGGGCTGATGGCCCCGGCGCCGGACGAGGACGGCGTACGCGACCGGGCCGCCGAGGTGCGACGGGCGGCGCTCGCGTCGAAGGTGCTGCTGAACGTCTTCGCCTCCCGCCCCGGCAACGTCACCGCCGAGCAGTTGGCCCGCTGGCAGTCCGACGCCGACTGGCTGGAGCGGGCCCTGGGCTGCCGGCCCGGCGAACTGCGCGGCGGACGCGGAGGCACCCACCGTATGGCGGCCGGAGGGGGCGTCAGCCCGACCGGCACCGGCATCGGCGGCCCCACGCCCGACCTCAGCCGGCTGATCCCCGCGATCGGCCCGGAACTCGGCTCCATCGAGGGCGATCTCGTCAAGCGCATGCACCTGCGCGAGGTGCTGGCCGACCCGCAGCTGGCCTCGCGGCTGACGCCGAGCATGTCCCTGATCGAGCAGTTGCTGCGCGACAAGAACAACCTCTCCGGCGTGGCACTGGCCAACGCCAAGGCGCTGATCCGCCGTTACGTCGACGAGGTCACCGAGGTGCTGCGCACCCAGGTGGAGAAGGCCACGGTCGGCGAGCTCGACCGGTCCGTGCCGCCCAAGCGGGTGTTCCGCAACCTCGACCTCGACCGCACCATCTGGAAGAACCTGACCAACTGGAGCCCGGAGGAGGAGCGGCTCTACGTCGACCGCCTCTACTACCGGCACACCAGCCGCAAGACGACGCCCCAACGGCTCATCGTGGTCGTGGACCAGTCGGGTTCCATGGTCGACTCGATGGTCAACTGCACCATCCTGGCGTCCATTTTCGCCGGGCTGCCGAAGGTGGACGTCCATCTGATCGCCTACGACACCCAGGCCCTGGACCTCACTCCGTGGGCGCACGACCCGTTCGAGACGCTGCTGCGCACCAAGCTGGGCGGCGGCACCGACGGCACCGTCGCCATGCGGCTCGCCCAGCCGAAGATCGCCGAGCCGCGCAACACCGTGGTGGTGTGGATCTCCGACTTCTACGAGTGGCGCCAGCAGGAGCTGTTCGACAGCATGGCCGCCATTCACCGCTCTGGGGCGAAGTTCATCCCGGTCGGCTCGGTGACCAGCTCCGGTCGCGGCAGCGTCAACCCGTGGTACCGGGAGCGTTTCAAGGACCTCGGCACGCCGGTGATCTCCGGCCACATCAAGAAGCTCGTGCACGAACTCAAGACGTTTCTCACCTGATCACCGGACGTACGTCCGCGTCGCGTTGTGATCACCTCCTGGAAAGGCCCTTTCCCATGTCCGATCTGCTGCGCGCCCCCGCCGAGATCAAGTACGCCGAGGAGCTCGACTGGCTGGAGTCGATCGACGACGGTCCCAGGCCGTTCTCATGGCGCCTGTCCCCGAAGATGGTCCGCCTGTTCATCCTGGGCTCCGAGCGCTCCGACGGCCTGGACCGGAAGATCTCGCAGAAGTGGTTCGGCGACCGCAGCTTCGTCGAGCGTTCCATCGTCACCCTCGCCTCCGACCGCGGTCTGCTGCTCATCGGCGACCCCGGCACCGGCAAGAGTTGGCTGGCGGAGCTGCTCTCCGCCGCGATCAGCCGCAACTCCACGCTGGTGGTGCAGGGCACGGCGGGCACCACCGAGGACCACATCAAGTACTCCTGGAACGTGTCCATGGTCATCGCCAAGGGCCAGTCGCGTGAGTCGATGATCCCCTCGCCGATCATGACCGCGATGGAGGCCGGTGCCATCGGCCGCTTCGAGGAGCTGACCCGGTCCACGAGCGATGTCCAGGACGCGTTGATCTCGATCCTCTCCGAGAAGTACATCTCCGTTCCCGAACTGGAGAGTGGCGGCAGCGACAACATCGTCTTCGCCAAGCCCGGTTTCTCCATCATCGCCACCGCCAACAGCCGCGACCGGGGCGTCAACGACCTGTCCTCCGCGCTCAAGCGCCGCTTCAACTTCGTCCGCATCCCGGTCGTGACGAACAAGAAGAGCGAGGCGGAGATCGTCCGCTTCCGCACCGAGGAACTGCTGCGCCGGCACTCGATCGACCTCGACGTGCCGCCGACCCTGCTCGACGTACTCCTGCAGAGCTTCGCCGACCTGCGCGCGTCCGCCGCCGCGGCCGGCAGCGACGACGAGAAGCTGGAGTCGGCGCTGTCGACCGCCGAGCAGATCGGCGTGCTGGAGGACGCCGTCCTGCACAGCAACTTCTTCGGCGAACGCGCCCTGACCGCCCGTACGCTCGCCTCCTCCCTCGTCGGCTCCCTCACCCGCCGCGAGCCCGAGGACCTGGCCATCCTCAACAAGTACCTGCACGGTGTCGTCGAGCCCCGCAGCAAGGAACAGGGCGGCTCCTGGCCGGAGTTCCTGGAGGGCGGCCGCGACGCGATCGCCACGCTGTCATGAGCGGGCCCCAGGAGAACGGCACGTTCGCCGCGCTGCGCGGTCAACTGCAGGATGCCGCGACCGCGTTCGCGGGCGGGCCCGACGCCCTGGAGGGCGTCCTCCTCGGCATGGTCGACGACGTCGACCGGGCGGTGCGCGAGCCGCTGGAGATCTTCCCCGTCTGCCATCACTCGCCCGCCTCGGCGACCGCCATGGCCCGCCGGCTGCGCGAGAAACAGCCCAAGGTGGTCTACCTGGAGCTGTGCGAGGACATGGCACCTCTGCTGACCGAACTGCGCAACTGCCGGCTGCCGGTGGCGCTGCAGGCGTTCGCCGGTGACGTGGACGGCTTCCCCCAGGACTGGGCACCGCTGTCGGTCGTCGCGCCCATCACCGAGGCGTCCGCCGAGTACCAGGCCATCGCGTACGCCCTGGACACCCCGGGTGTGGAGCTGGTCCTCGTGGACCGGTCCGCGGACCACGTCTTCCAGTGGGACACCGGGGGCGAACAGACGGAGGAGGCCACGGCGGACGACACCGACGCTCCTGCCGAGGCCGCGCTGCACGGCGAGGCCGTGGGTGTCGAACTCGGCGACCTCCGGCCGCGCTTCGCCGAGCTGGAGGAGCACCTGCTGCGCCACGGCAAGGTGCGGCACTGGTCGGAGTGGTGGCACCAGTACGTCGAGGTGCCGCTCGGCGACAGCGCCGCCGACCACGACACCTACCGCCAGGTGATGTTCCTCATCGGCAGCCTGTTCCGGCGCCTCGCTCCGGGCGACGGCGCCCGGGTCCGCGTGGACGAGGACCGCGAACGGTACATGTGGACCCGGATGCGTGAGCATCTCGCGTCGTCCGGGACCGATCCGGCGGACTGCCTGTACGTGTGCGGGGCGTTCCACGCGGTCAGCCGCGTCGAGGAGTTCGGCGCGCACGGCACCGGCACGTTCGCGATCTCCCCGCGCACGGCGACCACTTGGCAGTACGGGCTGATCCCGTCCAGCCATGCGGCGATCGAGGCGCAGTTCGGTCTTGCCGCCGGCTCGGTGTCGATCGCCTCGACGGAGTGGGCGAAGAGCCTGAAGCGCACCCGTGTGCGGCCGTACCGGCTGGCGGGCCAGGCGGGCACGAAGAAGCCCTCGGCGAAGAAGGCCCCGGCGGCGAAGACCCGGGGAGCCCAAGCCGTCGTCCCGGCACCGGAGTCCGCCGCCGCGGACCGGCTGTCCGGCTTCCTGCGCAGGCCGCCCGTGCTCGACGGCCTGGACGAGGCCGAACTGCTCGGCTGGTCGGTGGACATCGTGCGCGCGGCCCGGCGCAACGGCTACCTCGCCTCCACCGCGGACGCCATCGCGGTGTTCGAGACGTCGGTCCTGCTCGCCGGGATGCGGGACCGGGCCAAGCCGACGCCGTACGACTTCCAGGACGCGGCGGTCACCTGTATCGAGAAGGACTCCGTGCCGGGGCGGCGGGACGTGCGGCGCCTCGTCGAGATCATGATGGGCGGCGACCGGATCGGCCAGGTCGGCTACGACGCGCTGCCGCCGCTCGCCCGCGACGTGCACGACCGGCTGGCGCCGCTCGGGTTGAAGCTGCAGCAGCGTGGCGTGCAACGGGCCCTGCTGGACATGGCATCCCGGTCGGAACTCCGGTCCTGCTCCGACGTTTTGTGGATGCTGCGGCGCCTGATGCCGCACGGCGCGGCCCGGCCCATCATGGGCGAGAGGCGGCTCGGTGAGCGTTCCATCCAGGAGTCCTGGGACCTGGCGCTCGGCACGCACCAGCGGGCCCTCATCGAGCTCGGTTACGAGGGTGTCAGCATCGAGCAGGTCCTGGAGCAGCGGCTGCGGCGCGACGCGTACGGCCCGCAGGCCACGACCGCGACCGTGCTGGCCGCGGTCGAGGACGCGGTCCTGTACCTGCGCAGCCGCCGCCTCGCCGACGAACTCGGCACGCAAGCACTGAAGTTGCTCGCCACCGAGCGCAGCGTCGACGGCGCGCCGGAGGTGCTGCGCCGATTGCGCGGGCTGCTGGCGTACTACCGCACCAGCGAACCGGCGCTGCCGGCGTGGATCAAGTCGTTCGTCAAGACCGGTTACGCCCACTACTGCACGCTGCTGCCGGTGGCGTTCGGGGACGAGGACGCGACGGCCGGGCAGGTCGCGGCGATGCTCGGCTTCCTGTTCAGCATGGAGAGCCTCGCACTGTCGCTGGGCTGCGACCGGGCCCAACTGGAGCTGGCGGTCGCCCAGTCGCATCCCGAGGAGCCGTCGAAGACGGCCCTGTTGTGGGCGGCGCAGGTGCAACTCGGCACGCTGTCCCGGGCCGAGCTGCGGCACCGGTGCGACGCGTTGCTGGACAATCCGCTGGTGGTGCCCGCCTATCCCCGTTACCTCAGCGGCTTCGTCCACGCGCTGGAGCCGGTGCCGGGGCTGGCGGACGTGGTCGTCGAGGCGGTGTCGAACGCGTTCGGCCGGTTGCCCGACGCGGTGCTGCTGCCGTGGCTGCCGCTGCTCATCACCACGTTGCGCTCCGGCGCCGCGGAGCTGGCCCCGCTGCTGATCCGCGAGGCCGGCCGCGTCTTCCCGGGCCGGCTGGCGACCCTGGACACGTGGATACCCCCGTGGCGAACACCCCCTGCCCCGCCTGCCACCCGCCGTGCGCTGCCCGGAGTGCCCGGCCGCCAGGGCGCCGCACTGCTCACGGCCCACCCGGCGACCTGCGACGCGGTGGCGGAACTGCTGGGCTGCGAGGGCTCTTGGGCCGTGTCCAGTGCGGCACCTTCGGGCGCAGCGCTGACGACTCGGCATCCGGCTACGGCGACGGCCTTGGAGTCTCTGCTCACGAGGTCATGACAGCGACGTCTGACGGCGCCGGCCGGGCCCTGGGCCCACCAGGACCCGGCCGGCCTGACGCGCCCGTGGCAACCGTGGTCCGCAGCCTGAGGTGAGGGGGTGGCCCGTGAGGCGGTGCAGCCGCCAGCGACACGGCCTCATGCCGTGGCTACTTCAGCTTCCATTCGCCCGTCTGGTCGGCGAAGCCGGAGTCCATGGTGAACTGGACGGCGTCGAGCTTGGAGGCCTTGGGGACTTCGAAGACGATCCAGCCGAGGCCCTTGGCGCCGGGCTTGAGCTTCAGGCTGGAGGACATGGACGGGCCGGCTGTGATGTCCGCGAAGGTGGAGTCGAACTGCTGGCCCTCGCTGTCGGCGACCTGGGCACCGTTGGACGGGCTGTCGCTGTAGACCGCCTTACCGGTGTTGACGAGCTGGAACTGCACGCCGACGAAGCGCTTGCCGGCGTCGGGCTCGGTGAACTCGTCGGCCGGCTTGCCGGGGTCGGCGATCTTGACGACCGTGACGTCGAGTTGGCTGCCCTTCTCGAAGCCCTTCAGGGTGAGGGTGTCGCCAACCTTGGCGGCGTCGGAAGACTTCCCCTTCTTGGCGTCCTTGCCGCTGTCCGCCTTGGCCGCGGCGTGCTCCTTCGGCTTGTCGACGACGGTGTTGCCGGTGTCGCAGGCGGTGATGGTGAGCGCGCCGACGGCGACGGCGACGAGGGCGGCGGCGATTCTGGTACGGGCGTGCATGGTCCCCCCCCCAAGGACAGAGCTGTGTGGATCACGGCGCGCCCCCGCCGACTGTCAGCGAGCGGAGGCTCACGAATGACAGTACGAGCCCTCCGTTGATTGTGTCAACACATCGAACCGCTTGGATCAAGCGTGTACATGGGTCGCAGTCATGCTTGTGGTGAACCCCGTGAACACCGGCATGCGTACGATCGGATCCGGGTCGTCAGCGACGGTGAGTGCGGAACCGTTCTCGCGGCACGCCGAAGCACCGCTCCTGTCTGATGCGGGAGCGGTGCCTGCGCTGAGGGGGCTCAGCCGTTTGGCTCCAGGGCGCCGTTGGCGAGGCCGTCGCGGGCCAGGGCGGCGGCGTCGCGGCTCAGTTCGGCGATCCTTCTCGCCCGTTCCTCGAACTCCTGAAGGCCACGGAACGCGGCTCCGTACCGGCGCTGCTCGGCGATGTCCATCTGAGGGACGCGGGCGCCCTTGCCGTCGAGGCGGAACGTTCCGCTGGCGCTGGTGGACCGGCGCGTGTTGGCCGCGCTGCGCAGGAACCCCTGGAGGAAGTCGGTGTCGAGCTGATCGCTGATCGACACAGGCTCGGCGCCGCCGTACTCGACGAGACCGGCCCGGGCGAGGTCGGTGACGCTGACGGAGGGGCCGTCAGGGGAGCTCAGGCGTCCCCCGGCACCCAGAGCCGGGAGAAGTTCGGCGAGTATGCCGACCTGTTCCGCCAGCTCGCTCCGCAGTTGCTGGTACTCGGCCACGTAGTCGCGGTGGGACTCGCGCACATAGCGGCCGGGGGTCAGATCCACGACGTCGTCGAGCAGTTCGATGAGAGAGACGTCCGTCGTCTGGTCCGGCCGTGGGTCCAAGGCACCGTCCGGATCGTTCCGGGTCAGGTCCACCATACGGACGCTGGTGGCCGCGTCGCCGAGGGAGAGCGGCCGGTGCAGTTGCCAGATGTGCACCGGGAGCGCGTGCGAGACGGCCGAGCCGGGCGGCAGGGCCGTGACCTGGGTGAGGATGCCTCGGCGTACGAGTTCGGCGCGGATGCGGCGGCCGGCCTTGCGGTAGGCCACCGA
The DNA here is from genome assembly GCF_035917575.1 of Streptomyces sp. NBC_01788. GTDB lineage: Bacteria > Actinomycetota > Actinomycetes > Streptomycetales > Streptomycetaceae > Streptomyces. The sequence continues at coordinate 6,825,037 of NZ_CP109090.1, read as the reverse complement.
GGCAGGCATGACCATGATGACCCGGCCACCTGGAGCGGTGTGCGCGTACGCGTGCTGCAGCCAGGCGAGCTCGCCTTCCGCCCGGGACGGGGTGCCGAGTTCCCACCTTGGGTCGAGCAGGAGTTCCTCACGCCCCCAGTCGGTGTCGCCCACCGGAGGGTCGCAGACGACCAGATCGGCTTTGAGGTCACTCCACCGGTCTTCGCGCAGGGAGTCCCCGGCGGTGATGTCGGCGCCCGTCCGTCCGGCGAGATCGGCGCGCAGTTGCGCGAAACGGGCGCTGCGGGCGTCCACCTCCTGTCCGGTCCGCCGCGGTCCCCGCTCGGGCCCGACGGCGAGCAGCAGGGTGCCGATGCCGCAGGCCGGATCGAGGACGGTCGTGTCGTCCGCCACTTCGCCGGCCAGGTGCCGTACGGCGCGGACGATGCGAGGCGAGGTGACCTGGTCCGAGCCGGCCCTGCGCACGGAGTCGGTGAAGCGTTCGGCGAGGGCGTCCACCACCTCGCCGGGCGAACCGCTGTCCGCCAGGCTCCGGGCCAGGGTGACGGCGTCCTTCGGCAGGGCTTCCGGCCGCTTCCTACGGGCGCCGGCGAGTACCGTGGCGACGTCGGCGAGCGCGGTGACCATGTCGTCGCCGTACGCTCCGCGCAGCACCTGCCAGAGTTGCACTTCCTCCGAGAGGTCCTGGCCCTTGCGCTGCTTGTCCAGCCAGGTCTTGACCTCGGCGAGATCGAAGAGCGGACTGTTGACGCTTCCGCCCGTCGGTGCGGGGAAGTCGTCGTACCGCCGACGCCAGTTGGAGACCGCGGCCCGGGTGACACCCGCGAGCCGCGCGATCTCGGAGCCGGTGACGAGAGGACCGGCTGGTGGGGCGGCGTTGTCCGTCATGCAGCCACCGTACACGGCGCCTGTTTTCGCATCAACGGAAAAGTGGTTGACATGGTACACATGGGGCAAAGATGTCCTCACGTGTACGCCAACTCCTTCACTGCGCGCGCAGGAGGGCCTCTCTCAGCTGGTCGGCGTTCATGGCCACCAGGCGCGGCACGCGATCGTTCCATTGTGCGGCCAGGTCGTCGACGGCCCGTACGACGGCTCGGCGTATCCGGCGGGCGGCGATGGTGAGGACGACGGCGGCCAGCGGTCGCAGGAGCCGGCGGCCGCGTAGGGAGACCGTGATCAGCAGGTCCCATCTGCCGTCGTGCTGGGACGGCCGGGGTACCGCCCGCACGTCCGCCCGGACCCAGCGGTGGTCGAGCCTGGCCGAGGCCGGAGCGGAGGATGGGATGCGGTCGCTGTCCGCGGCGGGCCACCAGTCGTCCAGCCGCAGCCGGGCGCGGCCCGCCATCTCGAACAGCTTGAGTGGTGCCGCGCCGCCTCGTGTCCGGCCGGCGATCTCGACCAGGGCCGGGCGGTCCGGACTCTTCAGCGTTCCATCCAGTTCGATGGCCATGTCGTCCTCGGTGACGGCGAGTTCGAGGTGGACTGCTCGGCGGTGGTCCCATTCCCTGACGGTGATCCGTGCGGTGTCGCTCGGGTCGGCCGCCTTGTCCCTGCTGGTGCCTGCCGCGTCCGCTGCCACCTTCCCCTCGCCGGCCCCGTTCTCGATCACGTAGACCGAGCCGGGTCGCAGGTGCAGCCCTCGGGTCAGTCGGATGTCCGGTACCACCTGGCCGTCGGACAGTACGAGCCCTTGTTCGTCCACCCGGCTCTCCTCCACCAGGGTGCGGATCACGGTGACGGCGTCGACGAGCCAGGGGTAGGGGACCTGTTCGACGACCACCGTGTGCTTGACGGAAAGCATGTCAGCCGTCGACGCGCAGGGCGCCCAGCAGCATCGGAAGGAAGGTTCGAAGGGGCATCGCGGCTCCCTGTGTCTCGTCGCGGCTCGAGCGTTCTTCGACCGGGTGGGGTCAACTCCTGCGGGGCAGGATCAGCAGGGCGTCTCCGACGGGGCGTTCGCCGGTGGCGTCGGACGGCTGGTTGAGCACCTTGCCGCCGATCACCATGGTGGTGGATCCGCCGCCGTCCAGGTTGATCGCGTCGCGCAGTCCGAGTGACTTGGCGATCTCGGCGCTCTCGGTGATGCTGAGCCCGAGCGCGCCGGTGCTGCGTCCGTCGGCGGTGACGAGCACGGTCCGTCCGGCGGTGTCCACTCCGGCCACCGTGCGCGGGTTCCGCTTGTGCACCCAGCCGTAGTAGAAGCTCGGGTCGCCCGGACGCACCATGCCGTCGGTGGCCGGTGTGACGTGGAGCCGGCCGTCGCGGACCAGTTCGGGGCCGCCGTTCACGATGTCGGTCCCGGGTGAGGGCGTGACCGGGTGTCCGCGTCCGTCCAGCAGTGCGGCCTTGATGTTCAGGTGGTCACCGACCCGTGCGAGGGCGGTCAGCTCGGCGACGCGCCGACCGGTCGCCTGCACGGACCTGCCGCCGGCCGGCAGCGGTCCACCGCGTGGCGTGCGCAGTTCCACAACCCGGTCGTGGGCGTCCAGGACGGCTTCGAGTCCCTCGCCTGCGGGGGTCCGTTTCCCGAAGTCGGTGGTGAAGGCGACGAGTTCGTCGGTGCTGGTGCAGGTCACGTCGTGCAGCGGGAGCGCGGTCGGGATGTCGTGTGCGCCGCCGCCGCAGTTCCTGATGAGGCCTGGTACGCGGTTGACGCCGCTCAGGCTCAGCGAGGTGCCCCGGCCGGTGACGCGTCCTTGCCAGGTGAAGCGGGTGATCTCGGTCCGGCGGCCGTTGGTGTGCGTGACGAGGCCGGGGCGTCCACTGACCGGTTCGCTCAGCAGGCGACCGTCGTAGACACCGACGCCGGCCGGGTCGCCCGGTGCGCCCGCGAGGGGGTCGAGGACGAAGAACCCGGCGTTGACCGCCGCGGTCGCGCCGGCTGCGTTCGACAGCTCGCTGGTCGTCTCGCGATTCTCCAGGTCGGGGCCGTAGGACGCCTCCAGGCTTCCGTGGAAACGGCGCGGGTCGATGGTGAGCACGTCGACGCGCCAGGGGCCCCTGTCCGTGCGGTCGCCGTCCCAGCCGGTGTACACCGCCGATCCCGCGTACCCGGCCGCCTTCAGCCGCGCTTGTTCGGAGGCCGCGTCGGACTGCGCGTCGAACGAACCGACCCGGACCCGCCATCCGAGCGTGCCGCCGGCGTAGTCGGCGGTCCTCGACGTCGTCACCTGCTCGACCCGGGCCTGGAAGCCGTCGCGCTTCAGACCGGCGGCCAGTTCGTCGGCGCTCGCCCTGTCCTTGAGGGCGGTCGGCGGTGCGTCGGGGTCCGGTGAGGTCTCACCGCCTGGAATGGACACCTCGACCGTCCAGCGCAGTGCCGAGTCGGGGGCACCTCGCACGATGCGGGTGAGGGTGACACCCGGCTGGAGGGTTGTCGTCGTGCGGGTCTCGGAGAGGTCGGACGGCCCCAGTGGCAGGGTCTGGGCCTGTCGAACCGGCTGTGTGGCCGGGGATGCCTGCGCCGGGAGTGCCCCCATGGTGACGAGGACGCCGAGGGCAACACCGGCACCGCACAGTCTCTTCTTCATCCGCAACCGCCTGGAAGCCTGGGCCCCACCGAATCGAAGGACCGACTGACTCGAACATGACATTCGCACCCGTCGGCGGATCATGTTGCCAGCCGTGCGGGCGGCACGAAAGCCCTCCCGATTCCTTTCGGTTGGCAGGGCTCTCGCGTGTGCGTGCCTCAGTCAGTCGCCGGTCTCCTCCGGGAGAAGGCGGCCACCGCCACGCTGGTCGGTCACGCCGGGACCGACTGCCCCTGGAACATCCGGGGACCGGCCGAACCGAAGGACCCCGCCGGGCCGGGCAGGTCACGCGGGCCGGCCGGCAGCGGGTCGTGGCGGACGTGTTCGGCGGGCAGTCCGGCGCGGGTGAGCGCGGCTGTCACCGTCTGCACCATCGCAGGCGGCCCCGCGAGCAGTGCGCGACCGGCCGCCGAGGGACGGCTCCGGGTCACCGCGCGGGCCAAGTGGTCGTACGCGCCCTCCCCCGGCGTCCCGCCCGTCACCGGGACCACCGTCAGCCACGGGCGGCTCCGTTCGAACCCCGTCAGGTACTCGGTGTCGTACAGGCTGGACAGCCCGTCGGCGCCCAGGAAGAGCCGCACCCGGCCCGCCCGGTGTTCGGACGCCGGGCGCAGGCGGCCTTCCAGCTCCTGGAGCAGTGCCTTCATCGCGGCCCAGCCGGTGTCCCAGGCGACCAGATGGAGTTCGCCCGCCGGCTCCTCGCCGAGTGCCAGGTTCCCCTTGGGGGGACCGAGCCGTATCCGGTCGCCGGCCGTGGTGTGGCGCACCAGGGCCTCACTCACGCCGCCGGGGCCGGTGCGGCGGACATGGAACTCCAGATCGCCGTCCCGGCCGGGCTCGCCTGCCAGGTAGTACGGGCGCCAGGTGTGCGGCAGGCGCGCGGACTCCAGCGCGGTGAACTGCCCTGCCCGATACCGGAAGGTCTCGCGCGGCCTTACCCGGAGCACCGCGAGGTCCGGGCCGCACAGCCGGTGGGCCGTCACCGTGGCCTCCCAGCAGGGCGGCTCGTGCAGTGCCGCCTCCGCGCCCTGCACCATGGCCGTGATCCCGAAGCGCACCATCCGGACCCAGGCCTGCTCGAGTTCCCCGGTCCAGTGTTCGCCGGCGCGTATGCGCAGCGCCTCGCAGAGCGCCGTTTCGAAGGCCGCGTACTGTGCCGGGCGCACGCCGAGCTTTCGGTGGTCACGGCCCAGTTGGGTGAACGTCGCGGTGATCTGCTCGGGCCTGTCCAGGTGTTCGAGCAGATACCAGAACGCCCGTGCCAGGTGGGCCTGCTGGAACGCCATCTCGGCGGGGAAGAGCGATCGCAGCGAGGGGTGCCGGGTGAACAGTGCCTGGTAGAGGTGGGCGATCAGCTCTTCGAACGGGGCCACCAGGTCCAGATCGCGCATGATCGTCCGCTGGTCGGCGACCCCGTCGTACGGCTGCCCGGCCGGGCCGCGGAGGCCGCTGGCGCTGCCGCCGCCCGCGCCTGGGAAAGCTCCGGAGGAGAGCATCTGCCGACGTAGTCGCATCGCGTCGTGCCGGGCGAGGAGTGCGTGGTAGTTGCCGTCTTCCGCGCTCATGATCAGCGTCCCCTCCGTGCCTCACGTCCGACGGCGGTCAGTCGCATGGCGTCCGGTCCGGCCGCGCCCGGGGCGACGGCCCGGGCCGAAGCGCGCCGGGCCGGGCGGTCCGGCGCGCTGCCCGGAAGCCGGCGGATGGGTCGAGGCATGGGCGGTCTCCTGAAGAACAGTGTGAGGAACGGTGGGGGGATACGACGGGAACAAGGGACGATCCGTCCACTGAAACCGCAGGTCAGTATGGCATTAGGGGCAAATGACCCAACGTCCCTGGGTGGGAGGGACGTTGGACCCTGGACAGGACCGGCGTCGTACTCTCCAACGGTGCCGACCCGGGGCTCAGGTCTCCCGCTCCGGCACGTAGTCGGTCTCCTCGAGACCGAAGGTCCAGGCGACTCCCTGCCGGGCGGTCCGGGTGTTCGGCGGTACCCGCAGCCAGTACGTGCGGTGGGTGCCGTCGGGCTCCGGCGTGGAGTTGACCACCTCGACCATCACCAGCGGCTCGTCACCCTCCAGTTCGATGCGCCACAGCACACCCGCCTTGTCGCGCTGCACGGGTTCGGCGCCGGAATCCTCCAGGTAGCGCTCGTAGCCGTAGTGCTCCAGCATCACGCGACGCAGCTCGGCGTTCTCCTCCTCGCGTATGCGCGCCGGGGTCAACTCTCCGAGCTCGGCGAGGAATTCGGCGGGTATCGGCATACCGCGCCAGGCGTGCAGCGCGAACCCGTCGGGGAAGGCGAGCGCCGGTCCGTCCCCGCGGTCGAGCCGGCCGGCCTCGTCCCGGTGCAGCTCCACGGGGCGTTCGCAGACGACCGCGGCTCTCTCGTACGGCCACCACCAGCCCGCTGCGCGGGCGACCGCGGCGATTCCGTCGAGTGCCTCCGCGCCTTCCTGGCCGTCGAAGGCCGCCAGCCAGGCCGCGTCGTGCTGGCCGAGGACCGCGTCGAGCAGGACGAGCCGGACGGCCTGCTCGTCCTCGGGCGCGGTGGTCGAGGCCTCGACCACACCGGTGCGTATGCGATCGGTCAGCGCGACCGTGCCGTCCCACAGTTGGGCGCCCGTCAGGGCCCAGTGCGCGGCCCAGCCGGCCGGTCCGAGCCGGTCGAGGACGCGCTTCCGCGCGGCCGCCCAGGGCCGGGTGCGCACCGCGTCGCGGACGGTGCGGCCGGCCGTTCCCTCCGCCGTGAGCCGCGCGACCACCGCCACGCCCTCGCTGGGCGAACCCGCCCAGATGATGTGCTCCGGCTCCGGCAGACCCGCCAGCCTGTAGGCCAGGCGCACTCCCTCCTCGGCGGCCGGGCGATCGGCGGGGCCGGTCGCCGCCGCCACCTCGCGCCACATCGCCGTCGCGTCCACCTGCACGGTCGTCTCGTGCGCGGTGTCGTGCCCGGTCTCGCTCACGGTTTTCGTCGGTGTCGTCATCGTTCCGCTCTTCGCTGTCCCAGTCCGGCCGTCTCACGGCGCTGTCCGAACGCGCCGCTTCAATCCGCTGTCTCCACGTGCCGCTTCAGCTCGCCGCTTCGGTACGCCACTTCAGTGCGCTGTCTCAGTCCGCCACGACGCGCACCGCGCCGGGCGCGTACTCCCGCTGCCGCACCACGCGGTACCAGCCCTTGGGCAGCGGTATCGCCGCGTGTTCCTCGTGCACCACCCGTCCACCGTCCGGGAGATGGAGGTAGGACGCTCCGAACGGTCCCGCCTCCCTGACCAGCGTCCCCGGTCCGATCACCGCGTGAGCGTGTCCGGTGACCTCGCCGAGAGCCAGGACGAGCCTCCCCCGCGCGTCCCTCGGCTGGTGCGGCAGCCGGTCCGTGCCCGGCGGCACGGCCGCCTCCGCCACGCGCACGATCAGGACATCCCCCTGCCGGTACATGCAGGTCTCCCTTCCCCGTCGGCACCTCACCGACCGATGTCCACGACGCTACGTGGGGGGTCTGACAACGCCTCACAGCACAGCTCCCGGCCCGGCCCGAGGCCGCCGATGTCAGAGCCGCTTGGTACAACTCTTCGCGAACAACGCAATGCGTGAAAGCCCCAGGAGGCCAGCGTCATGTCCCACGTCGAGCATCTGAAGGAACTGCACGGCCTCCCGGCCTTCGACTTCGCGCAGTTCGCGGGGAAGCGGGAGCTGCCGGAGGCGGACGCCGCGGCCTGGCGGCTGGCCGTCGAGCCGTACGCGGACCCGCCACAGGAGAACTTCGGTGAGCTGTGGGACCGCTTCCTCGACTCCGTCGACCCCGCCGGGGTGCGGGCCGTCATCGTGGGCCAGTGGGGTGAGGCGTACGAAAACGACTCCAGCAGCATCGTTCGGCGTCTCGTGGACGCCCGTGCCCGGCTGACCGCGCTCCGGGCCGTGTTCATCGGGGACCTGGAGATGGAGGAGTCGGAGATCTCCTGGATCGAGCAGTCCGATGTCACGCCGGTCCTCGACGCGTATCCGCTGCTGGAGGAGTTCGGGATCCGCGGCGGCACCGGGCTGCGTTTCCCGGCGGTCCGCCACGAGCACCTGCGCAGGCTCCGCTTCGAGGCCGGCGGCCTGCCCGGCGAGGTCGTACGCGGTGTCGCGGCCGGCGAGTTCCCCGCCCTGGAGCACCTCGACATGTGGCTCGGCGTGGAGGCATACGGCGGCGACTCGGGGGCCGCCGACCTCGCCCCGATCCTGGCCGGGGGACGTTTCCCGGCGCTGCGCCATCTCGGCCTGCGCAACAGTGAGATCCAGGACGAGGTCGCCGCCGCCGTCGCCGGGGCTCCCGTCGTCGCGCAGCTGACGTCGCTCGACCTGTCGCTGGGCGCGCTCACCGACGACGGCGCGGCCTCGCTGCTCGGTGGTCAGCCGCTCACTCATCTGACCCGGCTCGACCTGCACCACCACTTCCTGAGCGAGTCCATGACCGATCGGATCCGCGGGGCCTTCGACTCCAGCGGTACCGAGGTGGATCTGTCGGACCACCGGACTCCGGACAGCTGGGGGGACGAGGAGTGGCGGTATGTCGCGGTCTCCGAGTAGCCCGGCGCCCGCCGCCGGCCTGCGGTTCGCCGTCGTCGGCAATCCCGAGAACCGGCGGACGACGATGTTCGCCGACGCCGTTCGCGCGGCCGGCCACCCGGTACCCCGTGTGCTGGCGTGGCGGGACGTGCTGCATGGACGGTACGCCTTCTCGCGGGGTGAGCTGGTGCGGATCGACTCCCCCGGCGAGGACGCCGAGGTCGACCGGTTGCTGCGGGACACCGACGACCCCACCCGGGTCGAGGGGACGGCTCTGTGGCACCGCCGGTTCACCGCCACGGTCCGGGAGCTGACCGCCGCGGCGCGGCACGCGGGCGCGGTGACCGCCGCCGACCCGGAGGACATCGCGGTCATGTTCGACAAGCGGCGCTGCCATGCCCGGCTCGCCGCCGCGGGCGTGCCGCTGCCTCCGGCGCTGACGGGTCCGGTCGGTGGCTGGTCCGGGCCGGACGGTCTCCGGGAGCAACTGAAGGCGGCCCGGATCTCACGTGCGTTCGTGAAGCCGGCGCACGGGTCGTCGGCCTCCGGTGTCGTGGCGCTGACGCTGGCGGGTCCGGGCCGGGTCAGGGCGACGACCTCCGTGGAGACCACGGCCGACGGCCGCCTCCACAACTCCCTCCGGGTGCGCCACTACACCACGGAGCCAGCGGTCGCCGCCCTCGTCGACGCGCTGGCCCCTGACGGGCTCCATGTCGAGCGGTGGCTGCCGAAGGCCTCACAGGGCGGCCGGGCCACCGACCTGCGGGTGGTCGTGGTGGCCGGGCGCGCCACGCATGCCGTGGTACGGACCAGCCCGCATCCCATGACGAATCTGCACCTCGGTGGCGCCCGCGGCGACCTGGACGCGGTACGTGCGGCGATCCGGACCGCGGGAGGCCGTTTCACGGACGTGCTGGACATGGCCGAACGGGCGGCCGCGTGCTTCCCGGGCACCCTGTGCGTCGGCGTGGACATCCTGCCGGCGACGGCCTGGCGCCGCTTCACGGTCGGCGAGGTGAACGCCTTCGGGGACCTCCTGCCCCGCCTCACCGGCCTGCCGGGCAGTGGCGCCGAGGGCCTGGACACCTACGCCGCACAGGTCGCGGCAGCACCGGCCGTCGCGCGGGCAGCCGCACGGGCCACACGGACCTCGGCAACGGCCCCCGCACCAGCCGTCATACGGAACGCCGCACGGACCGACGCACCAGACGCCGCGCAGGCCGCCGGACGGACGCCCGCACCGGCCACCGCACCGGCCCCGGACCCGGCCCCGGCCCCGGCCACCGCACGGCGAGCACAACGCAAGGAGCACCACCATGACCCCAACGCTTGACATGAACGACATCGTGGGAAGCCACGACATCCTGTTCGTCACGCTCGACACCCTCCGCTACGACGTGGCACAGGAGTTGGCGGCGGCCGGACGCATTCCGAATCTGGCCCGGCATCTGCCAGGCGGCGCCTGGGAGCGCCGGCACGCCCCCGGCAGCTTCACCTACGCCTCCCACCAGGCGATGTTCGCGGGCTTCCTGCCGACGCCGGCCGCGCCGGGTCCGCATCCTCGGCTCTTCGCCGCCCGTTTCGCGGGCAGTGAGACCACCGCGAACGGCACCTTCGTCTACGACACCCCCGACCTGGTCTCGGGCCTGGCCGCGGTGGGCTACCGCACCGTGTGCATCGGCGGCGTGGGTTTCTTCAACAAGCAGGGACCGCTGGGCTCCGTCCTGCCGGGGATGTTCCAGGACAGCCACTGGCGGCCGGAGTTCGGGGTGACCTCACCCACGTCGTTCGAGGCCCAGGTGGACTGCGCGGAGCGAGTCGTCGCGGAACTCCCCCAGGATCAGCGGCTGTTCCTCTTCACGAACGTGTCGGCCCTGCACCAGCCGAACTGGTTCCACCTCCCCGGGGCCACCCGCGAGGCGGGTGACACGCGGGCCACCCACGCCGCGGCGCTCGAGTACGTCGACCGGCACATGGGACGGCTGCTGGCCGCCGTCGCCGGCCGCCGTCCGTGCTTGGCCGTCGTCTGCTCCGACCACGGCACGGCGTACGGCGAGGACGGCTACAGCGGCCACCGCATCGGCCATGACGTCGTATGGACCGTGCCCTACGCCCACTTCCTCGTCGACGGAGACCGATGACCTTGACCGTCACCAGCGCCGAAGCGGTGGCCGTGCCCAGCGCCGTCCGCCCGTACCAGCAGTACGTCTACGCGTATCCGCACAAGACCGCGTACCGCCCCCTCGTCCGGGAGCGGGCTTCCCTGCGCGCGCTGTGGGCGGACGAGCCCAAGGACGCGCTCTCGCTCTACCTCCACATCCCGTTCTGCGAGGTCCGCTGCGGCTTCTGCAATCTCTTCACCCGGATCGGGGCGCCGGACGGCCTGACCACGGCCTACCTGGACGCGATGGAACGGCAGGCGGCCGCGGTGCGCGAGGCGCTGGGCGACGGGGCGCGGTACGCCAACGCGTCCTTCGGCGGCGGCACTCCGACGTTCCTCGAGGCGGACGAGCTGGAGCGGCTGTGCGATCTGGCCGAGAACGGTCTGGGCGCCGACCTCGCCGCGATCCCGCTGTCGGTGGAGGCCTCGCCCGCCACGGCGACCGCCGACCGGCTGGCGGTGCTGGCCGCCCGCGGCACCACGCGGCTGAGCCTGGGCGTGCAGAGCTTCGTCGACTCCGAGGCGCGGACGGCCGTACGCCCCCAGCGCCGGGCGGACGTCGAAACGGCCCTCGCCCGGATCCGCGACGCAGGCGTCCCCGTCCTCAACATCGACCTGATCTACGGCATCGACGGCCAGACCGAGCAGTCCTGGACCCGTTCCCTCGACGCCGCCCTCGCCTGGCGGCCGGAGGAGCTGTACCTCTACCCCCTCTACGTGCGACCGCTCACCGGTCTCGGCCGGCACCGCGGCTCGGCGCCCGGCGGTGACGCCGACTGGGACGAGCAGCGGCTGCGGCTGTACCGCCACGGCCGCGACCACCTGCTCGCGCGGGGCTACCAGCAGGTGTCGATGCGGATGTTCCGCCGCGCGGACGCCCCCGCCACCGGCGGCGAGGACTACGCGTGCCAGAGCGACGGCATGGTCGGCCTCGGCTGCGGCTCCCGCTCGTACACCTCCGCACTGCACTACTCCTTCGACTACGCCGTCGACATGCACCGCATACGCGGGATCATCGACGACTACACGGCACGCGCCGCCGACGACTTCCGGCACGCGGACTTCGGCTGGGAGATGACCGCGGACGAGTCCCGGCGCCGCCATCTGCTCCAGTCACTGCTCCAGGCCGAGGGCATGCCCGTCGCGGACTACCGGGCCCGCTTCGGCAGCGCGCCCGGCGACGACTTCGCCACCGAGCTGGACCGGTTCCGCGAGCGGGGCTGGCTGGACGGCTCCGCGGGCCCGGAGCTGCTGCGGCTGTCCCCGGAGGGGCTCGCCCACTCCGACGCGCTGGGGCCCGAGTTGTTCTCCACCGCGGTGCGCGAACGCATGGCCGCGTACGAACCGAAGTGACGGAGCACGCATGGACCTGACGATCCTCTACCGCGGCCCGCTGGCGTCGTGCGACTACGACTGCCCGTACTGTCCGTTCGCCAAGCGCCAGGACAGCCGCGACCGACTCACCGCGGACCGCGCCGCGCTGGAGCGTTTCGCCACCTGGGCGGCGGCGCAGCGCGACGACCGGCTCTCCCTGCTGTTCACTCCGTGGGGCGAGGGCCTGGTGCGGTCCTGGTACCGGCGTACGCTCGCGGAGTTGAGCCGGCTCCCGCACATCCGGCGGGTGGCGATCCAGACCAACCTCAGTTGCCGTACCGACTGGCTGGACACCGCCGACCCGGACTCCCTCGCCCTGTGGTGCACCTTCCACCCCGGGCAGACGCCGTACGACCGCTTCCTGGCCAAGTGCCACGACCTGGCCGCGCGCGGTGTCCGGCACAGCGTCGGCGTCGTCGGCCTTCCCGAGCACCTGGAGCAGGCGCGCCGGCTGCGCGCCGACCTTCCCGACCACGTGTACCTGTGGGTCAACGCCGCCGAGGGCCACACCTACACCGACGCCGAGGCCGACCGGTGGACGGCCCTGGACCCGCTCTTCCCGTACAGCCGCCACCCGCACCGCAGCGCGGGCCTGCCCTGCCGTACGGGAGAGTCGGTCATATCGGTGGACGGCGAGGGCACGGTGCGCCGCTGCCACTTCGTCCGCTCGGAGCTGGGCAACCTGTACGACGGCTCCTACCGGCGGGCCCTGCGCCCCCGCGCGTGCCCGCTGGCCGTGTGCGACTGCCACATCGGCTACGTGCACCTGGAGACGCTGCCCCTGTACGACGTGTTCGCGGGCGGCGTCCTGGAACGGATCCCGGCAACGCCGCCCGCGGTGCAGCGCCTGATACCGACGCCCCGGTAGCGGGCAGCCGCCAGGCGTCGTCAGGCGGGGCGGCCGGGTGCCCGGTCGAAGTCGTCGTCGCTCATGCGCAGGAGTGCCCAGCCGGCCCCGGCGAAGCCGGCAGCGGCGACGAGCAGGCCGATGCCGGCCGCGATGTGCCCCGGCATGAAGGGATGGGTGAAGCCGCCCAGGGCCAGGGCGATGCCCGCCCAGGCCGGTGCGGCGCCGCTGCGCCACAGGGCGAGGCCGAGCAGCAGCAGACCGACGACGATGCCGATGATGAACAGCAGGCCGCCCGTCAGGGCCAACGGGCCCTCCTCCAGGGCCTTCTGCAGCGCGGCCACGGTCGGTGCGTCGAGGCCGCGCTTCGCCGTCATGTACGCGAGCAGGTCGCCGCCCTGGTTGAGGGGGAAACCGGCCAGTTGACCGAGGAGTGCGAGGAGCGCGCCGGCGGTGGTGAGCCGGGGCGCGCCCCGGCGGGACACCCAGATCACGGCGAACGTCGCCGGGATCAGCAGGACCAGGAACGGCACACCGAGGTACTGGGTGACGCGGGCCTGGTCGAGATGGCCGGTGTAGGCGGTCACGGTGTCCTCGAAGGACGTGCCTCCGTCGACGGGGCTGAGGATGTAGCTGAGCCCCATGCCGGTCATCGGCAGCGGGGCGGCTGCGTGCGTGGTTCGTTTCGCCGCCGCCGCAGGACAGCCCGTTCCCCGAACTCACCGCACGGGAGCGGGAGATCCTCGACCATCTCGCGGCCGGGCTGTCCAACGCCGAGATCGGGCGGCGCCTGCACCTGTCCGGCAAGACCGTGGCGAACAACGTCTCGGCGATCCTCGCCAAACTGCACCTCACCCGGCGCAGCCAGGCCATCGTCCGGGCACGCGACGCCGGTCTGGGCCGCCCACGCTGAGAACTCCCCCCTCCTGCAGTCCGGTTCAGCTCTGTTCCGCGGCGCTCGCGCCGCGTCGCGCCAACGGGCGTGTCCCGCCCAGCCGCAGTCTCGCCCCGGCCGCCTCGGCGCGGCCCCGGTCGGCGAGGCGGTCGGCACCGCACTCCTCCGCCAGCTCGACGCCCTCGTGCAGGAGCTCGGTCGCCCGGTCCGTGGCGCCGCCGCGGCCGAGTTCGGCGCCGAGGTCGATCAGGGCCTCCGCGTACGCGTGCCGGCTGGGTGATCGGCGCAGTATCTCCACCGCGCGCTCGCGCAGGGGCAGCGACTGCCCGTCCTCGGCCACCGCCGCGCTGAAGCTCAGCGCCTCGCCGATGGCGGTGGGCGTGCCGTAGCGCTCGGCCCGCCGCAGCATCTTCGCCGTGAGGGCGCGGGCGCGCGCGGGGTCCTCCTCGGCGACGGCGAGGGCGAGGTGTCCCGCCCAGGGGCACCAGGTCGGGTTGACGATGCCCTTGGCATCCAGCCGCGCCCCGGCGGCGGTGAGTTGTGCCTCGGCCTCCTTGCGCAGGCCACGGGCGAGAAGCAGCCGCCCGTAGACCGTCTGGGAGTCCGGGAAGACCACGGCGTTCAGGTACGGAGGCGCGAAGTCGTACGTCCTCGCGACCCGCAGCGCCTCCTCCACGCGGCCCCGGGACAGCAGGACGTCCACCAGCAGCCCCACCGCGTACCACCGGGCGGGCACCCGGTCGCCGACCCGCTCGGCCAGGCGCACTCCCTCACGGGCGCACTCCTCCGCCTTGACGAGCATCCCGCGCCGGAGCCGGACCAGGCCGAGGAGGGTGAAGCCGAAGGAGAGGTGGGCGCCGCTCCAGCCGACCTGCTCGCACTCGGCGATGGCCGAACTGAACAGTTCCTCCGCGCGGTCGCACTCGTCGGCGTACATGTAGCTGAGCGCGGCCACGCTCGGCAGTTCGAAGCCCCAGTCCGGGTCGGTGTAGCTGAGGCCCATCGCGCGCCGGGCGACGTCCAGGGTGTCCGTGGCCGGCTCCCCGCGCAGCGTGGCGTCCCAGGTGCGGATGCACAGCAGGGCCCGCTCCTCGATGGCCTCGCCGGGCAGGTGCTCGACGAGCCGTGCGAGCCGGCGGGAGCGGTCGGACGCCTGCTCCTCGTGGGCGTCGAAGACCAGCCACAGGTAGTGCGCGACCTGCATGCGCAGCCGTGCCCGCGGGGACGCGGACCGGGCCACCTCGGCGCCCGCGACGGCGGCCGCCTTGGCGAGTTCGTCGTTGTGCGCGAAGACCTGGGCCAGCCGGAAGGTGGCGTTCTCCCGCAACTCGGGGTCCAGAAAGGGCTGTTCCAGCGCGGCGGTGAGGTGGTTGACCGTGGTGGCGGGGGCGGTGAGCAGGGCGGAGCAGCCAAGTTCGTGGAGGACGCCCGCGCGGTCCTCGGGCGCGGGAGGTTCGCGCAGCGCGCGTTCCAGGCAGCGCCGGGCCGCGTCGGGCGCGCCCAGACGGAGGTTCTCGCGGGCGGCGGCGCGCAGTTGCCGGACGGTGTTCGGGTCGCCCTCCGGGTGGGTCTCCAGCAGGTGCCGGGCGGCGGCGGTGATGCCCAGGCCGGCGTCGGCGACCGCCCAGGCGGCCTGACCGTGCAGCGCGGTGCGCGTGGTGGGCGGGATGGCCTGGTACACGGCGGTGGCGATGAGCGGGTGGATGAACTCGAGGGTGCGGGTGCCGGTGAGGATGCGGGCGACCCGCAGCCGGTCCACGGCGGCCTGCGCCTCGGCCGGGGGCAGTCCGGCCACGGTCGCGGCCAGCTCCGCGGAGATCTCGGTGCCGAGCACCGCGGCCGCCCAGGCAAGCCGGACGGCGGCGTGGCCGAGCCTCTCCAGGCGCTTGACCAGACCGGTGCCCCGTGCGCTCGCGGCGAGTTCGCCGAGCAGGGAGGCCGATTCCGCGTCCGGGGCGAGGCCACGGTCCTGGGCCCTGGCGATCAACTCGACGGCCTCGTAGGGGTTGCCGCCGGTGACCAGCCAGCACTCGCGGCAGAAGACGTCGTCGGCCTCCACTCCGAGCGAGCGCCGCACCAGTCCGGCCACCGCCTCCGGGCTGAGGGCGTGCAGCGGGATCGGGCGTGCGCTGCGGCCGTCGACCAGTTCGCGGAACGCCTGCGCCTCGGCGGGCACCTCGTCCGGGCGGTAGCCGATGACCACCAGGATGGGAAGTTCCCGTGCCCGCACCGCGAAGGCGGCGAGCCAGGCAAGGGACTCCAGGTCGCCCCAGTGGGCGTCGTCGAGGACCATCACGACCGGTGCGCGGCGCACGGCCACCTGCGTGACGACCCAGTCAAGTCCGTCCCGGACACCCTGCGGGTCCGGGCCGGCGGTATCGGTCTTCTGGGCGAACAGGCCGACGGCCGGTCCGGCGATCTCGTACCAGCCGCCGAAGATGTCGCGGCGCTCGGGCTCGGTGCAGGCCGCGAGGACGGGCTGGAGCAACTGGCGTACGACGTGGAAGGGGACGGTGTGCTCCTGCTCGCTGCCCCGGGCGGACAGCACGGTGCAGCCGCGGGCCGCGGCCATGCGGCGGATCTCGGCCAGTACGGTCGTCTTGCCCAGTCCGGCGGCGGCGCTGAAGAACAGCAGCCCGCCCCGCCTGCCTTCGCCGTTCCCCTCGCCCGCACAGATCCCGTCCACCGCTTTCTGAGCGGCGGTCACCTCGTTCTCGCGCTCGTACAGGGGCTTCCCCAGCCGATCGCGTCCGTCCACGATGGTGGTCCTCTCGGTGCGCTGCCGTTCCGACACTCCGTTACCCCTGATCTGCCGGTATGCCGGGAAGCCTAGCGAAACGCACACGCAGACTGCACAGTTGCGTGCGAATTGGTTGCGGGCGGCGGCGAAAGGGTACTCACGCCCAGAGCTGACGCTCCGTCATGCGTCCGTGCGTTCGGAAAGAGCGCGTCCGAGGGGGCCGCCACGTCGCCGGCCGAGGCCGCGGGTGCCTTGTCGGCCGAGGTCCTGGCGGTGGAGTGAGGGTCTGCCGGTGTCCGAAAGTGCTGGGGGTCGAGCGGGAACGCAGCCGCCCGTGCCGGCCCGGCCGGGGGCTCGACTCAACTGACCGGAACCTCGGCCCGCCAGGACTCAGCGGGAACGCCCGGCTCAGCGGGCCGGAGCCTCGGCCGGGCAGGGCTCGGTGGGGCCGGTCCCGGCCGGGGCGAGTGCGGAGATGGTCCGCCGGGAGGAGGTGGTGATCACCGCGAGGCTGGTCAGGGCGAGGAGGGTGAGGACGGCGAGCATCACGGTGTACGACGCCAGCGCGGACAGGGCCGCCAGGACGGCGGGCAGCAGGAAGCCCGAGTAGCACAGGGCGTAGTAGACGCCGGTGATGCCGGCCATGTCGTCCGGGGTGACGATCCGCTGGATCTCCAGCAGGCCGGAGACGACCCCGATGCCGTAGGCGGCCCCCAGCAGGACGGCTCCGCCGAGGCCGAGCCAGGGCGAGCGGACGGCCGCGTCCCCCGCGCATACGGCCATGCCGCAGGCCATGAGGATCATCGAGACGATGATGCCGCGTGCCGAGTCGAGCGAGTCCAGGCGCTTGGCGAAGGGCTGGACCAGCGCCCCGGTGCCGAGGGTTTGAACTGCTGCCGTTTGACAGCTGTTGGGTGCGTTCTGGTGTGCGTGAGTGAGCTTTGCGGTTGCGGTGCGCGGTGTGGGAAGGCAGTGCGTGGCAGGGCGACGGGAGTTCTGGTTTCGAATGCGTGACCTTCGGCCGGGGGTGGTCGTTGGGTGCGGTGAGGGGTTGGCCGGTATCGGGCGGGGGTGGGGTCATGGGCGGGTTGCGTGAGGTGGCGGCGTCGTTCGTGGTGCCCGGCCCGTCCGGGGTGGCGATCCGCGCCGGTCTCAAGGGCCTGACCGGGCAGGACGAGACGGTCCTGCGCCAGGTCGGCGCTCTGCTCGGCTCGCTGGCCTCCCGCGACCTGAAGGCCCGCTGCGCGGCGGGGTCGGCTCACGACGGTGAGCAGTGGGCGCGACGGAAGCGGGCGCTGACTGGCGAGTCGTCGTCGCGGTGGGCGGGCAGTATCACCAAGGCCACGCACGATCAGTGGGCGCTGGCCCGGCGCGGGCAGCTCGCCCACATGCAGAATCTGCGAGCGGGCGTCGAGACGATCACGCATCGGCTCTCCCAGCCCATCGGCGCGAAGGGCGCCAAGGGGGCGCCGGGTGGCTACGGCTCCCGGAAGGAGTGGTTCGCCAAGTCCCGACGCCTGCAGCTGCTTGAGGACCGGCTGGACGGTGAGCGGGCCGACTGGGAGGCCGGGCGGGTGCGGGTGGTGCGCGGCGGCAGGAAGCTGGCGGGCGCCCGGCACCATCTGGATGCCGCCAGGCTTTCGGAGGCGCAGTGGCGGCTGCGGTGGCAGGCCGGGCGGTGGTTCCTGCAGGCCGACGGCGAGACCGGGAAACCGTTCGGTAACGAGACGATCCGCGTCACACCCGGCGGTGAGGTGAGCATCAAGCTTCCGGCGGCGCTGGCCGACCTGGCCAACGCGCCCCACGGCCGGTATGTGCTCGCCTGCCGGGTCCGTTTCCACCACCGGGGCGAGCAGTGGGCCGACCGCGTCGCAGCGCACCGTGCCGTGGCCTACCGCATCCACTACGACACCGGCCGCAACCGCTGGTACGTGACCGCCTCCTGGCAGAACGCGCCCGTGACGACGATGCCGCTCTCGGCGGCCCGTGCGGGTGGGCTGGTCGGGGTGGACATGAACGCGGACCATCTGGCCGCCTGGCGCCTGGATCAGCACGGCAACCCCGTCGGCGCGCCCCGCAGATTCGACTACCAGCTGGACGGCACCGCACAGCACCGTGACGCCCAGCTGCGCCACGCCCTGACCCGTCTGCTGCACTGGACCGTGCGGCACGGTCTGTCCCTCGCGATCGAGGACCTCGACTTCGCCGCGGAGAAGACCCGGGAGAAACACGGCCGCCGCAAACGGTTCCGCAAACTGATCTCCGGCATGCCCACCGCCCGGCTCCGCGCACGGCTGGTGTCCATGGCCGCCGAGCTCGGCGTCACCGTCGTCGCCGTCGATCCGGCCTACACCAGCCGCTGGGGCGCCCAGCACTGGCAGAAACCCCTCACCACCAAGAACAGGAAGCCCACCCGCCACGACGCCGCCGCCGTGGCGATCGGAAGGCGCGCCCTGGGATGCCCGATCCGGCGTCGGACGGCACCGCCCCCACACGACCGGAGCGATCGTGTGGGGCATCGGACCGTCCAGGCCCGACCGGACACCCCAGGACGTGAGGGACCCCGCCCCCGCATTCCCGGACCACGGACACGATCCGTGCCGCCCGGACACGGAGCGAAAGCGGGCGACCAGCGTGCCCACAACCGTTCGGGGCACACGGCTGAGCACGAGCCCTGGACCCAGGACTCACTCCCGCTCAGTCTCTAGGAACGGTGACCGCGTAGGCGACGGCGGCCGAGCCGAACACCCACGGGGCCATCGGAAGCACCACGCGCAGGAAGCGGCGGTGTCCGACGGCGGGGACCTTGAGGTCGGCCCACAGACCGCGGACGACGGTCGGCCTGGTACGGGTCCTCCACGGCGCGCGCCAGCAGGAACAGCGTGGGCACGGTGCGCGAACTCTCGCGGGGAATCGGCGGGAGCACGGGAACACCGTGCTGCGCTGCGACACGTACGCGTGCCCACGGGCACGCCGGACCGGTCCGTGCCACATCCGAAACACGCAGAACGCGCGGACCCGTTGACTCGTTTCAACGGTGATCATAGAGTCCGACGCCGACGGCCTCGGCCCGCTCCCGCGATCCGGTTTTCCGTATGGATGCGTCTGCCCTTCGCCGCTCTGACGGTGGGTCAGAGGCCGTGCTCCACCGCACCACCTGCACCGCCCCGTACCAGACACTCCGGGAGCAGCAAGTGAACAGACGTCGTACGGCCGTCGCGACCGCCTCGGCCCTCGTCACCACCTTCGCGTTGACCGCCACGCTCGCAGGCCCCGCCACCGCGGCGCCCAGCGCCGCGGACCAGCCCGCCGCGGAGCAGAGCCGGACGGCGTCGGTCGCCACCGCGACCGACGCGGTCACCCACGAGGAGAACGACCGAGTCCCGAAGGGCTCGCTCTGGACGCAGCACTACTTCCCGTCCTCGGACGGCTCGGACACCGAACTGCACGCCGACGTCCTGCTGCCCGAGGGCCTGGCCCCGGGCGCGAAGGTGCCCGTCATCCTGTCGATCGGCCCCTACTTCGGGCACTCCGGGCAGACCGATCCCGAGGGATGGAAGCACACCGGCCCCTCGTCCCGTTTCCAGGACTTCATAGAAGGCACCGACCTGTTCGCCCAGGGTTACGCCTTCGTCATGGTGGACCTGCGCGGCTTCGGCGGCTCCACCGGCTGCCTGGACTGGGGCGGCCCCGGCGAGCAGGCCGACGTCAAGGCGGCGATCGACTGGGCGGCGAAGCAGTCGTGGAGCACGGGCGCGGTCGGCATGTACGGGAAGTCGTACGACGCCGTCACGGGCCTGATCGGCAACAACCTGAGCCAGAAGGCCCTCAAGGCCGTCGTCGCCCAGGAGCCGGTGTGGGACATGTACCAGTACATCTACTCCAACGGAGTGCCCCGCCCGAACGTCACCGGCACCGCCAACGCCTACAACTCCATCGCCACGCTCGCCCAGATGGCGGACGACGACCCGCACTACCTGGCCAACGCCCAGTGGGAGAAGACCCACCCGGAGTGCCTCACCCAGAACTCGGCCGGGTACAAGATCGCGGACCAGTGGGACAAGCACTGGACCGACCGTGACCTGGCGAAGATGGCCAAGGGCACCAAGACCCCGCTGTTCGTCACCCAGGGCTTCATCGAGAACAACACCAAGCCCGAGGAGATGCAGGAGTACCTCGACAACCACGTGGGCCCCGAGCGCGGTTGGCTCGGCCAGTGGGAGCACGTGCGCGGCGGCGACCGCACCAGTAACGGGCGCCTCTCCATGGGCCGCGAGGGCTGGTACGACGAGACCCTCTCCTACTACGACGAGTACCTCAAGGGCATCAAGCCGAAGGTCAAGTACCCGGCCTACTCCGTGGAGGACTCCACCGGCGCCTGGCGGGCCCAGGACACCTGGCCGGTCGTGAAGCGGTCCGTCACGCTCCCGCTCGGCAACGGCTCGTACCTGGACGACGGCGGCGCCTCCGGCCGCGCGGCCCTGGCCGCGTCCGGCGAGTCGGCGCCGCAGACGCTCGCCAAGCCGTCCGACGGCAAGTGGGACATGGAGAACGCTCCCGCGACCGAGCAGGCCGCCCCTCAGGGCCTGGCCCGGGGTCTTGCGAAGCAGCAGAAGAACGGCAAGGTCACGTCGAGCTTCTTCGTGTGGTCGCAGCCGGTCGGACAGTCGGTGCGCCTCACCGGCACTCCGCAGCTCTCCCTGACCGCCAAGGGTGAGGGCAACGTCATGCTCAAGCTGTACGACGTCGCCCCGAACGGCAAGGCCGTCATGTTCGACGAGCAGGTGTCCCTGCTGCGTTCGGGCCGGATGAGCGTCGATCTGAAGGCGACCGACTGGACGCTCGCCGCGGGTCATGTCCTGGCCGTGGAGGTCGGCTCCATCCAGACCGGCTCATGGCGTGCCACGCCGTCCGGCCAGACGATCGAGGTCAAGGGCGCGCAGCTCCGGCTGGCGCTGGACGACCCGGCCCGTGACACCGCCACCGCCGGTGCCCGCTCCCCGTTCCTGGACACCTACCTGCGCCAGTACACGGTGAACCTGTCCGCCGGTCCCGCGTCGTTCACGGTGACCCCCGGCAACCACCTCTGAGTCGAGCCGCGACACCTGACGAGGGCCCCAACCACTGTGGTTGGGGCCCTCGTTGGCCTATCGAAACCCACGTACGCGAGTCGCGCGACGGTGCGGGAAACAGGCAGGGGAGGCCAGTGGCTGTGGTGGGTGCCTGGCGTGATGTCCATCCGGCCGGCACCCGTGGCGGTCCGCCTGGAGACCCCGCGCGGGACGGTCACGGCCCGCGCCGGAGTCGGGGACCTGGTGACTCACCGCCCGGTACCGAAAGACGGCTACCTGCGTCTGGGCAGTATCACCAAGACGTTCGTCGCCACCGTCATGATGCAACTGGTGGGCGACCACGCTCACTCATGCACACCAGAACACGTCCAACCGCTGTCAAACGGCAGCAGTTCAAACCCCTGTCCTGCGGCGGCGGCTACCTCGGGCACGGGGGGAGCGGCTTCGGATATGTCATCCGAGCAGCGACAACCGTGGACGGTCGACGCACTGTCACCGTCTCCGCGCACAGCCGCTCCGCGGACCCGCGGACCGCCGCCCGTCAGGAAGACGCGCTGCGCGACCTCATCGACCACGCCCTGTGCCGCACACCTGAAAGCCGGCGGCGGGGCGTGTCAGCCCAGGCCGTGCAGCCGCTTGTACTCCAGTGTGTAGGCGAGCTTGCCGGGCTTGGTGTCGGAGTACGGCTTGCTCAGCTTGTTGAACTCTCCCTTGGTGGCCGCGCTGCCGTCGTTCCACCGGTCCAGCGCGCCGAGTTCGGCGGCGGTGAAGCCACTGTCGACGACCGTGCCCTTGGGCAGCGCCGTCATCGTCCCGGTCAGGGATCTGACGGTGGCCAGGTAGTTGTCGAGGTCGTTCGGGTTCCAGCCGGCCAGGTCGATCGGCTTGGCGTCCCGGACCCAGCTGCCCCAGTAGAACTCCTGGAACGGCAGGCCGTTCTGCGCGTAGCCGATGTCGCGGCCGAAGTAGAGCAGGCTGCGGTACCTGTCGTCGGTGAAGTTGGCCAGGCCCACGCCGGTGGGCAGCTTGTTCACCGTGACCTGCTTGCCCTCGGGGTCGCGCAGGTACACCCACTTGTGCGCCTTCATCTCGTCCCAGAAGGCCTGGCGGGGCAGGTTGCTCAGGTTGGCCTGCACCCGCAGCCGGACGTGCAGGTCGGGCCCGCCGTCGGGGGTCTCGTAGAAGGAGGTGAGCGTGTGGTGCCCGTCGGTGAGGAACGGTTCGCCGCCGGGTCCGATGACGACGGTCTTCATGGCGGCCACGCTGTCCGCCGTCTCCGCCCCGACAGGGAGTTCGCACGTGAACGACGACGGGTCGTCAAGTCGTGCTCCGGTGGCAATGGTTGCCGAGGTTGACCGGCCGTCGGCCTCGCACCAGTCGTCGAACTTCTTGTTGACCGCGTCCTTGCCGAGGGTGTAGCGGCCCAGCTTGTAGTACACCTCGTCGTAGCCGAGCGACGGCTGGGTCGGGTGCACGTCGCCGACGCGGACGTCGAGCAGGTCACCGGGCTGGGCGCAGAGGTACCGCGAGAACGGCGTGCTCCGGTTGTCGTGGCCGCAGAACGACGGACGGGTGCCCGGAGCACCGGGTGCGGCCGCGGCGGCCGGCGCCAGTGCGGCGACGCCGGCCCCGGAGACGGCGAGGGCCACTCCGAGGGCCGAGGCCCGGCGGGACGGAGATCCGAAGCGCATCACACCTGCTCCTTGCGATATGGGGAATGCCGACGGCCAGCGTGTGGCCGATCGCCCAATGCACCGGATCGTCCCGGTGACGCCCGGTCGAGCCGCAGGTGAACAATTCACCGCCAACCGGCTTCCGTACCGCATTTCCTGGCCGGTTTCCGCGCACGCCACTCAAGATCCGCCGTACCTGATTCAAATTTTCTCAAGCACGAAGATGTTGCGAGCATGTCAACACATCCCTTACGTTTACGCGCGTCAACCCAACCCGTACGCCGAGGAGTTGACAGCGCGCCCGGTCCTACTGACCCCCCACCACGACCGGCGCCCGCCCACCGCCGCCCACAGCTCCGACGCCCCACCCCGACCGTCGTTGGCCGAAACCACGGCCACCCCGGCCCGAGCGCATCGCAGTGTCCCTCCACACCTCTGGGAGCACCATGCCTTCAGCCACCCCCTCGCGGTTCAGACTCGGCACCACCCCCACCGGCCCCAGCCGAGCGTTCGCCCGTGCGGCCGGACTCCTGACCGCCGTCCTGACCCTGCTGGTCCTGCCGGGCACCGCCTCGGCGACGGCCGCCGGCACCGCCGGGACCGCGTCCGGGACTCCGGTGCGGATGACGCACCCGGACCAGGACCACGCCGGATCCGGGCTCCAGCGCCTGGGCACGGGGTCCCTGGCGGCCGCCGCCCCGCTCGCCGTGAGCACGGGTCCGGCCGGACTCGACGTCAGCGGTTACCAGGGCAACGTCGACTGGACGTCCGTCAAGAACAAGGGCGCCGCCTTCGCCTACGTCAAGGCCACCGAAGGCACCACGTACACGAGCCCCTACTTCTCCCAGCAGTACACCGGCTCGTCGAACGTCGGACTGATCCGCGGCGCCTACCACTTCGCGCTGCCCGGCAACTCCAGCGGTGCCGTGCAGGCGGACTGGTTCGTGAGCCACGGCGGCGGCTGGTCCGCCGACGGCAAGACGCTGCCGCCCGCCCTGGACATCGAGTACAACCCCTACGGCGCCACCTGCTACGGGCTGAGCCAGAGCGCGATGGTCACCTGGATCCGCGACTTCAGCAACCAGGTGCGTGCCAAGGTCGGGCGCTACCCGACGATCTACACCACCACCGACTGGTGGAGCACCTGCACGGGCAACAACAGCAGTTTCGGGGCCACCAACCCGCTGTGGATCGCCCGTTACTCCTCCAGCCCGGGCACGCTGCCCGCCGGCTGGTCGGCCCAGACGATCTGGCAGTACGCCGACTCCGGAACGTTCCCCGGCGACCAGGACACCTTCAACGGCACCCTGGCCGACCTCCAGGCCTTCGCCAAGGGAGGCGGCTACAACCCTCCGCCGACGGCCAGTTGGCCCACGGTGAAGCAGGGCGCCTCGGGTGAACGGGTCAAGTCAGTCCAGTACCTGCTCAACGCGCACGGTTCCGCGCTGGCGGTGGACGGCGCGTTCGGGGCCGGGACCGACTCCGCGGTGCGCTCGTTCCAGTCCTCGCACGGCCTCGCCGTGGATGGCGTCGTCGGACCCGCTACCTGGCAGGCCCTCATCGTCACCGTGCAGCAGGGTTCCTCGGGAGCAGCGGTCCAGGCGGTGCAGAGCCAGCTCAAGGCTCATGGTGCCTCGCTGACGGTCGACGGCGCGTTCGGCCCCGGGACCGACTCCGCGGTGCGTTCCTTCCAGTCCTCGCACGGCCTCGGCGTGGACGGCATCGTCGGCTCCAACACCTGGCAGGCCCTGGTCGCCTGACCTTCGGGCGTCGTCACCACCAGTCACCCGTAGTCACCCAAGGAGGAGACTTCCATGAACCCGGCACGACACCCGCAGCGAAGCATCGACCGCCGTACCCTGTTCCGGAGCGCTGCGGGCGTGACGGCCGCGCTCGGCGTGGCCGCGGTCACCGGCGTCGCCACGGCGGGCACGGCCTCGGCCTACGGCTGGAGCCGCACCCTCCAGCAGGGCGCCTCCGGCTCCGACGTGGTGGAGCTCCAGATCCGCGTCGGCGGCTGGGCCGCGGGCAGCGCCTCCCAGACGTACGTCGCCTGGGACGGCTCCTTCGGCCCGGGCACGGCCGCCGCCGTCCAGCGTTTCCAGTCCGCCTACGGCCTCGGCGCGGACGGCATCGTCGGCCCGCAGACCCAGAGCGTCCTCAACAGCCTGGAGGCGAGCGACGGTTCGACAGCGCACTTCGACTTCAGCGAGTTCCACTCCAAGGACGGCGCCGGCTTCAACAACGGCAAGGTGGCCTCCGCGACCGTCAAGGAGAACGTCCGCCGGCTGATGTACAAGCTGGAGGCGGTGCGCAAGAAGGCCGGCAACAGCGCGATCACGATCAACTCGGGCTTCCGTAGCATCGCGCACAACGCGGCCTCGGGCGGCGCGTCCAACAGCATGCACCTGTACGGCGTGGCCGCCGACATCGTGGTCTCCGGGCACAGCACCCTGCAGACCTACCGGATCGCCGAGACCTGCGGCTTCTCCGGCCTGGAGGCGTACACGAACTCGTGGCAGCACTGTGACAGCCGCGTCCAGTACCCCTCGTACGGCTCCGGCTCCTGGTGGTGGGAGAGCGGCGTGGCGTGACCCGTCCGCACCCACCGCACCGGGCCCGTCCGCGCCGTCATGGCACGGACGGGCCCGTCCGGTCGTGGCCGGTGTCCGGTGAGCCGCCCATCATGCGCAGCATGTCCGGCCCGCCGGTCCGCCGGAACCGGAGCAGAAGCAGCGCGGCGAGGAGGAGGAAGGCGATGTTGAGCCAGGTGGTGTAGTTCCACCTGACGCCTTCCACGGGGAGCCTCGCGTCGGCCTGGTCGGGGATCAGGCCGAGTCCGCCGAAGACGAATTCCACGACATAGCCGGCGACGGCCATCGCGAGGTAGAAGGTGCCCAGCAGGAAGGCCGCCATCCGGGCGCCGTAGTACTTCCGGTAGATACTGAGGATCGGCAGGATCAGCAGGTCGGCGAAGATGAACGCCACCACGCCGCCGAAGCTGATGCCTCCCTTCCACAGCACCACCGCCAGCGGCACGTTGCCGATCGAGCACACGAACGAGGCGATCGCCACCAGTGGGCCGATGGCGGGACCCCACAGTTTGGCGGCGAGCGGGTGGCCGTGGAAGAAGAAGGCGCGCCAGAAGGAGTCCGGGACCCAGGCGGCGACGGCGCCTGCGATGAGCAGGCCGACGACCAGGTCGCGCAGGATCGCCGCCCACTCCATGACGAAGACGTGGCTGACGGCGGTGAGGCCCTCGCGGGAGACCAGGCGCCGGGTGAAGGACCCCTCGCGCCGCACGGACATGTCCATCGCCGCGTGGCCCTCCATCGACCCGGCAAGGCCCCGTTCCGCCTGTTCACGGGCCTGGCCGAGCAGCCTCTCACGCAGGAACAGCCGGAAGAGGACGGCCAGCAGGACGATCATGACGGCGCCGCCGACGAACTCGGCCGCGGTGAACTGCCAGCCCATCAGCAGCGCGAGGATGACGCCGAGCTCGACGACGAGGTTGGTGGAGGCGATCTCGAAGGCCATCGCCGCGGTGAAGTCGGCGCCCTTGCGGAACAGGGAGCGGGCCAGGGCCACGGCGGCGTAGGAGCAGGACGAGGACGCCACGCCCAGCCCGGCGGCGACGGCGAGGGTGCGGGGCCGGTCGTCGCCGAGCAGTGCGACGACGGTGGACTTGCGGACCACGGCCTGGACGACCGCGGAGAGGGCGAAGCCCAGGATCAGGGCCCAGGTGATCTCCCAGGTCATGGACCCGGTGATCGACAGTGCGTGCAGTACGGCGTGCATCTGTGCAGCCTCCCCGCACGGCGTGGCGGTCGGCCGGGGGACACGCCCGCCGTCGGGGCCGGGCTGTCAAGCGTTCGTCACCGGCGGTGGACGCTGACGGCGTAGCCGCCGCCCTCGTAGGGGTCGGCGTCCCAGGTGGCGAAGCGGTCGACGAGGGTGAGGCCGGCCGCGGCGCAGCAGTCGTCGTACTCGGCGAGCGTGATGCCGGGCGGCACAGGCAGGTGGGCCTCGTCCAGGCCGAA
The DNA here is from genome assembly GCF_035917575.1 of Streptomyces sp. NBC_01788. GTDB lineage: Bacteria > Actinomycetota > Actinomycetes > Streptomycetales > Streptomycetaceae > Streptomyces. The sequence continues at coordinate 6,798,154 of NZ_CP109090.1, read as the reverse complement.
GCCGGCGACCAGCAGGCCACCCGCACGCAGGACGGCGGCCAGGCGCCCGACGACCGCGGCCTCGGTGCCGGCCGCGAGCAACGGGAGGATGTTGCCCGCGGCGACCACGAGGTCGAAGTCCGCCGCGATGCAGAGCCGGTCCGGCTCGAACGCGGCGAGGTCGGCCTGGAACCAGGGCAGCCCGGGCGCCTGCTTCCGGGCCACCGCCAGCATCGACGCGTCGAGGTCCACCCCGACGCAGTCGTACCCGAGCTCCGCGAGCCGGATCATGACCCGCCCGGTACCGCACCCGGCATCCAGCACCCGCGCCCCGGCAGGCACAAGAGCGGTGCAGAACCGCGCCTCACCGTGCACGTCCTTGCCGCTGCGGGCCAGGGCCGCGAACCGTGCGGCGTAGTCGTCACCGGACGTCTCCCCGGTCAAGTCCCTCCAACGGCTCATGCGGCCCACTATAGATCGCCCGTGCGTCGGGGAAGTCCCGGCGGGGTTCGGATCACCCGGCGTCCGGCGGGACGGCGGCGCGGTGAGGCGCCGCCGGGTGGTGCCGTGTTCGTTCCCCGGGGTCAGACGTACACGCCCAGCTCGTACAGTGAGTAGCCCCAACCGGTTCCGCGCTGTGTGCAGTTGATGCGTACGTAGCGGCCCGTGCCGGTGAGGTCGAAGTCGTTGACGCCGCCCTTGCCGTCGGTGATCTGGCGCAGGGTCTGCCAGTTCTGGCCGTCGTTGGACGTCTGGATGGCGTACGCCTTGGCGTAGGCGGTTTCCCAGACCAGTTGGATGTGCCGGAAGGTGGTGGGGGCGCCCAGGTCGACCTGGATCCACTGCGGGTCGCTCCAGTCGCTGGCCCAGCGGGTGTCCGCGCGGCCGTCGACGGCGTTGGCGGCCGTGCAGGGGCAGTCTCCGCCGGACGGCTGGAACGAGGAGGCGGTGGCGGTCTTGCGCAGGGCGACGTTCGTGCCGTCGATCACCGGTGGGATCACCCTGATCGAGCGCGACTGGACGCCGACGTTCCCGCGGCCGTCCGTCGCCTTGACGTAGATCTTCCAGACGCCGGGGCGGTCGGGCGCCGTGAACTTCAGCCGGCCCGCGCCCGCGCTGGTGAAACGGAGGGAGTTCAGCTGGCCGCTGCCGTCGAGGTACATGCTGTTGTCCAGGACCTCGTACGTGACCGCGTCGCCGTCGGGGTCGGTGGCCTGGACGTCGAGTGTCACGTCCCGTCCTGCCTGCACCGCGCCCGGGTCGCCCTGGACGCCGATGTCGGACAGCACCGGCGGGGTGTTGTCGCGGGAGGTGTCGCCGCCGTAGGCCTTCTTCACGGCGTAGTAGGAGAGCCGTTTCTGTCCGGCGGGCAGCAGGTTGAACCAGATGCCGCCGAAGTCGTACTCCGTGCCGTAGTGGAACAGCGTGGCACCGAGCGCGACGCCGTTGTGGGCGGTGACGCAGTTCCACGCCTTGGTGTAGCCCGCGGCCTTGGCCTGGTCACCGGGCTCCGCCGGGACCCCGTTGGTGTCGTTGGGCACCTCCCACTCGCCGGCCGGGCCGGACTCGGTGACGATGTACGGCTTGTCGTAACCGCCCTGTTGCCAGGCGGACCTGATGTCGCAGACACCGTTGTAGGAGTTGACGGCGTACAGGTCGAGGTCGGGCGCGTTGCGCTTGAAGTAGGGCCAGGCGCCGACCCATGCGTCGGTGGAGGTGACCGGGTGGTCGGGGTCGATGCCGTGGATCCTGTGGGCGACCTCGTTGACGAAGCTCGTGTACGCGTCGCGCTGGCGTTCGAGCTGGTCGCCGCCGTAGCAGTTCTGCAGGCCGAGGACCGACTCGTTGCCCACGTCCCACATGAGCACGCCCGCGTTGTCCTTGTAGGTCCGCACCCAGTTCGTGAACTCGTTGAGCATGTTGTTCTTGTACGTGGTGTCGGTGACGTAGTCGACGCAGCCGCCGCTGCCCGGACCTCCGCCGGGCTGGAGCCAGAATCCGGCGACGACCTTGATGCCGTGCGCGGCCGCGGAGTCGAGGAGCGGCTTGCTGCTCGCGTCCGTGCCCCAGGTGCGGATGGTGTTGACGCCCATGGACCTCAGGTCCGGCAGATAGGTGTCGGCGGAGGCGGCGGACGGGCCCCAGGTCAGGCCCTTGATCTGGTACGGCTTCCCGTCCACGGTGAGCTGCCAGTTGCCCTTGGCTCCGGTCACCTTGACGACGCTGCCGGCCGCATGGGCCTGCGTGGCGGGCAGGGCGGTGAGGGCGCCGAGGGTGAGGAGGCCCGCGGTGAGCGGTGCGGTCAGACGGCGGACGCGACTTCGTGACATGGGGGGTCTCCGATGCGCGGGAGGTGGGGGGAGGTCGGGTGGCCCGGCCGTGTGGGGGTCCGGCCGGGCCACCCTGCTTCGGGGTGGCGCCGTTCAGGGTGCGGTTCAGGGAAGCCGGTAGTCCCCGTTCAGCGCGGCTCCCGCCTCGGGGTGCGTCTCGTCGTAGCCGCGTGCGTCGCACTGGAGGCCGCCGACGATGCAGTGGCCGACCATGGCCGCCAGCGTGGGCGCGTCCCAGGCGTTGAAGAAGTCGTAGTGGTAGGACCAGGCGGCCCCGCTCGACAGCCTCACGCGGGACATGTCGCCGTTGACCGGGAACGCCATCTTGAACTCGATCATCGGCAGCGCGACCGGGTGGTCGGCCGGGCACATGTTGTCGTTGGTGCCGGGCTTGACCACCGGGTAGGCCATGTGGCTGCGGTGGTCGGGGGTGTCGAGGTACTTGCCGTCCCAGCAACTGGGCGCCTGGAAGCGGATGTTGAGCTGCACGTCGGGCCGGTTGGGACAGCTCGCCGGGAAGTCGACGTTGAAGTAGCTGTCGCCGCACTCCCAGCCCTCGACGAAACCGGGGCTGTTGCGGAACTCCTGTGCGCTCTGCAACGGGTTGCCCACCACGAAGCGCAGCCCCTTGGGGAAGGGCCGCACGCTGGTGTAGTCGGTGACCCCCGCCTTGTAGTAGATCGTCTGCGGGCCGACCGGCAGCACCGCCTTGTCGCCGTTGTAGACGGTCGGCACCCAGTAGCCCGACCGGTCGCCGGGCGCCTTGCAGGCGGTGCCGCCCGCGTCCAGTGACGCGGCGGTGCTGTACGCGTCGGTCGTGGTGTTGCCCATGAAGGTGTGGTCGTGCGACTTGCCCGGCTGCTGCGGGTAGACGATGGGGTCGTCGGGCCTGGTGCGGGTGACGGAGCAGTTGGCCTGGAACTCGTGGAAGTAGCGGTGGGGCGGGTTCGCGGTGGACGGGGTGACGCCGGTGACCGGCGGGATCGCCGGGATGTAGCCGTCGCCGTTCGCGTCCTCGGCCGAGAAGGCGGTCGACGCGGCCATGGCGTGCCCGGAGTGGCCGGCCGCGAACGACGTCGCCGCCTCGCTGCCGGGGGTGGGCGGCCCGGCACTGGTGGCGACGCCGGCCACGCCGAGCGACGTCATCAGCAGGGCTCCGGCGATCAGCATTCCTGACAGGGCTTTCGATCTCCGTGGCATGGAGACCTCCTGAACTCAGGGGGTGAGAAGTGGGGGGTGAAGAAGGGCGAGCGGGCACGGCCTGACGGGATGTCACGAACGTCGTCAGCGGCGGGCAAGCGCTCTCCTGCCCTGGGAGTGTTGAGTGCTTGACGCGCGTGTGTCAAGGCATGCCGCAGAAGGATCAGCGCCGCCCCACCCGTCCTCATTTCCTGAACACCACCCCACCTGCGGCGGGCACCCGTCCCGTCAACGCTTGAAAAGATTCCCGCGTCCGGGGGCTTGCCGACCCCTCTGCCTCATCAGTTAAATCAAGATGTGAACTAAGCCGTGCGGGCTTGCAGTTGAGCTTCCGCACGCCGTGACACAGCCCCGCCCTCCTCGCGAACACTCACCCCCCATCGCATCCGCAGGGACCCGTATGAGACTCAGATCCCTGGGTGTCGCGCTCGCCGCAGTGGCAGCGCTCGTCGCCCTTCCCGCCACCGACCTGCCGGCCGCCGCCGCGGCCAGCACCCCGCTGCCCCAGGGCAAGGCCGCCGCACCGTCGGCAGACCGGAGCGCCGGCCTCGCGGCCGCCTGCGGCACCGGCAACGCCGCCCTGGGCAAGCCCGCGACAGCCTCCTCCACCGAGAACGCGGGCACCCCGGCCTCCGCCGCCTTCGACGGCGACCCGGGCACCCGCTGGTCCAGCGCCTTCTCGGACCCGCAGTGGGTGCAGGTCGACCTCGGATCGGTCCAGAACCTGTGCAAGGTGGACCTGACCTGGGAGACCGCGTACGCCAAGGAGTTCCAGATCCAGGCCTCGGCCAACGGCCAGAGCTGGACCACGCTGAAGAGCGTCACCGGCGCGACCGGCGGCAGCGCCTCCTACGACGTCAGCGGTTCGGGCCGTTACCTGCGCATCTACGGAACGGTCCGCTCGACCGGCTACGGCTACTCGCTCTGGGAGGTCGCCGTCCACACCGAGTCGTCCGGCGGCGGCACCCCGCCGGTGCAGGGCGGCGGCGACCTGGGGCCGAACGTCATCGTCGTCGACCCCTCCACCCCCAACCTCCAGCAGAGGTTCGACCAGGTCTTCGCCCAGCAGGAGTCCAACCAGTTCGGCAACGGCCGCTACCAGTTCCTGCTCAAGCCGGGCACCTACAACGGGATCAACGCCCAGATCGGCTTCTACACCTCGGTCTCCGGCCTTGGCCTCAACCCCGACGACACCCAGATCAACGGTGACGTCACCGTCGACGCGGGCTGGTTCAACGGCAACGCCACCCAGAACTTCTGGCGTTCGGCGGAGAACCTCGCCATCAGGCCGTCGCACGGCGACGACCGGTGGGCCGTCGCGCAGGCGGCGCCGTTCCGCCGCATCCACGTCCAGGGCGGCCTCAACCTCGCCCCGAACGGATACGGCTGGGCCTCCGGCGGGTACATCGCCGACTCGAAGATCGACGGCACCGTCGGCCCGTACTCGCAGCAGCAGTGGTACACCCGCGACAGCTCGGTGGGCGGCTGGACCAACGGCGTGTGGAACATGACGTTCACCGGAGTGCAGGGCGCGCCGGCGACCGACTTCGCCACCGGCTCGTACACCACGCTCGACACCACGCCGATCTCGCGCGAGAAGCCGTTCCTCTACCTGGACGGCAACACCTACAAGGTCTTCGTGCCCGCCAAGCGGACCAACGTCCGCGGTGTGTCCTGGCCGGCCAACGCGGGCAGCTCCCTGCCACTCGACCAGTTCTACGTCGTCAAGCCGGGTGCGACCGCCGCCACCATCAACCAGGCGCTGTCCCAGGGCCTCAACCTGCTGTTCACGCCCGGTGTCTACCACCTCGACCGGACCATCGACGTGACCCGCGCGAACACCGTGGTGCTGGGACTGGGTCTCGCCACCCTCATACCCGACAACGGCGTCGACGCGATGCACGTCGCCGACGTCGACGGCGTCCGGCTCGCCGGATTCCTGATCGACGCGGGCGCCGCCAACTCGGACACGCTCCTGCGGGTCGGCCAGCCCGGCTCCTCCGCCGACCACTCCGCCAACCCGACCACGGTGCAGGACGTGTTCGTCCGGATCGGCGGCGCGGGCCCCGGTCTCGCGACCAACTCGATCGTGGTCAACAGCAACAACGTCATCATCGACCACACCTGGCTCTGGCGCGCGGACCACGGCAGCGGCGTCGGCTGGAACACCAACCGGGCCGACTACGGCCTGTGGGTCAACGGCAACGACGTCCTCGCGACGGGCCTGTTCGTCGAGCACTACAACAAGTACGACGTGTACTGGAACGGAGAACGCGGCCGGACGGTCTTCTTCCAGAACGAGAAGGCCTACGACGTCCCGAACGCCGCCGCCATCACCCACGACGGCATCGTCGGCTACGCGGCCTACAAGGTCGCCGACTCGGTCAACACGCACGAGGCCTGGGGTCTGGGCAGCTACTGCAACTTCACGGCCGACCCCTCGATCGTCCAGGCGCACGGGTTCCAGGTGCCGGTCAAGTCCGGCGTCAAGCTGCACGACATCCTGGTGATCTCCCTCGGCGGCCAGGGCCAGTACGCCCACGTCGTCAACAACACGGGCGCGCCCACCTCGGGTACAAGCACGGTGCCGTCCAAGGTGGTCCAGTTCCCCTGACCGGGGACGGATGACCGGCCCGGACCGGCACCGGCGTGCGGCGAGTCACCCACGGGTGGCTCGCCGCACGCGTGTGCGGAAACGCTGTTGCCGCTGTCACACGCCGGGTCCGGGGCCTCACAACAGCCGGACCCGCCAGGCCAGTACGCCGCCGGAGACGCCGGGCCGCAGCTGTACACGCACGCGCAGGGCGGTGGCGGTCACCGGGTCGAAGGAGACGTCGTTGAACGTGTCGGTGGCCGTGCCGTACGCGGATGCGCCGCTCACCGGTTGCCAGGCACCCGCGGGAGTCCGGTACTCCAGCCGCCAGGACTGCGGTACCCGGCAGGCGCCGTGGCCGGTGTCGTCGTACCAGTACACCGACACCCCGCTCGCGCGGACCGGCTCGGCGTACTCGTACCGCACCCACTCCTCCGTGCCGGTCCGGTCCCACCAGGTGAAGCGGGGAATGGACTGGTCGTAGGAGTCCCGGGGCCCGGCCGTGGCGTTGATGATCAGGGCCTGGGGGCTGTCCACACCGCTGAAGGACGCGGTGCACGCGACCCACTCATGGGCCCTCCGGCCCGATCCCGCCGTGGGAAACGAGGTGATGCGCAGCCGTGCGGCGGCGGACGGGATCAGCATGATGTGCTCGACCGGTTCGGTGGTGCGCGCCGGACTCTGCTGGAGCGGCGCGACCACGTTCTCGTCGTCGGCCTGCCAGGTGGGGACGCGGCGTGCCCTGGCCTTCATGCGGACGGGGGTGCCGGTGTGGGTGAACGGGTTGGCGGCGCGGGCGCGGGTGCGCTCCAGGGTGAGGGAGCGGGCGGGGTCCTTCTCGTCCAGCACCAGGGCGTAGTTCCACGGCGAGGCCGGACGCACCTCGTACTCGGGCCAGTCCTCGGTACCGGCCAACCGCGACCAGGCCTCCTCGATCTGCAGGGAGTAGGTGAGCGGACCGTGGTCGACGGAGACCGAGTCGCGGTTCGCGCCCCAGGTGCGCACGGTGGTGCGCATGGGCAGGTACAGCTCCACGGTGTCGCGGTGCTGCCAGGAGCGGTCGAGGACCAGGTAACCGCCGCTGCCGCGGGCCTGCGCGGGCCGGCCGTTCACCCGCACCGAGGGGGCCCGGCACCAGCCCGGTACGCGCAGGTACAGCGGGAAGCGCACCGTCCTGGGAGTGGACAGGGTGAAGGTGACGGTCTCGTCGAACGGGTAGTCGGTGCGCTCGGCGATGGTGACCGTGGTGCCGTCGGCGACGTCGGCGCGCACCGAGGACTCCGCGTACAGCGAGGCGCACAGGCCGCCGTCGGCGCTGGCCAGCCAGAGTTCCTCGGCGTAGTAGGGCCAGCCCATGCCGTAGTTGTGCGGGCAGCAGCGGTACTGGTGGATGCCGCGCAGGTACGCCTGCATGGCGAAGCGGTTGTCGAACTGGCCGTGTGTCTTGGGGACGTTGTCGAGCTGGACGCCGTTGGCGGAGGTCGCGTAGTGGATGGCCTTCTGCAGCGGGTCGAGCGCCGCCGGCAGCATGTTCAGCGCCAGTTCCTCGCAGCGGTCGGCCCACACCGCGTCGCCGGTGATGCGGGTGAGCATCTGGTGGCTGTGCATGAACTCGACGATGCCGCAGGTCTCGAAGCCCTGGCGGGGGTCGTGGTAGCCGTCGCGGGCGTTCTCGTCCCCGGCGAAGCCGCCGCCGGGGAACTGCCCGTACCGGCGCATCACGATGTCGTAGACGCGGTAGGTGGCGTCGCGGAAGGCCGAACCGCCCGCCAGGACGCCGTACTGGGCCGGTTCGCGGAAGCCCTGGGCCAGGTTGACGTTGTGCCAGGTCGGTATCGAGGTGGTGTAGTCGGCGCTGTGGGCGTGCAGGGTGTGCACCAGGTCGAGGAGCCAGGAGTCGCCGGTGCGGTTGTACAGCCAGTAGGCCGTGTCGATGGTGTCGCCGCAGCGTGCGGAGCCCCAGCCCTGCCCGAACAGCGTGCCCGGCTGGGCATGGAGGTACTTCAGCCAGCCCTGCAGGGCGGGGACGACCCGGTCGTCGCCGCTGTACTCGTGCCAGGTGCGCAGCGCGTCGAGGACCGGCATGTACGGCCAGAAGTCCGGGCCTCCGTTCAGCGCCGTACGCAGGGCGGCGGGGCCGAAGAAGCCGTCCGGCTGCCGGGTGGCCAGGATGCGGTCCATCCAGGCGCGGGTCAGCTCCAGCGTCCCGGCGTCGCCGGTGACGTAGCCGAGGTCGCCGAAACCGCGCAGCCAGTACGGCAGTTCCTCCCAGCCGTCCCGCTCGGGCACGGCCCAGCCGCTGGTGGCCGGGGACAGGTACTCGGAGACCTCCGGCATGCGCCCGCCCAGGCCGCCCAGCTGGAGGTCGAGCTGTTCGCGCAGCCAGCCCTTGGGGGTGATGCTGCCCGGGGGAAGGCGCAGGAAGGGTTCCTGCTGTAACGGGGCCCGGTTGGCCGGATAACGGCTGAGGGCACGGGCGGGGCCGACGAGGTGCACCGGCGGCCGCGGCGCGGCGGCCTGCGCGGGCAGAGCCGCCGTTCCCGCCAGCGCGGCGCCACCGACGACGGCCAGTGAGCGGTTGAGGAACGTACGACGTTCCATGCGGACGTCCTTCCTGAACTGTCGAAGGTGGGACAGGGCGGTGGAACGACGTCCAGGAGCGCCGGCCGGCGGCGTTGGCGGAGGGTGGGGGACGACCGGCGCGCGCGGAACGCCCAAGGCGCCGCACGGACACGACGTCAGCGCGCCTTATAACGTTGCAGAGATTTCCGCCGACAGGAATGACAGCACGCGCGAGCAGTCGTGTCCAGACCTCGAACGGCTCGCGATCGCTGCTGACTTGGTGGTCTTCCCGCCCGCACGGGCTCGGTCCGCATCCGTTGACCCTGAGGTCTGGACAGGGTTGTGGGGGCCCTGCTTTCATGCTCCCGCGCCGACTTTTCCAACGTTATACAAGAACGCCTCCGACGCGCTTCCCCTGTGCCGCCCGGCGCGGGGGTCCCCTTCGGCGCAGGTTCAGGCGTGCAGAATTTCCGTTACGGAAAGGGTGAGCATGAGCCCAGGCAGACTCCGAATACCCTTCCTCGGCCGACTCGCTGCGTTGCTGCCGCTGTTGCTGGGCGCCGCGCTGCTGGTGCCGGCCCAGGTCAGTGCCGCACCGGCCGCGGCGTCCGCTCCCTCCGCCGAGGCCACCGACCTCGGTCTGCGAGGCGACTACTACCGGATGTCCAGCATCTCGGCGCTGGACTTCGCGTCGTACACCGGCACCCGGATCGACAACTCCCTCTACGTCGACGACCTGCTGCCCGCGCTGCGCGCCTACGCCGGCACCACGGACAACGTCGCGGTGCGTTGGACGGGCCGGCTCCAGGTGCCCGCGGACGGCGCCTACACCTTCTACATCAAGGGCGACAACGGCTTCCGGATGTCCCTCGACGGGGCCAGTGTCATCGACCACTGGACCACCGACTGGGACGTCCAGACCACGTCCGAGGCGATCACGCTGAAGGCCGGTCTGCACGACCTGGCCGTCGACTACAACCAGGGCAACGGCGGCGCCTACCTGCACACCGAGTGGTCGGGTCCGGGCTTCTCCCGCCGGCCGCTCCCCGACTCGGCGCTGCACCTGCCGGCCGGGTTCTCCCCCGCCGACGCCAAGGGCACCGTCGCCGCGACCGGCAGGACCGCCACGATCGAACTGCCCTCCGCCGTCAAGGCCGTTCCGGCCGACGCGGCCAAGCACCTCGCGCTGGTCTCCGGAGGCACCCTGTGGTCCGGCACGGTCGCCAAGGACCCCAAGAACGCCTCCAGGCTCGTCATCACCGCCGGCAAGGACGACACCCCCGTCTCGCTCAACGCCGATGTGCGGATCAGCTATGACGGAAAGGGCGGCATCACGACGGCCGGTGGCGGACTCGGGCCGTTCTCCGTGGTGGCGCAGAACGAATCCACCTGGTACTTCGCCACCAAGTGGGCCAAGGACGTCTCCGCCAAGAACGCCCTGCCCGAGTACCCGCGGCCGCAGTTGACCCGCAAGAACTGGCAGAACCTCAACGGCACCTGGCAGTTCCAGGCCACCGAGCAGAGCGCCGCGCTGCCCACCGGGAAGCTCTCCGGGAAGATCCTGGTGCCGTACCCGATGGAGTCGGGCCTGTCCGGCGTCGCCAAGCACCACGACTGGTCGCTGTACCAGCGCACCTTCACCGTGCCGAACGGCTGGAAGGTGGGCTCCGGCAACCGGCTGCGCCTGAACTTCGGCGCGGTGGACCACGAGGCCTGGGTCTACGTCAACGGCAGGCAGGTCGCCCACCACACCGGCGGCTACGAGGAGTTCAGCGCCGACGTCACCGACGCGATCGCCGGACGCGGGGCGCAGACCCTGCTGGTGAAGGTCAAGGACACCACCGACGACAGGTACGCGCTCGGCAAGCAGTCCGCCAACCCGAGCGGCATCTGGTACACCCCGACCTCCGGCATCTGGCAGACCGTCTGGATGGAGCCGGTCCCCGAGACGAGCGTCGACTCACTGGTGCTCACCCCGGACCTGGCGGACAAGTCGCTCTCCGTCACCGTGCGCCCCACCGCCGGGACCTCGCCGACGGCGAAGGTCACCGCCACCGCCTACGCCGGCAACAAGGCCGTGGCCTCGGTCACCGGCCGGGCCGGTACCGCGCTGCGCCTCCCGGTCGGCAAGCCGCACCTGTGGAGCCCGGACGACCCGTACCTGTACAACCTCAAGGTGACCCTGGACGGCGGACGGGCCGGGAAGGACGAGGTCGGCTCCTACTTCGGCATGCGCTCGATCGAGGTCGCCCCGGTCGGCGGCGTCAACAAGATCGTGCTCAACGGCAGGCCCGCCTTCGTGATGGCCACCCTGGACCAGGGGTTCTGGCCGGACGGCCTGTACACCGCGCCCACCGACGAGGCCCTGAAGTACGACCTGGTGGAGCACAAGAACCTCGGCTTCAACGCGGTGCGCAAGCACATCAAGGTGGAGCCCGCCCGCTGGTACTACTGGGCCGACCGCCTCGGTCTGATGGTGTGGCAGGACATGCCGAGCCGCATGACGGCCGCGGCCGGCACCCCGGAGACCCAGACGTTCACCGACCAGGTGCACACGATCGTCGACCAGCACATCAGCAGCCCGTCGATCGTCATGTGGACGATGATGAACGAGGGCTGGGGGGAATGGAGCAAGGCCGCCACCGGTGAGCTCGCGGACGCGGTCAAGAAGCAGGACCCGTCCCGGCTGGTGGACGCCCACTCCGGAGTCAACTGCTGTGCTTCCAAGGGCGATTCGGGTCGCGGTGACATCATCGACTTCCACGACTACCACGGCCCGGCGAACCCCGCCCCCGACGCCGGCCGCGCCTCCGTGGACGGGGAGCACGGCGGCTACTCGTACGTCGTTCCCGGCCACATCCTCGGGACCGCCGGCGGTCAGGACTACGGTGACGCCGCCACCAGCACCGAGGAGCTGACCAAGGCGTACGTGGAGAACACCAGGAAGCTCCTCCAGCGTGCCTCCTGCGGGCTCTCCGGCTCGGTCTACACCCAGGTCACGGACGTGGAGGGCGAACTCAACGGCCTGCTCACCTACGACCGCAAGGTGGTCAAGGTCCAGCCCGGACCGGTGCGGGAGATCAACCAGCAGGTGATCGCGGCCGGTTCCGCCGCAGGCGGGGCGAACGTCCCGAAGGGCACCCCCGGACTGGCCGGAGTGTCCTGGTGGCCGCTGCACCAGCAGTCCGGCACGACCGCCACCGACGTCGCGGGGCGCCACGACGGCACCCTCAAGGGCGGGGCGACCTGGACCACCGGCCCGAACGGCGGCGCGGTGCTGCTGAACGGCAGCACCGGTCACGTCGACGCCGGCGCGCCCGTCCTGGACACCGAGAAGGGCGACTACTCGGTGGCCGCCTGGGTCCGCCTCGACGACAAGGGGCACTTCAGCACCGCGGTGTCCGTCGACGGCGACAGGAGCAGCGTCTTCTACCTCCAGTACTCCCAGGCCGACAAGCGGTTCGCGTTCAGCTTCTCCGGCGCCCGGGCGCTGGCGAACAGCATCGGGGAGCCCGAGGCCGGGAAGTGGTACCACCTGGTCGGCAGCTACAGCCACCAGGACGGCGCGCTGCGGATCTACGTGGACGGCACCCAGGCCGGTTCCACCCACGCCTGCAACGGCGAGGTGCCCGCCGGAAACCTGGTGATCGGCCGCGGCAAGTACAACGGCGGCCCGGTCGACCACTGGGCCGGCGCGATCGCCGACGTCCACGCCTACGACCGCGCCCTGAGCGGCGCCGAGGTGGCCTCGCTGGCGGCCGGCGAACCCACCGCGCCCGCCAGGCGGTGACGGCGGTGGGAGGCCCCCGGTCCACCCCGGGGGCCTCCCGCCCCGGCCCGCTCCCTGATCCGGCCTGATCCGAACGAAAGACCCTTGCCGAGCACGCGCACCACGCCACATTCCACCCCGCGGCCCCGGCGGCGACCGGACGACCTCGTCGGCCGCGCCGTGCCAGAGCAGTCGCCCCACCACGCAAGGAGTGCAACGACCATGACCAGCCCTCGCAGATCCCGTCTCGTGGCCGCCGTGTGCCTCGCCGCCGCCGCGGCCTTCTCCGCCGGCTGCTCCAAGGAGGAGGGCACCGGCGCGGCCTCCTCCGACACCAGTCAGGGCGCCCAGGTGGTGCAGTCGCCGTCCGGCGACTCCTCGGGCTCCGGCTGCACCCTGGATGCCTACGGCGCCACCAAAATCGACCTGAAGGACGCGGTCGTCGGCTTCTCGCAGTCCGAGAAGGAGGCCAACCCCTTCCGGATCGCCGAGACCCGGTCCATCAAGGACGAGGCCGCCAAGCTGGGCGTCAAGAAGCTGCTCACCACCAACGCCCAGTCCCAGCTCTCCAAGCAGATCAGCGACATCAAGGACATGCTGGCCCAGGGCGCGCAGCTGCTCATCGTCGCGCCGCTGAACTCCGACGGCCTGGAACCGGCGCTGCAGGCCGCCGCCGCCAAGCACGTGCCCGTGATCACCGTCGACCGCAAGCTCAACGCCACCGCCTGCAAGGACTACGTGGCCTTCCTCGGCTCGGACTTCGTCGAGCAGGGCAAGCGTGCGGCGGACGCGATGATCCAGGTGACCGGCGGCAAGGGGAAGGTCGCGATCCTCCTGGGCGCGTCCGGGAACAACGTCACCACCGACCGCACCAAGGGCTTCGTCGACCAGCTCAAGGCCAAGGCCCCCGGCCTGGAGATCGTGGCCCAGCAGACCGGTGAGTTCGCCCGCGACAAGGGCCAGCAGGTGATGGAGCAGCTCATCCAGTCCAAGCCGGACATCACCGCCGTGTACGCGGAGAACGACGAGATGGGCCTGGGCGCCGTCACCGCGCTCAAGGGAGCCGGCAAGAAGCCCGGCAAGGACGTCAAGATCATCTCCATCGACGGCACCCGCAACGCGGTGCAGGCACTCGCCGACGGCCAGTACAACGGCGTGATCGAGTCCAACCCGCGGTTCGGCCCGCTGGCCTTCGCCACCGCGCAGAAGTTCTTCGGCGGCGAGTCCATCCCGGAGAACGTGATCATCTCCGACCGCGCCTACGACGCGTCGAACGCCAAGGACTCCCTGTCCGGAGCCTACTGAGACGCCCTCGGGCCGCCCGGGCCGCCCCAGGGCCTGTCGTCACAGGTTCTGGACCGGGCGGTCCGCGCCCCGCTCACCGACCCACGGAAGGCCTGAGCCCATGGCACCCCCCGAAGCGGCAGTCGCCGCACCGCACCCGGACGCGGACGGCGCCGCGCCCCCGACGGTGCTGGAGGCCGTCGGCGTCGGCAAGCGCTTCGCCGGCGTGGTGGCGCTCGACGACGTCTCCCTGACCCTGCGCCGCGGTGAGATCCACGCCCTGGTCGGCGAGAACGGCGCCGGCAAGTCCACCCTGATCAAGGTCCTCACCGGTGTGCACCGCCCCGACTCCGGGGAGCTGCGCCTGGGCGGGCGGCCGGTCTCGTTCGCCCGGCCGCACGAGGCGCAGCAGGCCGGCGTGTCCACCATCTACCAGGAGGTCAACCTCGTCCCGATGATGAGCGTGGCGCGGAACATCTTCCTGGGCCGCGAGCCCAAGAACCGCCTGCGCCTGATCGACTTCCCCCGGATGCACCGGGAGGCGGCCGAACTGCTGGCCGGCTTCGGGGTCACGGCCGACGTGCGCCGCCCGCTGAACAGCCTGGGCGTGGGCACTCAGCAGATGGTGGCGCTGGCCCGCGCGGTCTCGGTGCGGGCCCAGGTCGTGGTGATGGACGAGCCGACCTCCGCACTGGAACCGCGCGAGGTGGAGACGCTCTTCCGGGTCGTCGAGGAACTGCACAGCCGCGACATCGCCATCCTCTACGTCAGCCACCGGATGGACGAGCTGTACCGCATCTGCGACCGGGTCACCGTGCTCCGCGACGGACGGCTGGTGCACACCGGCCCGCTCGCGGACACGGACCGGATGCAGTTGGTCTCGATGATGCTCGGCCGGGAGGTCGCCGAGGTCCGCCGGCACGGCGTCACCGGCTTCGGCGGCGAGCACGACGCCGCCCGCGAACCGGTGCTCACCGCCGAGAAGCTGAGCCGCCGCCACCTGCTGGACGAGGTGTCACTGGAACTGCGTCCGGGGGAGGTTCTGGGCCTGGGCGGCCTGCTGGGTTCCGGGCGCACCGAGACCGCCAAGGCCCTGGTCGGCGCGCTGCCACTGGACTCCGGCACGGTCTCGGTGGCGGGCAGGCCGCTGCGCCGCCTGTCCCCCGCCGCCGCGATCCGGGCCGGCGTCAGCCTGCTCTCCGAGGACCGCAAGGCCGAGGGCATCGTGCCCGGTCTGTCGGTGCGGGAGAACATCGTCCTGGCCGCCATGCCCCGCCTGTCCCGGGCCGGTGTCGTCTCCCGCAAGCAGCAGGACCGCATCGTGGAGATCTTCATGAAGCGGCTGCGGATCAAGGCGTCGGGCCCCGAGCAGAAGGTCGAGGAGCTCTCCGGCGGCAACCAGCAGAAGGTGCTGCTGGCGCGCTGGCTGTGCCTGGAGCCCAAGGTGCTGCTGCTGGACGAGCCCACCCGAGGGATCGACGTCGGCGCCAAGGCCGAGGTGCAGACCCTCATCGACGAACTGGCGCGGGAGGGGCTCGCGGTGCTGCTGATCTCCTCCGACGTCGAGGAGCTGGTGGAGGGCGCGGACCGGCTGGTGGTGCTGCGCGGCGGCGCGGTGGCCGGTGAGCTGGCCGGCGACCTGGTCGGCGAGGCCGAGTTGCTGGACGCGCTGGCCGCGCACACCCCCGAGCCCGAACCCGAGCCCGAACCCGAGCCCGCCGCGGAAACGCCGCACACGTCATCGCACACGGACGAGGAGCAGGAATGACCCAGCTGTCGCCGGCACTGGGACGGAGCGCGGTCCGGCTCGCCGCACCGGCCTGGTTCCAGAAGTACGGCGTCTACACGGCGGTGCTGGTGCTGCTCGCCTTCAACGCCGCGTTCACCGAGCACTTCCTGACCGTGGCCAACCTGCGGACCCAGCTCGTGCAGGTCTCCCCGGTCGTCATCGTGGCGCTCGGCATGGCGCTCGTCATCGGCACCGAGGGCGTGGACCTGTCCGTGGGGTCCGCGATGGCACTGGCCGCCGCGCTGCTGCCGCTCTACCTCGGCTACGGGCTGGTCCCGGCACTGCTCATGGCGCTGCTGGCCGGGGTCTTCGTGGGCGCGGTCAACGGCACCCTGGTCGCCGTGGTGGGCCTGCAGCCCATCGTGGCCACCCTGGCCCTGTTCGTCGGCGGCCGCGGCCTGGCCCTGGTGATGGCCGACGGGCAGCTCAAGCAGATCGCCAACCCGGACCTGCTGGCACTGGGCAGCGGGGAGGTGCTGGGCATCCCCGTGGTGGTACTGACCGCGGGCGTCCTGGCACTGGCGGTGGCCGGGGTCGTGCACCGCACCACCTTCGGCCGGCAACTGGTCGCGGTGGGCGGCAACCGGGCCGCCGCCAGACTCTCCGGGCTGTCGGTCAAGCGGGTCCTGATCGGCGTCTACGTCCTGTGCGGCGTCCTGGCGGCGCTCGCCGGCGTACTGGCCACCGCCCGGCTGACCGCCAGTGACCCCTCCGCGCTCGGCAACCTCATGGAGCTGTCCGCGATCACCGCGGTGGTCGTCGGCGGCACACCGCTGACCGGCGGCTCGGTGCGGGTGCTGGGCACCGTCACCGGCGCGCTGCTGATGCAGCTCCTGCGGGCCACCCTGGTCAAGCACGATCTGCCGGACTCCACCGCGCAGATCGCCCAGGCCGTCATCATCCTCGTCGCCGTCTACGTCGCACGGGAGCGTCGGTCCCGATGAAGTCACTCACCAGCCCCCGGCAGTCGCCGGCCGCCCAGCGCCCCACGGCCCCGGCCCCCTCCGCGGCCACCGGCCAGGAGCGGATCACCGAACTCCTGCAACGGCACGGCGCCCTCGCCGTCCTGGTCGCGGTCGTCCTGGTCTCCTCGTTCGTCTTCCCGTCCTTCGGCACGCTCGACAACGCCCAGAACATCGCCGTACAGGCGTCGTTCATCGCCGTCGTCGCCCTGGGCATGACCCTCGTGATCATCACCGGCGGCATCGACCTCTCGGTCGGATCGGTGTTCGCGCTCGGCGGCGTACTGGCCGCCTGGGCCTCGCAGTACGGCATCTGGGCCGCGCTGCTACTGCCGCTGGCCGTCTGCGGGGCGATCGGCACCCTGAACGGGCTGCTGATCGCACGGGCCGGCATGGCCCCGTTCATCGTCACCCTGGCCACCCTGCTCGGGGCCCGCGGCCTGCTCCTCGCCCTGACCGACGAGGGCGCCACCACCTATCTGGTGCCTCGGGACTCGGCGTTCGCCGAACTCGGCCAGGGCACGGTGGGCGGCTTCGGGTATCCGGTGCTCATCGCGCTGGCGCTGTTCGCCGCCGGCGGGGTGGTGTTGCAGCGCACCTCGTTCGGCCAGTCGCTGTTCGCCGTCGGCGGCAGCCCCGACGCCGCGACCCTGATGGGACTTCCGGTGGCCCGCACCCGGGTCCTTGTCTACACGCTCAGCGGGCTGCTGGCCGGGTTCGCCGGCGCGCTCAACGCCGCCCGGCTGTCCTCCGGGGTCACGATCATCGGCGTGGGCATGGAGCTGGACGCCATCGCCGCGGTCGTCATCGGCGGCACCCTGCTGATAGGCGGCGCCGGCTCGGTGAGCGGCACCCTGTGGGGAGTGCTGCTGCTCGCGGTCATCCAGAACCTGATCAACCAGATAGGCTCGCTCAATTCGTCCTACCAGTCCGTGGTCAGCGGCGGCTTCCTCATCGTGGTGGTCGTGGCCCAGCGGTACCTGGCGCGGGCACGCCGCACCTGATGACAGACGCCGTGCCGCAGGACCCGTCGGTGTCCTGCGCCCGGCCCGACAAGGAGGGAACGCCTTGGGCGTCAGCCTCAAGGACGTCGCGCAGCGAGCGGGAGTGTCCATCAAGACCGTCTCGAACGTCGTCAACGACTATCCGCACGTCACCCCCGCCATGCGGGCCCGGGTGCAGCAGGCGATCGACGAGCTCGGCTACCGCCCCAATCTCACCGCGCGCCACCTGCGCAAGGGCCGCACCGGGATCATCGCGCTGGCCGTCCCCGAACTCGGCAACCCGTACTTCGCCGAGCTGGCCAGCGCGGTCATCGACGCCGCCGCGCGCCACCACTACACCGTGCTCCTCGACCACACCGCCGGCCTGCGGGAGAAGGAGATGCTCGTCTGCCAGGGCTTCCGGACCCATGTGATCGACGGTCTGATCCTCTCGCCGATCGAACTGGAGAACGCTGACCTGCGCGGCCGCACCGACACCTCGCCGCTCGTGCTGCTCGGCGAGCGGGAGTACGACGCCCCCTACGACCACATCGCGATCGACAACGTGGCCGCGGCCCGCAGCGCGGTCCGGCACCTGGTCGGGATGGGACGGCAGCGGATCGCCTTCCTCGGCGCGCGGGCGGAGAGCGCCCGCCAGCCCGCCCATCTGCGCCTCCAGGGGTGGCGTGAGGAACTGGCCGCGGCCGGGCTGCCGCACGACGACTCGCTGGTGGCCCCCACCGACGGCTACGGGCGGGCGGACGGCGCGCAGGCCATGGCCCTGCTGCTGGACCGCGGCGTGCGGCCCGACGCGGTCTTCGCCTACAACGACCTCCAGGCGATCGGCGCCATGAGGGTGCTCGGCGAACGCGGCCTTCGTATCCCGCAGGACGTGGCGGTCGTGGGGTTCGACGACATCGAGGACGGCCGCTTCGGGGCGATCACCCTGACCACCGTCTCCCCCGACAAGCAGGCCATCGCCCGCCAGGCCGTCAGCTGCGTCATCTCCCGCCTCACCGGCTCCGCCGACACCGAGCCGCGCCGGCTGCGTCCGGGCCACGACCTGGTGGTACGCGAGTCGACCCTGGGCCGCCAACGCTGAACCGGCACCCGGCCGCTGAACCAGCCTGCCCTCCTCCTCCCATCCCCGAGGATCTTCATGCCACGACCCGCCCTGCGCTGCTCCCCCTTCGGCGCCACGCCCGACGGCACTCCGGTGGAGCGCTGGCACCTGGACTCAGGCCGAGGCGTCCGCGCCGAGGTACTCACCTACGGCGGCATCCTGCACGCCTTGGAGGTGCCGGACCGTGACGGAGTCGCGCGCTCGGTCGTCCTGTCGCTGACCGGCATCGAGGACTACGCCGGCCCGAGCCCGTACCTCGGTGCCCTGGTGGGGCGGTACGCCAACCGCATCGCCGACGGCCGCTTCACCCTGGACGGCCGGGCGCACCAGGTGCCGGTGAACGACAGGGGTCACGCCCTGCACGGCGGCCCCGACGGCTACGACCGGCGGATCTGGGCCGCCGCGCCCGTGGTGGGCGCCGGCTTCGCCGGGGTGCGCCTCACCCTGCGCAGCGTCGACGGAGACATGGGCTTTCCCGGCACGCTGGACGTCACGGCCACGTACGTCCTCGACGCGCAGGGCACCCTCTCCGTCGACTACCGGGCCGTCACCGACCGGCCGACCGTGGTCAACCTGACCAACCACGCCTACTTCAACCTGTCGGGCGCCCCCACGGTGGCCGACCACGTGCTCCGACTGGACGCGGACCGGTACCTGCCGCTGACCGACGAGGGCATCCCGCACGGGCCGAGCGCGGAAACAGCGGGCACCCCCTTCGACTTCACCCGCGCGCGCACCATCGGCGCCCGCCTGCACGACCCCGACCCGCAACTGCGGGCGGCCGGCGGTTACGACCACTGCTGGGTGCTGCGCCGGCCGTCGGACGGGGAGGACCTGCGGCGTGCGGCCCGGCTGGAGGATCCGGTGAGCGGGCGGGCCCTGGAGGTGTGGACCACCGAACCGGGCCTCCAGGTGTACACCGGCAACCAGCTCGACGGGACACTCAAGGACGCGGCGGGCAACCGCCACGAGCGGTACGCCGCCGTCTGCCTGGAGACCCAGCACCTGCCCGACTCCCCGAACCACCCGGAGTACCCGAGCACGGTGCTCCGCCCGGGCTCCGTCCTGACCAGCCGCACCGAGTACCGCCTCGACCCTGTACAGGTAACTGCCCGTTGACCCCGGGGAGCTCTGGGACACTTGGGTCCATGATCGACGGACTCGACATGGACCTGACGCCCGTGATCGCCGAACAGCCCGCCCCTCTGCTGTTCGCGACCGTCTCCGGTGCCCATCTGTACGGCTTTCCCTCGCAGGACTCCGACGTGGACCTGCGAGGCGTCCACCTGCTGCCCACCGCCGACCTGGTCGGGCTGCGCGAGCCGGAGGAGACACGGTCGCGGACGTGGGTGCGGCTGGGGGTCGAGATGGACCTCGTCACCCACGATCTGCGCAAGTTCGTACGACTGATGCTGCGGCGCAACGGCTATGTGCTGGAGCAGCTGCTCTCGCCGCTGGTCGCGCACACCACCGACGCCCACCGGGAGCTGGCCGCGTTCGTGCCGGGCGTCCTCACCCGTCACCACGCCCACCACTACCGCGGGTTCGCGGTGACCCAGTGGCGGCTGTTCGAGAAGACCGGCGAACTCAAGCCGCTGCTGTACACCTTCCGCGTACTGCTCACCGGCATCCACCTCATGCGCAGCGGCGAGGTGCAGGCTCACCTGCCGACTCTCGCCGGCGAACCGGCCGCGCCCGGCTATCTGCCCGAGCTGGTGGCCGCCAAGGCGGAACGCGAGCACGGCACGGCCGTCGTCGATCACGCGCGCGTGGCGGCCGACGTGGAGCGGCTGCACGCCGTGCTCGACGAGGCGCAGGCCGTCTCAGCGCTGCCCGAAGCGCCCACCGCTTACGACGCGTTGCACGACTTCGTGGTGCGCGTCCGGCTGACCGGCTGAGGCGCGGCGTGCCCGGAACAGGAAGTCGGCCACGCGCGCGTGGTCCGGTTCCGGCGGGAGCGGGGTGTGCAGCAGGGCCTCCTCGGACTCGGCCGCGAGCCGGGCCATGCGGGTCTCGACCTGGGCCCAGGAGACCTCGCCCCGCTTCACCGCGAGCAGGGGCTCCCGCTGGCCGCCGACGTCGATGTGCAGCTCGCCCGTGCGCAGCAGGTCGCGGACGGTCATCAGCAGGCGGAGCAGGTGCATCGCGTGCTTCCAGCGCGGGGAGCCCGTCGTACGGACGTCGGCGTCGAGTTTGCGGCGCTGGCCGAGGGCGTAGCGGGTGAAGCTGTCGTAGACCTGCCGGGAGAGGAAGGCGGCGCGCAGGTGCAGCAGTTCGCGGCCGGTGTCGTCCACGTGCTCGACCAGCGGTGAGTGCAGGCACTCCAGGATGTTGGGGTTGGCACGGAGCGCCAGTGCGCAGAAGCGTTCCAGCTCCCAGCTGAACTGTTCGGGCAGCGGACCGTCCACGTGCGTGGGCGGCTTCTCGAAGCGCCAGAACAGGGAGGTGGGGGCGAGGAAGACGCCCCGGCGGTCCGTGTCGCTGCCGTCCGTCGCCAGCCCGAAGGCCCGCGAGCCCATGACACAGGCGTAGATCGTGTGTTCGCGTACCAGGTCCTCGGGCTGCATGCCCAGGAGCGTACGCGCACCGCCACCTCGGGCTGATCGAATTTCCCTCCACCTCGATCGGCTCGGCGGGCAGCGGCCGGGCCGGGCGGTGGCGGGACTTCGTGTATGGCTCCAGACCTCCGCAGGTTGTCCGTTCCGCCCGTCGCCCGTGGCCTGGCGAGGGGCGGAACGGCGGATGCTAGCCCTGCGCGGTGAGGTGCTTCCTGAGGGAGGCGATGACCGCGGGGGCCTCCGCGGTCAGGTAGAAGTGGCCGCCCGGGTAGACCTGGAGGTCGAAGTCGCCGGTCGTGTGGCCGCGCCACGCCTCGGCCTCGGGCATCGACGTCTTGGGGTCGCTGTCGCCGGTGAGGACGGTGATCGGGGCGCGGACGGTGACGTCGGGGGCGCACCGGTACGTCTCGATCGCCTCGTAGTCGCTGCGGATGGCGGGGAGGATCATGCGCAGGATCTCCTCGTCGCCGAGCAGCGCGGTGTCGGTGCCGGCGAGGAGCTTCAGCTCCCGCACGATGCCCTCGTCGGAGAGGCGGTGCACGTTCTCGTCGCGGACGGTCGACGGCGCGCGTCGCCCGGACGCGAACAGCCGCACCAGCTCACCGCCGTCGGCCTCGAGGCGGCGGGCCACCTCGAAGGCCAGGGTGGCGCCCATGCTGTGCCCGAAGAACGTGGTCGGCCGGGCCTTGAGTGCGGGGCCGAGGGCGTCGTAGAGCTGGTCGGCGAGGGTGGCGATGTCCGTGGGCGACACCTCCTTGCGCCGGTCCTGCCGTCCCGGGTACTGCACCGCGAACACCTCGGCGACCGAGGACAGTTGGGCGGACACGGGGAAGTAGAAGGACGCCGAGCCGCCCGCGTGCGGGAAGCAGTAGAGCTGGGTGGAGCGGGAGGGGGCCGGGTGGAAGCTCCGGGCCCACAGACTCGCCTCGGTGGACGTAGGGGTTGTCACGCTTTCCTGGACCTTTCGTGAGCGCCGGCCTGGTGCCGGCGGTGTTGCGTGCGACGGGTTTCGGCGTGTACGGGGGCGGAGCCGCGGGCCGCCGAAGCGGCCCGCGGGTGGGTCAGTTGAGGCCGAGTTCGTCGTCGAGGAGCGCGAACATGTCCTCGTCGGACGCCTCGTCGAGGTCCTCTTCCTTCGAGGAGTCGTCGCCGGAGGTGTCCGTGCGGCCCAGATCGGCCCACTTGGTCCTGAGGACCTCGATCCGGCCGGTCACCCGACGGTGCTCCTCCGCGTCGTCGAGGCTGAGTCCGGCGATCGCCTTCTCCAGCGCGTCGAGGGCCGAGAGCACCGAACCGGCGCCCGCCGGGTCGTCGGTGACGAGCTGTCCGCGCACGTACCGGACGACGTCGGCCGGCGTCGGGTAGTCGAACAGCAGCGTGGCGGGCAGCCGCAGACCGGTGGCCGCGTTGAGCCGGTTGCGGAACTCGACCGCGGTCAGCGAGTCGAAGCCCAGCTCCTGGAACTGACGCTCCGCGCCGATCGCCGCCCCGTCCCGGTGTCCGAGCACCGCCGCCGCCTGTCCGCGGACCAGCTTGAGCAGCGCCTCCTCCTGTTCCTGCACGCTCAGCCCGGCGAGCTGCCGGGTGAGCGTGTCCGCGGACTGCGCCGCGCCCTGGGCCGCGGCCCGCCTCGCGGGCACCCGGATCAGGCCGCGCAGCAGCGCGGACACCTCACCGCGGGCCCGCAGTGCGGCGAGGTCCAGCCGGACCGGAAGCGCCAGCGCCCGGTCGCCCGCGACCACCGCGTCGAACAGGGCGTGGCCCTGCTCGGCCGTCAGCGGCGGCATCCCGGAACGCGCCAGGCGGTCGGCCTCGGCGTCCGAGAGGGTGCCCGTCATACCGCTGTCCTGCTCCCACGGGCCCCACGCCAGGGACACGCCGGGCAGTCCGTCGGCGCGGCGCCGCGCCATCAGGGCGTCCAGGAACGTGTTGGCCGCCGCGTAGTTGGCCTGGCCGGCACCGCCGAACACGCCGGCCACGGACGAGTAGACGACGAACGCGTCCAGGTCCAGGCCGCTGGTCGCCTCGTGCAGGTTCCACACCGCGTCCGCCTTGGGCCGCAGCACCGTGGCGAGGCGCTCCGGCGTCAGCGAGCCGACCACACCGTCGTCGAGGACACCTGCCGTGTGGACGACCGCCGACAGCGGCCGGTCCTTCGGTGCCGCCGCGACCAGGGCGGCCACGGCCTCCCGGTCGGCGACGTCGCACGCCCGCACGGTGACCTCGGCGCCCATCTCCTCCAGTTCGGCGACGAGCTTGCCCGCGCCGTCCGCCTCAAGACCGCGGCGGCTGGCGAGCAGCAGGCTCCGTACGTCGTGCGTGGCCACCAGGTGCCGGGCGAGGAGCCGGCCGAGGCCACCGGTGCCGCCGGTGACCAGGACGGTCCCGGTGGTCCGGAAGACGCCGGACGTGCCGTGCGCCGCGGTGCCGGAGGCGGGCTCCGGCTGTGCGGTGCCGGTGCCGGTGTCCAGCCGGGCGAGGCGGGCGGCCACGACCTCGGCGCCGCGCAGCGCGAGCTGCGGTTCCTCGGCACCGGCCGTCAGGGCCTCGACGAGCCGGGCGGACGGGTCCGCCGCGGCCGGATCGAGGTCGAGCAGGCCGAAGCAGCCGGGGTTCTCCGTCTGCGCCGACCGCACCAGGCCCCAGACCGCGGAGGCCGCGAGGTCCGCGGTCCCGCCGCCGTCCACGGCGACCGCGCCGCGGGTGACGAACACCAGCCGCGAGGCCGCGAGCGCCTCTTCGCCGGACCACTGCTGCACGAGCGCGAGCACCCGTGCGGTGACCTCCCGGACCGCGCCGGGCAGGTCGTCCCCGTCGGCCGGGGCTCCGGCGACCGGGACGAGCACCAGGTCCGGTACGGCGTCCTCGGACGAGGCCGACAGCGCGGCGAGGCCCGCCGCCGTGCCGACCGTGAGTCCGGTGCCGGTGAGGGTGTCGGTGAGGCCGAAGGGGTCGTCCCCGACGACCGCGACCGACGCGGGCTGACCGGCCCCGGTGTCGGCCACCGGGGTCCAGCCGACGCCGAACAGCGTGTTCTGGTCTTCGCCCGCGGACTTCAGCTGGTCACCGGTGACCGTGCGGGTGACGAGCCGGTCGACGGTGACCACCGGCGCACCGGCCGGGTCCACCGCGTTCACCGACAGCGCGTTGTCGCCCGCGGGTGCCAGCCGCACCCGCAGCGCCGAGGCGCCGGAGGCGTGCAGCGCGACACCCTCCCACGAGAACGGCAGGGCACCTCCCCCGTCGCCCTCCTCTCCGCCGGTCGCGGCCAGCATCGTGGCGTGCAGCGCGGAGTCGAGGAGCGCCGGGTGCAGACCGAACTCGGCCGCCTCACCGGTGCACTCCTCGGGCAGGGCGACCTCGGCGAAGAGTTCCTCGCCGCGGCGCCAGGCCGCGCGCAGCCCCTGGAAGAGGGGTCCGTACGCGAATCCGGTCTCGGCGAACGCCTGGTAGCAGTCCTCGGTGTCGAGCGGCTCGGCGTCCCGCGGCGGCCAGACCTCGGTGCCGAGGCCCTGGTCCGGTGCGGTGGCGCCGGGTGCCAGGACACCGGCCGCGTGCTGGGTCCACGCCGACTCGTCGGCGCCTTCGAGGCGCGAGTACACCCCGACCACGCGCCGGCCGGAGTCGTCCGGGACGGCGACGGCGACCTGTACCTGGAGGGCTCCCCGCTCGGGCAGGATCAACGGCGCGGCGAGGGTCAGTTCCTCGACCCGGCCGCAGCCGACCTCGTCGCCCACGCGGACCGCCATCTCCAGCAGGGCCGTGCCCGGCAGCAGGACGGCGCCCATGACGACATGGTCGGCCAGCCACGGGTGCGAGGTCAGCGACAGGCGACCGGTGAACAACACGCCCTGCCCTGCGGCGAGTTCGACTGCGGCACCGAGCAGCGGGTGCTCGGCGGAGCCGAGACCGGCGGCCCGGACGTCACCGGTGGCGGCGGCCCGGCCGGTCGGCCAGTACCACTGGTGCTGGAAGGCGTACGTGGGCAGGTCGACGCGGGTGGCGCCGGCGCCGGCCAGCAGATCCTGCCAGCCGCCCCCGATCCCCCGCGTGTACAGCACGGCCCGGCCCAGCAGTGCGGTCGTCTCCTCGTCGCGGTCCTTGCGCAGGACCGGGATGGTGACGGTCTCGTCGCCGGTCAGCGACTCCTGCGCCAACGCGGACAGGACTCCGTCCGGACCCAGCTCCAGGAACGTGGTCACACCCTGCTCCTCGAGCGCGGTCACCCCGTCGGCGAAGCGGACCGCCTCACGGACGTGACGCACCCAGTACTCGGGCGAGCACAACTCCTCAGCCGTCGCGAGGGAGCCCGTCAGGTTCGACACCACCGGGATCACCGGAGCGGCGTACGACAGCGTCTCGGCGACCGTGCGGAACTCGTCCAGCATCGGGTCCATCAGCGGCGAGTGGAAGGCGTGCGACACCCGCAGCCGAGTGGCCTTCCGACCCTCCGCCTCGAAACGCGCCGCCAACTCCAGCACGGCACCCTCGGCACCCGACACCACCACAGACGCAGGCCCGTTGACGGCAGCGACCGACACCTCATCACTGAGGTACGGGATGACCTCGTCCTCGGTGGCCTGAACGGCCACCATCGCACCACCGGCCGGCAACGCCTGCATCAGACGACCACGAGCCGCCACCAGACGCGCCGCGTCCTCCAGCGAGAACACCCCGGCCACATGCGCGGCCGCGATCTCACCGATCGAGTGACCGGCCACGAACTCCGGCCTCACACCCCACGACTCCACCAGACGGTAGAGAGCTACCTCGACCGCGAACAGGGCGGGCTGAGTCCACCCGGTCTCATTCAGCAGACCGGCATCCTCACCCCACATCACCCCCCGCAGCAAACCACCCAACTCACTGTCCAGAGTGGTGAGAACAGCGTCCAAGGCCTCAGCGAACACCGGGAAACGGCCGTACAGCTCACGACCCATCCCCAACCGCTGCGAACCCTGACCCGAGAACAGCACCGCCGAGCGACCGGACACCACCGTGCCCGACACCGTCGCCGGATCGGTCGTGCCCGCCGCCAATGCTGCGAGGGCGCGGACCGTGTCCTCGTGCTCACCGGCCAGCACCACCGCACGGTGGGCGAACAGCGAGCGGGTGACAAGCAGGGAGTGGGCCACGTCGGCCGGACGCGGTGCCGGCTCCTCGGTGACCGCGGCGAGCAGACGGGCGGCCTGGCCGCGCAGCGCCTCCGGCGACTTGCCGGACAGCACCCACGGCACCACCGCGGGCTCCACCACATCCGCCTCCGGCGCCGAAGCACCGACCACGGTTCCCTGGATCACCTTCGCAGGCTGCTCCAGGATCACGTGCGCGTTTGTGCCACTGATACCGAAGGAGGAGACACCCGCACGACGCACGTGCTCCGTCTCGGGCCACTCGGTCTGCTCGGTGAGCAGCTCCACCGCGCCCTCGGTCCAGTCGACGTGCGAGGACGGCGCGTCCACGTGCAGGGTGCGCGGCAGCACGCCGTGGCGCATCGCCATGACCATCTTGATGACACCGGCGACACCGGCCGCGGCCTGCGTGTGACCGATGTTCGACTTCACCGAGCCCAGCAGCAGCGGCTGCTCCGCGTCACGGTCACGACCGTAGGTCGCCAGCAGCGCCTGCGCCTCGATCGGGTCACCCAACGTCGTACCCGTGCCGTGCGCCTCGACGACATCCACGTCACCCGCCGACAGCCCGCCACTGGCGAGGGCCTGACGGATCACCCGCTGCTGCGAGGGACCGTTCGGGGCGGTCAGGCCGTTGGAGGCACCATCCTGGTTGACGGCCGAACCACGGACGACCGCGAGGATCTCGTGACCGTTACGGATCGCGTCCGACTGACGCTCAAGGACCAGCATGCCCACACCCTCGGACCAGCCGACACCGTCCGCCGAGTCCGAGAACGCCTTGCACCGGCCGTCGGGCGACAGACCCCGCTGACGGGAGAACTCGATGAAGGTGCCCGGGGTGGAGATGACCGTCACACCGCCGGCCAGGGCGAGAGAGCACTCTCCGGACCGCAGCGACTGCGCCGCGAGGTGCATCGCCACCAGCGACGACGAGCACGCGGTGTCGACGGTGACCGCCGGACCCTCGAAGCCGAACGTGTACGAGACACGGCCGGAGGCCACGCTGCCCGCGCTGCCCTGGCCCTGGAGGCCCTCGAACTCCTTGCCACCGAGGATGGAACCGTAGTCGCTGTACATGACGCCGGCGAACACACCGGTCGCACTGCCGCGCAGGCCGACCGGGTCGATGCCCGCCCGCTCGATCGCCTCCCACGACGACTCGAGCAGCAACCGCTGCTGCGAGTCCGTCGCCAGCGCCTCACGCGGGCTCAGCCCGAAGAAGTCGGCGTCGAACTCCCCCGCCTCGTGCAGGAAGCCACCGGAACGGGTGTACGACGTGCCGAGGTGCTCGGGGTCCGGGTCGTAGACCGACTCGATGTCCCAGCCGCGGTTTGCCGGGAACTCCGTGATGGCGTCCGTGCCATCGAGGACCAGTCGCCACAGGTCCTCGGGCGAGGCGACGTCGCCCGGGTAGCGGCAGGCCATGCCCACGATGACGATCGGGTCGTCGGTCGTGGCCGGCAGCAGCCTCGCCGGGAGCGCCGACTCGGTCTCGGCGCCGAAGAGTTCGTCATGCAGATGGTTCGCGAGCGTGGCCGCGTTCGGATAGTCGAAGACCAGCGTCGCGGTCAGGCGCAGTCCGGTGGCCGCGCTCAGCCGGTTGCGGAGCTCGACCGCGGTGAGCGAGTCGAAGCCGGCGTCCCGGAACTGGGCCTCGGCGTCCACCGACGCGGCGTCGGCGTGGCCGAGGACCAGGGCGGCCTGGGTGCGGACCAGGTCGAGGAGCGCCTCCCGGCGTCCCTCGGCCGTGAGCGCGGTCAGGCGTGCCACGAGCCCGTCGGCAGTGACGGTTCCGCCCGCGACCGTGCGACGGGTGCGGGTCCGGACGAGACCGCGGAGTACCGCGGGCACCTCGCCCTGCGCGGCGAGCGCCGCCAGGTCGAGCCGGACCGGGACGACCAGGGCGGTGCCGGTGGTGTCCTCGGCACCGGCCGCGAGCGCCGCGTCGAAGAGAGCGAAGCCCTGCTCGGCCGCGATGGGCGGCATCCCGGCACGCGTCAGCCGTTCGGCCTCGGCGTCCGAGAGGGTTTCCGTCATGCCGCCCGCCTGGTTCCAGGGGCCCCAGGCCAGCGACAGACCCGGCAGGCCGGCCGCACGGCGGTACTCCATGAGCGCGTCCAGGAAGGCGTTGCCGGCTGCGTAGTTGGCCTGCCCGGCGCCGCCGAGGACGCCCGCCACGGACGAGAACACGACGAACGCGTCCAGGTCCAGACCGCGGGTGGCCTCGTGCAGGTTCCAGGCCGCGTCCGCCTTCGGGCGCAGCACCCGGGAGAGCCGCTCCCCGGTGAGGGAGCCGACGACGCCGTCGTCGAGAACGCCCGCCGTGTGTACGACCGCGGTGAGCGGGTGCTCCGCCGGGATCCCGGCGACCAGGGCGTTGACGGCGTCCGGGTCGGCGACATCGCAGGCCTGGACCGTCACATCGGCGCCGTGCGCGATGAGTTCGGCGACGAGTTCCGTGGTGCCGGGGGCGTCACCGCCGCGCCTGCTGACGAGCAGCAGGTTGCGGACCCCGTAGGCGTCGACGAGGTGCCGGGCGAACTGGGCGCCGAGGCCGCCGGTGCCGCCGGTGATCAGGACCGTGCCGTCGGCCTGCCACGCGGTGGGCGCGGCGGTGTCGGCGGGACGGGCCAGCCGGGCGAGCCGGGCGGCGTGCGGCCGGCCGGCGCGCAGCGCGAGCTGCGGTTCGGCGGAGCCGAGCGCCGCGGCGAGGGCGGCGGCGGACTCGGGGGTGCCGTCCAGGTCGACGAGGCCGAGGGCGCCGGGGTTCTCGGTCTGGGCCGAACGGACCAGACCGTGGACGGCAGCGGCGCCGACGTCCCGGGTGTCGGCCACGCCACGCGTCACGAGGACGAGGCGGGCGTCGGCGAGCCGGTCGTCGGACAGCCGGCTCTGGACGGTGTCCAGCACGTCGGCGGTGAGCCGGTGCGCCGCCTCGGAGGCCGGCTCGTCGTCGTGCGAGGCGACGCCGAGGACGACCACGTCCGGCGCGGGCCGGTCCGCGGCGACCGTCGCGGCCACCAGGGCGGCGACGTCCGTGTATGTCCGCACGGTCGTGCCGGCGCCGGTGAGCGCGGCGGCGAGCCCGAGCGGGTCGCCGTCCGTGCCCAGGAGCGCGACGGTCGCGGGGGCCGCCTCGGATCCCTGGGCGGGGGTCCACTCGACGCCGAAGAGCGCGTCACGCAGCAGCGTGTCGGTTCCCGTGGTGTCGAGTCCGGTGACGCTCCGGGTGACCAGGGAGCCCACCGAGACGACCGGCGTGCCGGACGGGTCCACGGCGGTGACGGACAGCGTCCGGTCGCCGGTCGGCGTCATCCGGACACGGAGCACGGTGGCGCCGGAGGCGTGCAGCGAGACGTCCGTCCAGGAGAACGGCAGTCCGGCCGTGCCGCCGTCGGCGGCCGGGGTCAGCAGCAGGGCGTGCAGCGCGGAGTCGAACAGGGCCGGGTGCAGACCGAAGCCGGCGGCCGTGTTCTCGGTGCCCTCGGGCAGAGCCACCTCGGCGAACACCTCGTCGCCGCGGCGCCAGGCCGCGCGCAGACCCTGGAAGAGGGGTCCGTACGCGAATCCGGCCTCGGCGAACTCCTCGTAGCACCCGTCGGCGTCGACGGCCTCGGCGCCCTCGGGCGGCCACACGGTGGTGTCGAAGGTGACGGGGGCCGGACCGCTGCCGGCGGGGGCCAGCAAACCGGCGGCGTGCTGCGACCAGGCGGTGTCGCCGGTGCCCTCGGGACGTGCGTACACGCCCACGACGCGGCGGCCGGCGGCGTCGGGCGCCTCGACGGCGACCTGGACCTGGACGGCACCCCGCTCGGGCAGGACCAGCGGCGCGGTGATGGTCAGTTCCTCGACCCGGTCGCTGCCGACCTCGTCGCCGGCGCGGATCACCATCTCCAGCAGGGCCGTTCCCGGCAGCAGGACGGTGCCGTTGACGGCGTGGTCGGCCAGCCAGGGGTGGGAGTGCAGTGCCAGGCGGCCGGTGAACAGCACGCCCTCGCCCGCGGCGAGCTCGACTGCGGCGCCGAGCAGCGGGTGCTCGGCGGAGCCGAGACCGGCGGCGCGGACATCGCCGCCGCCGAGCGGGGCCGCGGGCCAGAACCACTGGTTCTGGAAGGCGTACGTCGGCAGTTCCGCGCGGCCCGCGCCGGTACCGGCGAACAGAGCGGACCAGTCGATCCGCAGTCCGCCGGTGTGCAGGCGGGCGAGCGCGGAGACCACGGTGGCCTCCTCGTCGCGGTCCTTGCGCAGGACCGGGACGGTGACTGCTTCGTCGCCGGTCAGCGACTCCTGCGCCAACGCGGAGAGGACTCCGTCAGGGCCCAACTCCAGGAACGTGGTCACACCCTGCTCTTCGAGCGTGGCCACCCCGTCGGCGAAGCCGACCGCCTCGCGGACGTGACGCACCCAGTACTCGGGCGAGCACAGTTCCTCGGCCGTGGCGAGGGAGCCCGTCAGGTTCGACACCACCGGGATCACCGGGGCCGCGAACGCCAACTCCTGCACCACAGACCGGAACTCGTCCAGCATCGGGTCCATCAGCGGCGAGTGGAACGCGTGCGACACCCGAAGCGTCGTGGCCTTGCGGCCCTCCGCCTCGAACCGCGCCGCGACCTCCAGTACGGCACCTTCCTCACCCGAGATGACCACTGAGGTCGGCCCGTTGACGGCGGCGACCGTCACCTCGTCGGTGAGGTACGGGATGACCTCGTCCTCCGTGACCTGGACAGCCACCATCGCACCACCGGCCGGCAGCGCCTGCATCAGACGACCACGAGCCGCCACCAGACGCGCCGCGTCCTCCAGCGAGAACACCCCGGCCACATGCGCGGCCGCGACCTCACCGATCGAGTGACCGGCCACGAACTCCGGCCTCACACCCCACGACTCCACCAAGCGGTAGAGCGCGACCTCAACCGCGAACAACGCGGGCTGAGTCCACCCGGTCTCATTCAGCAGACCGGCGTCCTCGCCCCACATCACCTCCCGCAGCGAACCGTCCAACTCACCGTCCAGAGCGGTGAGAACAGCGTCCAGAGCCTCCGCGAACACCGGGAAACGGCCGTACAGCTCACGCCCCATCCCCAACCGCTGCGAACCCTGACCCGAGAACAACGCCGCGGAGCGACCGGTACGGGCCGGATCCGAGACGGCCGCGGGGTCGGGCTCGCCCACAGCGAGGGCCGCCAGGGCGCGGGCCGCGGTGTCCGCGTCGGTGGCGAGGACGACCGCGCGGTGCTCGAACAGCGACCGGGAGGTGACGAGGGAGGAACCGACGTCCACGAGCGGGCGGTCGAGGTGTGCCTCGACCGAGGCGAGCAGCTTCGCCGCCTGGCTGCGCAGCGCCTCCGGCGACTTGCCGGACAGCACCCACGGCACCACCGCGGGCTCCACCACATCCGCCTCCGGCGCCGAAGCACCGACCACGGTTCCCTGAATCACCTTCGCAGGCTGCTCCAGGATCACGTGCGCGTTCGTACCGCTGATACCGAAGGAGGAGACACCCGCACGACGCACGTGCTCCGTCTCCGGCCACTCGGTCTGCTCGGTGAGCAGCTCCACCGCGCCCTCGGTCCAGTCGACGTGGGACGACGGCGCGCCCACGTGCAGCGTGCGCGGGAGCACACCGTGGCGCATCGCCATGACCATCTTGATGACACCGGCGACACCGGCCGCGGCCTGCGTGTGACCGATGTTCGACTTCACGGAACCCAGCAGCAGCGGCTGCTCCGCGTCACGGTCACGACCGTAGGTCGCCAGCAGCGCCTGCGCCTCGATCGGGTCACCCAGCGTCGTACCGGTACCGTGTGCCTCGACGACGTCCACGTCCCCCGCCGACAGCCCGCCACTGGCCAGCGCCTGACGGATCACCCGCTGCTGCGAGGGACCGTTCGGAGCCGTAAGGCCGTTGGAGGCACCGTCCTGGTTGACGGCCGAACCACGGACGACCGCGAGGATCTCGTGACCGTTACGGATCGCGTCGGACTGACGCTCAAGGACCAGCATGCCGACACCCTCGGACCAGCCGACACCGTCGGCGGAGTCCGAGAACGCCTTGCACCTGCCGTCGGGCGACAGACCCCGCTGACGGGAGAAGTCCACGAAGACTCCCGGTGTCGACATCACGGTCACACCGCCGGCCAGGGCGAGCGAGATCTCACCCGAGCGCAGCGCCTGCATCGCCCAGTGCATCGCCACCAGCGACGACGAGCACGCCGTGTCCACCGTGACCGCCGGACCCTCGAAACCGAAGGTGTACGAGACACGGCCGGAAGCCACGCTCGGTGAAGCGCCGCTGCCCTGGAAGCCCTCGAACTCGGGGCTCGCCAGCATCGCGCTGTAGTCGCTGTACATGACGCCGGCGAACACACCGGTCGCACTGCCCCGCAGGCTGACCGGGTCGATGCCGGCCCGCTCGATCGCCTCCCACGACGACTCAAGGAGCAGACGCTGCTGCGAGTCCGTCGCGAGCGCCTCACGCGGGCTCATCCCGAAGAAGCCGGGGTCGAACTCCCCCGCCTCGTGCAGGAACCCACCGGAACGCGTGTAGGACGTACCGGCGTTGTCGGGGTCCGGGTGGTACAGGTTCTCCACGTCCCAGCCACGGTTGACCGGGAAGGCACTGATGGCGTCGGTGCCCTCGGTGACCAGGCGCCACAGGTCCTCGGGCGAGGCGACCCCACCCGGGTAGCGGCAGGCCATGCCCACGATGACGATCGGGTCGTCCGCCACAACCGCCGTGCCGCGCTTGACGACCTCTGCCGCGACCTCGGTGCCGAGGAGCTCGTCCAGGATGAAGTCGACCAGGACCTCGACGGTCGGATAGTCGAACACCATCGTGGCGGGCAGGCGCAGTCCGGTGACCCCGTTCAGGCGGTTGCGCAGTTCGACCGAGGTGAGGGAGTCGAAGCCGAGGTCACGGAAGGCACGCGCGGGGTGGACGGCCGTGGCGTCGGCGTGGCCGAGCACCAGGGCGACCTGGCCGCGGACGAGGTCCACGAGCACTTCCCGTCGCTCGACCGCGTCCAGGACGGCCAGCCGGTCGCGCAGACCGGTCGCCGTCGCCGAGCCCGCGACCGCCGCACGGCGCGAGCGGCCCCGGATCAGCGAGCGGAGCAAGGGCGGCACTTCGCCCTGACCGCGCAGGGCGGGCAGGTCCAGCCGGACGGGGACGAGCGTGGCGTCGTCGGTGGACAGCGCGGCGTCGAAGAGGGCCAGACCCTGCTCGACGGCGAGCGGGGGCACTCCGGAGGCCGCGAGCCGTTCGAGCTCCGCGTCGGAGAGCGTGTCGGTCATGCCGCCGGTGCCGGTCTGCTCCCAGGGGCCCCAGGCCAGTGACAGACCCGGCAGGCCGGCCGCACGCCGGTGCTCCATCAGGGCGTCCAGGAACGCGTTGCCCGCCGCGTAGTTGGCCTGACCCGCATTACCGAAGACACCGGCAACCGACGAGAACACCACGAACGCGTCCAGACCCAGACCGCGCGTCGCCTCATGCAGGTTCCAGGCCGCGTCCACCTTCGGACGCAACACGGCGGACAGCCGCTCCGGAGTGAGCGAGGCGACCATGCCGTCGTCCAGCACACCGGCGCAGTGCACCACCGCCGACACCGGATGCGCGGCCACCAGCTCGGCAACCGCCGCACGATCCGTCACGTCGCAGGCGACGACCGTGGCCCGCGCACCCGACTCCGCCAACTCCGCGACCAGCTCGGCCGCACCCGCGGCCTCACCACCACGACGACTGACCAGAACCAGCTCACGCACACCATGCACGGCCACCAGATGACGCGCCAGCACCGCACCCAGACCACCGGTACCACCCGTCACCAACACCGCACCCTCCCCGCCAAACACGGAGACCGCCTCGGTGGAGGGAGCGGGACGGCGCACCAGACGGGCGGCCCTGAGGTCGTCGCCGCGCACGGCGAGCTGCGGCTCATCGCCCAGGAGGGCGGCGAGCGGGAGCGGACGGGTGGTCTCGGGGTCGAGGTCGATCAGGCCGAAGCGGCCGGGGTTCTCGGACTGGGCGGAGCGCACCAGGCCCCAGACCGCGGCGGCGGCCAGGTCATGGCCGGTGGTCGCGCCCCGGGTCACGAAGACGAACCTCGTGGCGGCGTGGCGCTCGTCCTCCAGCCGGGTCCGCACCAGTTCCAGCACGTGCCGGGTGAGGGCGTGGGTGACGGCCGGGGTGTCGGCCGCCTCCTCGTGCTCCTGGGCGGCGACGGGCAGCAGCACCAGGTCGGGCAGCTCGGCGTCGTCCGTCAGGGACGCGCGCCGGCCGATCTCGGTGCCGGCCGCCCGCAGGCTCTCGACGAGCCCGAAGGGGTCCTCACCGACGATCTCCGCCGTCGGCTCCGCGGACTCGGCCGGGGTGACCGGGGTCCAGTCGAGGCGGAACAGGGAGTCGCGGACGAGTGCCGCGGCGGAGCTGAGCGCCTCCGCGGACACGGCGCGCATGGTGAGCGCCTGAACGGCGGCCACGGGGGCGCCGGTGGTGTCGGCGACGGCCAGGGTCAGCGTGCCGTCGGTGTCACGGCTGAGCCGGACGCGGACGGACGAGGCGCCGGAGGCGGCCAGCGAGACGCCGTTCCAGGAGAACGGGACGCTGCCGGTCGTGCCGTCACCGGTCGGGGCCGCGAGCCATGCGGCGTGCAGGCCGGCGTCGAGCAGCGCCGGGTGGAGGCCGAAGCTCTCGGCGTCCTTCTGTGTGCCGTCAGGCAGCGTGATCTCGGCGAACACCTCGTCGCCGCGGCGCCAGGCGGTCCGCAGGCCCTGGAACACACGACCGTAGGCGAAGCCCTCGGCCTCGCGTGCCTCGTAGAAGCCGGTCAGGTCGACGGGCTCGGCGTCCGCCGGCGGCCACGCCGTGGCGTCGAACGTCGCGGCGGCCGTCGGGAGCCCGGTGGCGAGGACGCCGGTGGCGTGCTGGGTCCAGGGGGCGTCGGTGGACCGCTCCGGGCGCGAGTGGATCGTGAGGGTCCGGCGTCCGGCGGCGTCCTCGGCGCCCACCCGCACCTGGGTGCGGACCGCGCCCTGCTCCGTGAGGACCAGGGGGGCGGCCAGGGTGAGTTCCTCGACGTGGTCGCAGCCGACCTCGTCGCCCGCGCGGAGCGCCAGCTCCAGCAGGGCAGTGCCGGGCAGCAGGACGGTGCCCATGACGGCGTGGTCGGCGAGCCAGGGGTGCGAGTTCAGCGACACGCGCCCGGTGAAGACCAGGCCCCCGCCCTCGGCGAGTTCGACGACCGCATTGAGCAGCGGGTGAGCCGCCGCGGTGATGCCGACGGAGTTGACGTCCGTCGCGCCGCGCTTGCCGGTGGGCCAGAACGGCCGGTGCTGGAAGGCGTAGGTCGGCAGGTCGACGACACGGGCGCCGGCCGGGGCCAGGAAACCGGCCCAGTCGACGCGGGCGCCGGTGGCGTGCAGTCGGCCGAGGGCGGTCAGGGCGGCCGTCTCCTCGTCACGGCCCTTGCGCAGGACCGGGATGGTGACTGCTTCGTCGCCGGTCAGCGACTCCTGCGCCATCGCGGACAGGACTCCGTCAGGGCCCAACTCCAGGAACGTGGTCACACCCTGCTCCTCAAGCGTGGCCACCCCCTCGGCGAAGCGGACCGCCTCGCGGACATGACGCACCCAGTACTCGGGCGAGCACAACTCCTCAGCCGTGGCCAGGGAGCCCGTCAGGTTCGACACCACCGGGATCACCGGAGCGGCGTACGACAGCGTCTCGGCGACCGTGCGGAACTCGTCCAGCATCGGGTCCATCAGCGGCGAGTGGAAGGCGTGCGACACCCGCAGCCGGGTGGCCTTCCGACCCTCCGCCTCGAACCGTGCCGCCAGCTCCAGTACGGCACCCTCGGCACCCGACACCACCACGGACGCAGGCCCGTTGACGGCGGCGATCGACACCTGGTCGGTCAGGTACGGGATGACCTCGTCCTCGGTGGCCTGAACGGCCACCATCGCACCACCGGCCGGCAACGCCTGCATCAGACGACCACGAGCCGCCACCAGACGCGCCGCGTCCTCCAGCGAGAACACCCCGGCCACATGCGCGGCCGCGACCTCACCGATCGAGTGACCGGCCACGAACTCCGGCCTCACACCCCACGACTCCACGAGCCGGTAAAGGGCCACCTCGACGGCGAACAGCGCGGGCTGAGTCCAACCAGTCTCATTCAGCAGACCGGCATCCTCACCCCACATCACCTCCCGCAGCGAACCCTCCAACTCACCGTCCAGGGCAGCCAGTACGGCGTCCAGGGCCTCCGCGAACACCGGGAACCGGCCGTACAGCTCACGACCCATCCCGAGCCGCTGCGAACCCTGACCCGAGAACAGCACCGCACGACGGCCCGACGTGACGGTTCCGGTGGTGACGGAGGGGTGGGACTCGCTGTCGGCGAGAGCGGCCAGGGCGCGCACCGTCTCCTCGTGCTCACCGGCCAGTACCACGCCCCGGTGGGCGAACAGCGAACGCTGGGTCGCGAGGGAGAGCGCCACGTCGGCCGGGCGCGGTGCCGGCTCCTCGGTGACCGCGGCGAGCAGACGGGCGGCCTGGCCGCGCAGCGCCTCCGGCGACTTGCCGGACAGCACCCACGGCACCACCGCGGGCTCCACCACATCCGCCTCCGGCGCCGAAGCACCGACCACGGTTCCCTGGATCACCTTCGCAGGCTGCTCCAGGATCACGTGCGCGTTCGTACCGCTGATACCGAAGGAGGAGACACCCGCACGACGCACATGCTCCGTCTCCGGCCACTCCGTCTGCTCGGTGAGCAGTTCGACGGCTCCGGCGCTCCAGTCGACGTGCGAGGACGGCTCGGAGATGTTGAGGCTGCGGGGCAGCACACCGTGCTGCATCGCCATGACCATCTTGATGACACCGGCGGCGCCGGCCGCGGCCTGCGTGTGACCGATGTTGGACTTCACGGAGCCGATCAGCAGGGGCCGGTCCTCCGGGCGGTTCTGCCCGTAGGTGGCGATCAGGGCCTGGGCCTCGATCGGGTCGCCCAGCGTCGTACCCGTGCCGTGCGCCTCGACGACATCCACGTCGCCGGTCGAGAGTCCGCCGCTGGCAAGCGCCTGGCGGATGACGCGCTGCTGGGACGGACCGTTGGGGGCCGTGAGGCCGTTGGAGGCACCGTCCTGGTTGACGGCGGAACCGCGGACCACGGCGAGGACGCGGTGGCCGTTGCGGATCGCGTCGGACTGCCGCTCCAGGAGCAGCATGCCGACGCCCTCGGACCAGCCGACGCCGTCCGCCGACTCGGAGAACGGCTTGCACCGTCCGTCCGGGGCCAGGTTCCGCTGCCGGGAGAACTCGACGAAGGTGTCCGGGATCGACATGACGGTGACACCGCCGGCCAGGGCGAGCGAGCACTCTCCGGCCCGCAGCGCCTGCGCCGCGAGGTGCAGGGCGACCAGCGCCGACGAGCACGCGGTGTCGACGGTCATCGCCGGGCCCTCGAAGCCGAACGTGTACGAGACACGGCCGGAGGCGATGCTCAGCGCGCTGCCCTGGCCCTGGAAGCCCTCGTACTCGGCGCCGTCGAGCACGGTGCCGTAGCCGCTGTACATGACGCCGGCGAAGACGCCGGTGCGGCTGCCCCGCAGGGTGACGGGGTCGATGCCGGCCCGCTCGATGGCCTCCCACGACGACTCGAGCAGCAGGCGCTGCTGCGAGTCGGTGGCCATCGCCTCACGCGGGCTCATGCCGAAGAAGTCGGCGTCGAAGTCCGCGGCGTTGTGCAGGAAGCCGCCGGAGCGGGTGTACGACGTGCCGGTGTGGGCCGGGTCCGGGTCGTACAGCGAGTCGATGTCCCAGCCGCGGTTGACGGGGAAGTCCGAGATGACGTCGCCGCCTTCACCGAGCAGTCGCCACAGGTCCTCGGGCGAGGCGATGCCGCCGGGGAAGCGGCAGCTCATGCCGACGATCACGATCGGGTCGTCGTCCAGGAGCGCCTCGGCCGGCACGGCCTCCTCGGCGTCCGACTCGGCGTCGGGACCCAGGAGTTCGGTGAGCAGGTGGTCGGCGAGGGCAGCGACGGTCGGGTAGTCGAAGACCGCCGTGGCGGACAGGCGGACACCGGTGGCGGCGCCGAGCCGGTTGCGGAGTTCGACCGCGGTGAGCGAGTCGAAGCCGAGGTCGCGGAAGGCGCGGGACGGGTCGACCCCGCCGCCGCCGGAGTGGCCGAGCACCAGCGCGGCCTGTTCGCGGACCACGGTGACCAGGGCGTCGCGCCGTTCGGTGCGCTGCAGCCGGATGAGCCGCTCGACGAGCCCGGTGTCGCCCGTGGCGGCGGTGGCCGCCGCGCGCCGGGCGGGGGCGCGGACGAGACCGCGCATCAGCGGTGCGACGGGTCCCCGGTCGCGCAGCACGGCGAGGTCCAGGCGGACCGGGACGAGGGCGGCGCTGCCGGTGGTGAGGGCGGTGTCGAAGAGGGCGAGGCCCTGCTCGACGGTGATGAGCGGCATCCCGGACTCCGCGGCCCGGCGGATGTCCCGCTCGTCGAGCCCGACCGTCATGCCCGCACCCTGCGCCCAGGCGCCCCAGGCGAGCGAGAGGCCCGGCAGTCCGAGGGACTGGCGGTGGGCGGTCAGGGCGTCAAGGAAGGCGTTGCCGGCCGCGTAGTTGGCCTGGCCGGCACCGCCGAACACACCCGCGACGGACGAGAACACCACGAACGCGTCCAGATCCAGACCGCGCGTCGCCGCGTGAAGGTTCCAGGCGCCGTCCACCTTGGGCCGCAGAACGGCCGCCAGCCGCTCCCCGGTGAGAGAACCGAGCACACCGTCGTCCAGGACGCCGGCCGTGTGCACCACCGCGGCGAGCGGATGCTCCACCGGTATGCCCGCGACCAGCGCGTCCACCGCGTCCCGGTCGGCGACGTCACACGCCGCGACCGAGACCTCGGCACCGAGCTCCTCCAGCTCCGCCACGAGTTCCTCGGCACCCGCGGCACCCAGACCGGAGCGGCTGGTCAGCAGCAGACGCCGTACCCCGCGTTCCGTGACGAGGTGACGGGCCACCAGGCCCCCCAGGCCACCCGTACCGCCCGTCACCAGCACCGTCCCCTCGGACGACCAGGCGCGGGGCACGGTCAGCACGATCTTGCCGATGTGCCTGGCCATGCTCATGTGGCGGAACGCGTCCCTGGCGTGCCGGATGTCCCAGGCACGGACCGGGAGCGGGTGGAGGTGCCCTGCGGCGAACAGTTCCGTCAGCTCGCGGCCCATGGCGGCGATCGCCTCGGGGTCCACGTAGGCGAGGTCGAAGGACTGGTAGGTGATGCCGTCCGGGACCGAGTCGTCCTCGCGGATGTCGGTCTTGCCCATCTCCAGGAACCGGCCGCCCGTGCCGAGCAGCCGCATCGACGCGTCGACGAACTCACCGGCCAGGGAGTTCAGGACGACGTCGAGACCGCTCTCGCCCGCGACGGCGGCGAAGGCCGCCTCGAAGTCGAGGGTGCGGGAGGAGGCGATGTGGTCGTCGGCGACCCCGAGGGAGCGCAGCACGTCCGCCTTGGCCTCGCCGGCCGTCGCGAAGACCTCCGCGCCGAAGTGGCGGGCGATCTGGATCGCCGCCATGCCGACACCGCCGGCACCGGCGTGGATCAGGACCTTCTCCCCCGCCGTCAGCCCGCCGAGTTCCTTCAGCGCGTGGTAGGCGGTGAGGAACACCAGCGGCAGGGAGGCGCCGATCTCCCAGGTGCAGTGCTCCGGGAGGTGGGTGAGTCGGCGGGCGTCGGTCACGGCGAGCGAGGCGAAGCTGCCGGAGACCATGCCGATGACGCGGTCGCCGGGGGCGATGTGGGTGACGTCAGGGCCGACCTCGACGACCACACCGGCGGCCTCGTGGCCGAACCGCCCGGCGTCGCCGGGATACATGTCGAGGGCCTTGAGGACGTCGCGGAAGTTGAGGCCCGCGGCGCGGATCTCGATGCGGGCCTGGTGGCCGGTGAGCGGCTCCAGGGCCTCCGGGTGCGGGGTGAGGGCGAGGCCGTCGATGCTGCCCGCCGTGGCGCTGTCGAGGCGCCATGTCCGCTGGGCCGGCAGCGTCATGGCGCCGGCGGAGTCGAAGCGGGCGAGGCGGCCGGCCAGGACCACGTCGTCGCGGAGCGCGAGCTGCGGTTCTCCGCTGCCGAGCGCCCCCAGGAACAGCCGTCCGCGTTCGGCGGCGTCGCTGGTGGCGCCGGCCGCTTCCCGGTCGATGAGCACGAAGGTGTCGGGGCTCTCGGACTGGGCGGAGCGCACCAGGCCCCAGACCGCCGCGGCGGCGACGTCGGTGACCTGGGAGCCGCCCGCCTCGACGGCGCCGCGGGTCACGAAGACCAGCCGGGTCCCGGCGAACCGGTCCTGAGCCGTCCACCGCTGGGCGAGGGCGAGGGCCTCGGCGGCCAC
The DNA here is from genome assembly GCF_035917575.1 of Streptomyces sp. NBC_01788. Lineage (GTDB taxonomy): Bacteria > Actinomycetota > Actinomycetes > Streptomycetales > Streptomycetaceae > Streptomyces. The sequence continues at coordinate 6,757,490 of NZ_CP109090.1, read as the reverse complement.
GGTGTGCGCGGCCTCGGCGACGGGAGCGGAGGTGCCGTCGACGGCGACGACGACGGCGCCGGGGATGTCGGTGCCGTCCGCCGCGAGGGCGGCCAGGTCCCGGTGGGTCGTGACGGCGGCGCCGGCCGCGGCCAGGTCCTCGGCGAGCTCCGTGGTGTCCGGGCCGACGAGCGCGACGGCTGCCGGGACGTCGCCGTCCTGCGGGAACGGGGTCCAGTCGAGGGTGAACAGGGCGTCGCGGGCGATGCCGGCTGCCTCGTTCAGCTGGTCGCCGGTGACGGGCCGGACCAGGAGCCGGTCGACGGAGGCGACCGGCTGACCGGCGGTGTCGCAGACGGCGATCGCGACGGACTGCCCGGCCTCGTCGGTCGGGGTCAGCCGGACCCGCAGCGCGGTGGCGCCGGTGGCGTGCAGAACCGCGCCCTCCCAGGCGAACGGGAGCCCGCCGTTGCCCTCCTCACCCTCGTGGGCGACGAGCGCGGCGTGCAGGGCGGCGTCGAGCAGCGCGGGGTGCAGGCCGAAGCCGGCCTCGTCATCGGCGACGCCGGCCTCCGGGAGGACGACCTCCGCGTAGAGGACGTCTCCGGTGCGCCAGGCGGCCTTCAGGCCCTGGAAGACCGGGCCGTAGCCGAAGCCGAGGGCGGTGAAGCGGTCGTAGCAGCCGTCGGTGTCGAGGGCTTCCGCGCCGGCCGGCGGCCACACGGTGGCGTCGAAGCCGGTGTCGCCGGTGGTGCCGGCCGGCACCAGGGTGCCGGCGGCGTGCTGCGTCCAGGACGTGTCGCCCGCGTCCTCGGGACGCGAGTGGACGGTGACGGTGCGCCGGCCGGTGTCGTCGGCGACGCCGACCCTGACCTGGGTCTGGACGGCGCCGCGCTCCGGAAGCACCAGCGGGGCGGCGAGGGTGAGTTCCTCGACGCGGTCGCAGCCGGCCTCGTCGCCCGCGCGGAAGGCGAGGTCGAGCAGGGCGGTGCCGGGCAGCAGGACGGTGCCGTGGACGGCGTGGTCGGCGAGCCAGGGGTGGGACTGGAGGGAGAGGCGGCCGGTGAACAGCACGCCCTCGCCCTCGGCGAGCTGCACCGAGCCGTTGAGCAGCGGGTGTCCGGCGGCGGTGAGGCCGACTGCCGCGGCGTCCGCGGCGGAGTGTGCGCCGCTGGGCCAGTAGGTGGTGTGCTGGAACGCGTAGGTCGGCAGGTCGACGCGGGTGGCGCCGGTGCCGGCGAAGAAGGCGGTCCAGTCGATCCGCAGTCCCGCAGTGTGCAGGGCGGCGAGGGCGGTCAGGGCGGCCGTCTCCTCGTCACGGCCCTTGCGCAGGACCGGGATGGTGACTGCTTCGTCGCCGGTCAGCGACTCCTGCGCCAACGCGGACAGGACTCCGTCCGGACCCAGCTCCAGGAACGTGGTCACACCCTGCTCCTCGAGCGCGGTCACCCCGTCGGCGAAGCGGACCGCCTCACGGACGTGACGCACCCAGTACTCGGGCGAGCACAACTCCTCAGCCGTCGCGAGGGAGCCCGTCAGGTTCGACACCACCGGGATCACCGGAGCGGCGTACGACAGCGTCTCGGCGACCGTGCGGAACTCGTCCAGCATCGGGTCCATCAGCGGCGAGTGGAAGGCGTGCGACACCCGCAGCCGAGTGGCCTTCCGACCCTCCGCCTCGAAACGCGCCGCCAACTCCAGCACGGCACCCTCGGCACCCGACACCACCACAGACGCAGGCCCGTTGACGGCAGCGACCGACACCTCATCACTGAGGTACGGGATGACCTCGTCCTCGGTGGCCTGAACGGCCACCATCGCACCACCGGCCGGCAACGCCTGCATCAGACGACCACGAGCCGCCACCAGACGCGCCGCGTCCTCCAGCGAGAACACCCCGGCCACATGCGCGGCCGCGATCTCACCGATCGAGTGACCGGCCACGAACTCCGGCCTCACACCCCACGACTCCACGAGCCGGTAAAGGGCCACCTCGACGGCGAACAGGGCGGGCTGAGTCCATCCGGTCTCGTTCAGCAGACCGGCGTCCTCACCCCACATCACCTCCCGCAGAGAACCGTCCAACTCACCGTCCAGAGCGGTGAGAGCAGCGTCCAGAGCCTCCGCGAACACCGGGAAACGGCCGTACAGCTCACGACCCATCCCGAGCCGCTGCGAACCCTGACCCGAGAACAGCACCGCACGACGGCCCGACCGGGTGCGGCCGGTGACCGCGGCGGAGTCCGCCTCGCCGTCGGCGAGGGCGGTCAGGGCGCGGAGGGCGTCCTCGCGGCCGGCGGCCAGGACGACGGCGCGGTGGTCGAACGCGGAACGGCTGGTCGCCAGCGAATGGCCGAGGTCGAGCGGGCGCAGCGCCGTGCGCTCGCGGACCGTGTCGAGCAGGCGGGCGGCCTGGTCGCGCAGCGCCTCGGGCGACTTGGCGGAGAGGACCAGCGGGACGACGGCGGGTTCGGCACCCTCCGTTCCGGCCGTCTCCGGTGCCGGTGCGGCGACCGGCTGCTCCAGGATGACGTGGGCGTTGGTGCCGCTGATGCCGAAGGAGGAGACACCGGCGCGGCGCGCCCGGTCCGTCCCGGGCCACTCGGTCTGCTCGGTGAGCAGTTCGACGGCGCCGGCGCTCCAGTCGACGTGGGACGACGGGGCGTCCACGTGCAGGGTGCGCGGGAGCACGCCGTGGCGCATCGCCATGACCATCTTGATGACACCGGCGACACCGGCAGCGGCCTGCGTGTGGCCGATGTTCGACTTCAGCGAGCCGAGCCACAGGGGCTGCTCGTCGGTGCGGTTCTGGCCGTAGGTGGCGATCAGGGCCAGGGCCTCGATCGGGTCACCGAGCGTCGTACCGGTGCCGTGCGCCTCGACGGCGTCCACGTCGCCGGTCGAGAGTCCGCCGCTGGCCAGCGCCTGGCGGATGACGCGCTGCTGGGACGGGCCGTTGGGGGCCGTGAGGCCGTTGGAGGCACCGTCCTGGTTGACGGCGGAGCCGCGGACGACCGCGAGGATCTCGTGGCCGTTGCGGATCGCGTCGGACTGGCGCTCCAGCAGGAGCATGCCGACGCCCTCGGACCAGCCGACGCCGTCCGCCGACTCGGCGAACGCCTTGGAGCGGCCGTCGGGAGCGAGACCGCGCTGGCGGGAGAACTCGATGAACGTGCTGGGCGTCGACATGACGGTCACGCCGCCGGCGAGGGCGAGCGAGCACTCGCCCGAGCGCAGCGCCTGGGCGGCCCAGTGCAGGGCGACCAGGGAGGACGAGCAGGCGGTGTCGACGGTGACCGCCGGGCCCTCGAAGCCGAAGGTGTACGAGACCCGGCCGGAGGCGACGCTGCCCGCGCTGCCCTGGCCCTGGAAGCCCTCGAACTCCTTGCCGCCCAGCAGGCTGCCGTAGTCGTGGTACATGACGCCGGCGAAGACGCCGGTGCGGCTCTCACGGAGGCTGAGCGGGTCGATGCCGGCCCGCTCGATGGCCTCCCAGGAGGTCTCGAGGAGCAGGCGCTGCTGGGAGTCCGTCGCAAGCGCCTCGCGGGGGCTCATGCCGAAGAAGCCGGGGTCGAAGTCGCCCGCGTCGTGCAGGAATCCGCCGGAACGGCTGTACGAGGTGCCGGTGTGCTCGGGGTCCGGGTGGTAGAGGCTGTCCACGTTCCAGCCGCGGTTGGCCGGGAAGTCCGTGATGGCGTCGGTGCCGTCGCTGACCAGGCGCCACAGGTCCTCGGGCGAGGTGACGTCGCCCGGGAAGCGGCAGGCCATGCCGACGATCACGATCGGGTCGTCGTCGGTCGGCGGCAGCAGCGTGACGGGAGTGAGGGTCTCGGTCTCGGCGCCGAACAGCTCGGTGAGCAGGTGGTCGGCGAGCGCGGACAGAGTGGGGTGGTCGAAGACCATGGTGGCCGACAGGCGCAGACCGGTCGCGGTGCGCAGACGGTTGCGGAGTTCGACCGCCGTGAGGGAGTCGAAGCCGAGGTCGCGGAAGGCACGGTCGGCGTCGATGTCGGCACCGGCGGCGTGGCCGAGGACCAGAGCGGCGCTCGCGCGCACCAGGTCCAGCAGGACCTCGTGGCGCTGCTCCCGGTCGAGCCGGGCGAGCCGCTGGACGAGTCCGGCGTCGGCGCTCTCGGCGGCCCCGGTCGCGGCGGCGCGGCGGACGGGGGTACGGATCAGCCCGCGCAGCAGAGCCGGCAGCTCCGGACGGCCGCGGAAGGCGGCGAGGTCCAGGCGGCTGGTGACGAGGGCGGCCTCACCGGTGGTGAGAGCGGCGTCGAAGAGGGCGAGACCCTGCTCGACCGTGATGAGCGGCATCCCGGACTCGGCGGCCCGGCGGACATCGCGCTCGTCGAGGCCGGCCGTCATGCCCGCGCCCTGCTGCCAGGGACCCCAGGCGAGGGAGACGGCGGGCAGGCCGAGGGCCTGGCGGTGCGCGGCGAGAGCGTCGAGGAAGGCGTTGCCGGCCGCGTAGTTGGCCTGGCCCGCGCCGCCGAAGACACCGGCGACGGACGAGAAGACCACGAACGCGTCCAGATCCAGGTCCCGCGTCGCCTCGTGCAGGTTCCACGCGCCGTCCACCTTGGGACGCAGCACCGTGGACAGCCGCTCGCCGGTCAGCGAGCCGAGCACACCGTCGTCGAGGACGCCCGCCGTGTGCACGACCGCGGTGAGCGGGTGCTCCGCGACCAGCGCGGCGACCGCGTCCCGGTCGGCGACGTCGCACGCCGCGACCGAGACCTCGGCGCCCAGCCCCTGCAGCTCCGCCACCAGCTCATCGGCGCCCGCGGCGTCGGGACCGGAACGGCTGGTCAGCAGCAGACGCCGCACCCCGCGCTCCGTGACGAGGTGACGGGCCACCAGGCCGCCGAGTCCACCGGTTCCACCGGTCACGAGCACCGTCCCCTCCGGCGACCAGACAGTCCGGGCGGCGGGGTCGGCGGTGGCGCGGGTCAGGCGGGCGGCGAGGGCACGGCCGCCGCGCAGCGCGAGCTGCGGCTCGTCGAGGGCCAGGGCGCGCGTGAGGACGGAGTCGGAAGCGCCGTCGAGGTCGACCGACCCGAAGGCGCCGGGGTTCTCGGTCCGCGCGGAACGGACCAGGCCCAGGACGGCCGCGGCGGCGAGGTCGGTCACCGGGGCGTCGTCGGTGGCGACGGCTCCACGGGTGACGACGACCAGACGGGAACCGCTGAGCCGGTCCTCCGCCGCCCACTCCTGAAGAAGCTCCAGAGCGGAGGCGGTCCGCGTGTGCACGGAACCCGGCGTGTCGTCGGCGTCGGAGCCGGCCGTCAACGGAACCAGTACGGCACCGGGAACGGGCCCGTCGGCCGCGAGCAGGTCGGCGAGAGTCGCATACCGGACGGCGCCGTCGCCGAGGGCCTCCGCCAGGTCGTCGGTGTCCGGGCCCAGCAGGGCGACACCCGCGGAGCCCGTGCCGTCGGGCAGCGGGACCGGGGTCCAGTCGAGGCGGAAGAGCGCGTCGCGCAGGTGTCCGGCGGTGCCGGTCAGCCGGGCGGCGTCGACCGGCCGGGCGAGCAGCCGGGCGATGGAGACCACGGGCCGGCCGGCCGGGTCGGCGGCGGTGACGGACAGCGCGTTCGGCCCCGCCGGGGCGAGCCGGACGCGCAGTGCCGTGGCACCGGAGGCGTGCAGGCCGACGCCCTCCCAGGAGAACGGGAGGCCACCGTCGTCGTCGGTGAGCAGCGCAGGGTGCAGGGCCGCGTCGAGCAGGGCGGGGTGGACGGCGAAGCCGGCCGCGTCGTCGTTGCCCTCCTCGGGCAGCGTGACCTCGGCATACAGCGCGTCACCCGCGCTCCAGGCGGCGGTGAGGCCCTGGAAGAGCGGGCCGTAGGCGAAGCCGCGGGCGGCGAAGCGCTCGTAGCAGCCGTCGGTGTCGAGTGCCTGAGCGCCCGCCGGCGGCCACACGGTGGTGTCGAGGCCGGTGCCGGTGGGGGCGGTGTCGGACAGGGTGCCGGTGGCGTGCAGCGTCCAGACGCCGTCGGTGGCGTCCTCGGGGCGGGCGTGCACGGTGACGGTGCGGCGGCCGGCGTCGTCGGCGGCGCCGGCGCGGACCTGGAGCAGGACGGCGCCGTCCTGCGGCAGGGTCAGCGGCGCGGCGAGGGTGAGGTCCTCGAGGTGGGCGCAGCCGGCCTCGTCGCCCGCGCGGATCGCGAGGTCGAGGAGGGCGGTGCCGGGGAGCAGGACGGTGCCGTGGACGGCGTGGTCGGCGAGCCAGGGGTGGGACTGGAGGGAGAGGCGGCCGGTGAGCAGCACGCCTTCCCCGCCGGGAAGTTCCACCGCGGCGCCGAGCAGCGGGTGGGAGGCGGAGCCGAGTCCGGCGGCGCGCATGTCGTGCGGACGCGCCGCTCCGGCCGCGGGCCAGAACCAGCGGTGCTGGAAGGCGTAGGTCGGCAGGTCGACGCGGGCGGCGTCGGCGCCGGTGAACGCGGACGTCCAGTCGGCGTCGATGCCGAGGACGTGCAGCCGGCACAGGGCGGTGACGAGGGCCTGCTCCTCGTCCCGGTCCTTGCGCAGCAGCGGCACGGTGACGGCGCCCTCGGTGGCGGACTGCTGTGCCATGGCGGACAGCACGCCGTCGGGGCCGAGTTCGACGAAGGTGGTGACGCCGCGCTCGCCGAGGGCGCCTACGCAGTCGGCGAACCGGACGGCCTCGCGGACGTGGCGCACCCAGTAGTCGGCGGAGCACAGTTCCTCGGCCGTGGCGAGGGCGCCGGTCAGGTTCGACACCACCGGGATCGCCGGTGCCGTGAACGTCAGCCCTTCGACCACCGCCCGGAACTCGTCGAGCATCGGGGTCATCAGCGGCGAGTGGAAGGCGTGGCTGACGCGCAGGCGGCTGGTGCGCCGTCCCTGCTCGGTGAAGTGCGCGGCGACCGCGAGGGCGGCGGCCTCGGTGCCGGAGACGACCACGGACGACGGTCCGTTGACGGCGGCGACGGAGACGTCGTCGGTGAGGAGCGGGCGGACCTCGTCCTCGGTGGCCTCGACGGCGATCATGGCGCCGCCCTCGGGCAGCGCCTGCATGAGGGTCGCGCGGGCGGCGACGAGACGGCAGGCGTCCTCCAGGGTGAGCACCCCGGCGACGTGGGCGGCGGCTATCTCACCGATGGAGTGACCGGCCACGTAGTCGGGCCGCACGCCCCACGACTCCACCAGGCGGTGGAGGGCGACCTCGACCGCGAAGAGGGCGGGCTGGGTCCAGCCGGTCTCGTTCAGCGGACCGGCGTCCTCGCCCCACATCACCTCCCGCAGCGAACCGTCCAACTCGCCGTCCAGGGCCGCCAGTACGGCGTCCAGGGCCTCGGCGAACACCGGGAACCTGCCGTACAGCTCACGGCCCATCCCGAGTCGCTGCGAACCTTGGCCCGAGAACAGGAACGCGGTGCGGCCGCCGCCGGCGGTGCCGGTCAGCAGCGCGCTGTCGTCGGTCCCGGCGGCGAGGGCCGCGAGGGCGCGCAGCGCCTCGGTGCGGTCGGCGCCGGCGACGACGGCGCGGTGGTCGAAGACGGAGCGGCTGGTGAGCAGCGAGTAGGCGATGTCGGCCGGGTTGGCGTCCGGGTGGGTCTCTACGTGGGCGAGCAGGCGGGCGGCCTGGTCGCGCAGGGCCTCGGGGGTCTTGGCGGACAGCGGCCAGGGGGTGGCCGGGAGTTCCCCGGCGTGGTCGCGCGGGGCGGCCTGGGCCGGGGTGGCGGCCGGCTGCTCGATGATGACGTGGGCGTTGGTGCCGCTGATGCCGAAGGAGGAGACACCGGCGCGGCGCACCCGGTCCGCCTCGGGCCACTCGGTCTGCTCGGTGAGCAGCTCGACGGCGCCGGCGTCCCAGTCGACGTGCGAGGACGGGGCGTCCACGTGCAGGGTGCGCGGGAGCACGCCGTGCCGCATCGACATGATCATCTTGATGACGCCCGCGACGCCCGCGGCGGCCTGGGTGTGGCCGATGTTGGACTTCACGGAGCCGAGCCACAGGGGCCGCTCGGGGTCGCGGTCGCGGCCGTAGGTGGCGATGAGGGCCTGGGCCTCGATGGGGTCGCCCAGGGTGGTGCCGGTGCCGTGCGCCTCGACGACGTCGACGTCCTCGGGGGACAGTCCGCCGCTGGCGAGGGCCTGGCGGATGACGCGCTGCTGGGACGGGCCGTTGGGGGCGGTCAGGCCGTTGGAGGCGCCGTCCTGGTTGACGGCGGAGCCGCGCAGCACGGCGAGGATCTCGTGGCCGTTGCGGATCGCGTCGGACCGGCGCTCCAGGACGAGCATGCCGACGCCCTCGGACCAGGCGACGCCGTCGGCGGCCTCGGCGAACGCCTTGGAGCGGCCGTCGGCGGCGAGGCCGCGCTGGCGGGAGAAGTCGACGAAGGTGCTGGGCGTCGACATGACGGTGACGCCGCCGGCCAGGGCGAGCGTGCACTCCCCCGTGCGCAGTGCCTGGGCGGCGAGGTGCATGCCGACGAGGGAGGAGGAGCAGGCGGTGTCGACGGTGACGGCGGGGCCTTCCAGGCCCAGGGTGTACGAGACGCGGCCGGAGGCGACGCTGGGGGCGCTGCCGTTGCCGCGGAAGGCCTCGTACTCGTCGCCGGTGAGGATGGTGCCGTAGTCGTTGTACATGACGCCGGCGAAGACGCCGGTGCGGCTGCCGCGCAGGCTGAGCGGGTCGATGCCGGCCCGCTCGACGGCCTCCCAGGACAGTTCGAGCAGCAGGCGCTGCTGGGAGTCGGTGGAGAGCGCCTCGCGCGGGCTCATGCCGAAGAAGTCGGCGTCGAAGGAGCCGGCGTCGTGCAGGAACCCGCCGGCGCGCACATAGGTGTGTCCGGGGCGGTCGGGGTCCGGGTCGTAGAGGTTGTCGACGTCCCAGCCGCGGTTGACGGGGAACGGGCCGGTGGCGTCGGCGCCTTCGCTGACCAGGCGCCACAGGTCCTCGGGCGAGGTGACGCCGCCCGGGTAGCGGCAGGCCATGCCGACGATGACGATCGGGTCGTCGCTGGTGGCCGGGAGGGCGCCGGCGGGGGCGGGCAGGGGTGTGTCGTCGCCGGTGCCGAGGAGTTCGTCGCTCAGGTGGTCGGCGAGCGCGTTCGGTGTCGGGTAGTCGAACACCATGGTCGCGGGGAGGCGCAGTCCGGTGGCGGCGTTGAGGCCGTTGCGCAGTTCGACCGCGGTCAGCGAGTCGAAGCCGAGGTCCTGGAACTGGCGGGCGGCTTCCACCTGGTCGGCGTCGGCGTGGCCGAGGACCTGGGCGATCTGGGTGCGGACCAGGCCGAGGAGGGTCTCGCGGCGGGCGGCGGCGTCCAGGCCGGCCAGTCGCTGGGCGAGGCTGTCGGCGGTCACCGACACCTGGGCGGCGGCGCGGCGCACGGTGGTGCGGATCAGGCCGCGCAGCAGCGGCGCGATCTCGCCCTGGGTGCGCAGCACTGCCAGGTCGAGGCGGACCGTCAGGAGGGCGGGGCCGCCGGTGGCGAGGGCCGCGTCGAAGAGGGCGAGGCCCTGTTCGACGGTGAGCGGCGGCATGCCGGAGCGTGCGATGCGCTCGACGTCGATGTCGGACAGGTTGCCGGTCATGCCGACGCTCTGGGTCCAGGGGCCCCAGGCGAGGGAGGTGGCGGGCAGGCCGAGGGCGTGGCGGTGGGCGGCGAGTGCGTCCAGGAAGGCGTTGCCGGCCGCGTAGTTGCCCTGTCCGGGGCTGCCGAGGGTGGCGGCGACGGACGAGAAGAGGACGAACGCGTCGAGGTCCAGGTCCCGGGTGAGGTCGTGCAGGTGCCAGGCGGCGTCGGCCTTGGGCCTCAGCACGGTGTCGAGGCGTTCGGGGGTGAGGGAGCCGATGACGCCGTCGTCGACCACGCCGGCGGTGTGCACGACGGCGCTCAGCGGGTGCGCGGCGGGTATCCGGGCGAGGAGGGCGGTGAGCGCCTCCCGGTCGGTGACGTCGCAGGCGGCGATGTCCACGGAGGCGCCGAGTGCGGTGAGTTCGTCGGCGAGCGCGTCGGCGCCGTCGGCGGCCGGGCCGCGGCGGCTGGCGAGCAGCAGCCGGCGGACGCCGCGTTCGGTGACGAGGTGGCGGGCGAGGACGCCGCCGAGTCCGCCGGTGCCGCCGGTGATCAGGACGGTGCCGTCCGGGTTCCAGTCGCCGGGGGTGCCGGGCGCGGGCACCCGGGTGAGCCGGGCGGTGAGCACGTCGGAGCCGCGTACGGCGAGGTCGGGTTCGTCGTACGCGGCGGCCAGGGCCGCCACCAGGGCCGCGGGGGCGGCGGGGGTGCCGGTGGCGAGTGCCCCGGCAGGCAACGTTTGCCCGTCAAGGAGCGGCGTCCGGTGCGTGCTCTCGGTGTGCCGGCCGGAAGTCCCCGTACTGGACGTACTCGGGCTTTCGGCCGGTGCGGCGAGTGGGGGTCCCCCCTGCTCGAAGAGCTCGGGGGAGCGTGCCGGGCGTCGCGACGGGGCGAACGTTGCCTGTTGGGGCACTAGGTCCAGGAGGGCGAAGCGGCCGGGGTTCTCGGTGCGGGCGGTGCGGATCAGGCCGGCGGCCGCGGCGGCCGGGAGGTCGCGGCCCTCGGTGGCGTCGCGGGTGACGAGGACGAGCCGGGCGTCGGCGAACCGGTCCTCGGTCAGCCAGTGCTGGGCCAGGCCGAGTACGGCCGCGGCGGTGGTGTGGGCGGCGTCGGCGGCGGCCGGGGTGTCCTGTTCGCCGGGAACGCCGGTGAGGACGATCTCCGGCACCGGGGCGGTGTCCGCGGCCAGCGCGGTCAGGTCGGGGTGGGCGGTGACCTGGACGCCGGTGGCGCGCAGCGCGTCGGCGAGGCCGGCCGGGTCGGCGCCGACGAGGGCGACGGTCTCCGGGAGGTGCTCGGGGAGGCTGCGCAGCGAGGTCCACTCGACCTGGAAGAGGGAGTCGCGGTGGACGGCCCCCGCGGCGCCGGGGGTGTCCTTGGGGACGACGCGGGAGACCAGGGAGTCCACGGACAGGACAGTGCCGCCCGCGGTGTCGTACACGGCAATGGAGACGGTCTCCTCGCCCGCGGAGGTGATCCGGGCGCGGACGGTGGTGGCGCCGGACGCGGCGAGGTGCACGCCCTGCCAGGCGAACGGCAGTCCGCCCTGGCTGATGGCGCCGAGGTCGGTGTAGGCGGCGGAGTGCTGGGCGGCGTCCAGGAGCGCGGGGTGCAGGCCGAAGTCGGCGGGGTCGGTGCCCGCGTTCTCGGGGACGGCGACCTCGGCGAACACGTCGGTGCCGCGGCGCCAGGCGGCGCGCAGGCCCCGGAAGGCGGGCCCGTAGTCGAAGCCGAGGCCGGCGAGGCGCTCGTAGCAGCCGTCGAGGTCGACCTGTTCGGCGCCGGCGGGCGGCCAGACGGTGGCGTCGAAGGCGGCGTCCGGGGCGCCGGCCCCGGTGGTGAGGACACCGGTGGCGTGCTGCGACCAGGGCAGGTCGAAGCCGTCCTCGACGCGGGAGAAGATGCCGAGCGGGCGGCGGCCCGTGGGGTCGGGGGCGCCCACCCGGACCTGGAGCTGGACGGCGCCGCGCTCGGGGAGCACCAGCGGGGCGGCGAGGGTGAGTTCCTCGACGCGGTCGCAGCCGGCCTCGTCGCCCGCGCGGATGGCGAGTTCGACGAAGGCGGTGCCGGGCAGCAGGGCGCGGCCCTGGACGCCGTGGTCGGCGAGCCAGGGGTGGGAGTGGACGGAGAGCCTGCTGGTGAACAGGAAGCCTTCGCCGTCGGCGAGTTCGACGGCGGCGCCGAGCAGCGGGTGGTCGGCGGAGCCGAGTCCGGCGGCGGTGACGTCCTGGGTGGAGCGGCCCGCGGCCGGCCAGAACCGCTGGTTCTGGAAGGGGTAGGTGGGCAGGTCGGCGCGGAGGGCGCCGCTGGTGTCGAAGAGGCGGGCCCAGCGGACGGTGAGGCCGCGGACGTGCACGCGGGCGAGTCCGGTGAGGGCGGACTCCTCCTCGGGGCGGTCCTTGCGCAGCAGCGGCACGGCGGTCGTGCCCTCGGGCAGGGACTCCTGCGCCATCGCGGACAGCACGCCGTCGGGGCCGACTTCGAGGATGGTGGTGACGCCGCGGGCGGCGAGGGTGGTGACGCCGTCGGCGAAGCGGACCGCCTCGCGGACGTGGCGGACCCAGTAGTCGGCGGTGCACAGGTCGGCGGGGTCGGCGACGGTTCCGGTCAGGTTGGAGACGACCGGGATGCGCGGCTCGTGGTAGGTGAGGCCCCGGGCGACGCTCCGGAACTCCTCCAGCATCGGGTCCATGAGCGGCGAGTGGAAGGCGTGGCTCACCCTGAGCCGGGTGGTCTTGCGGTCCTGCGCCTCGAAGTGCGCGGCGATCGCGGCGACCTCGTCCTCGTCACCGGCGACGACCACGGAGGACGGCCCGTTGACCGCGGCGATCGAGACCCGCTCCGTCAGAAGCGGGAAGACCTCCTCCTCGGTGGCGCGCACCGCGAGCATCGCACCGCCCCGCGGCAGCTCCTGCATCAGGCGGGCGCGGGCGGCGACCAGCGTGCACGCGTCCTGAAGCGACAGCACCCCGGCGACATGCGCGGCGGCGATCTCGCCGATGGAGTGGCCGCCGACGTAGTCGGGGGTGACGCCCAGGGAGGAGACGAGGCGGTAGAGGGCGACCTCGACGGCGAACAGCGCGGGCTGCGTCCAGCCGGTCTCGTTCAGCAGGCCCGCGTCGGCGCCCCAGACGATGTCGCGCAGCGAGCGGTCGGTGTGGCGGTCGAGGAGGGCGGCGATCTCGTCGAAGGCCTCGGCGAACACCGGGAAGCGGGCGTGCAGTTCGCGGCCCATGCCGAGGCGCTGGGAGCCCTGGCCGGAGAACAGGACGGCCGAGGCCCCGTCGTCGACCGAACCGTGGGCGATCTCGGTGGCGCCCGAGGCGTCGGAGCCCGCACAGAGCAGGACGGCGCGGTGCTCGAAGGTGGCGCGGCCGTCGGCGAGCGCGAAGCCGATGTCGAGCGGGTCGGCGCCCGGGTGGCCCGCGAGGTGGGCGGCGAGGCGCTCGCGCTGGGCGTCGAGCGCTGCGGCGGAGCGGCCGGACAGGGTCCACGGGACGAGCGCGGGGCGGACGGCGGGGTCCGTGGCGGGGCGCTCGGGCGCGGCGGGGGCCTGTTCGAGGATGAGGTGGGCGTTGGTGCCGCTGATGCCGAAGGAGGACACACCGGCCCGGCGGGCGCGGCCGGTCTCGGGCCAGTCGACGGCGCGGTCGAGGAGTTCGACGGAGCCGGCGGTCCAGTCGACGTTGCTGGTCGGCCGCTCGGCGTGGAGGCTCTGGGGCAGCACGCCGTGCCGCATCGCCATGATCATCTTGATCACGCCGGCGGCGCCGGAAGCGGCTTGGGCGTGGCCGATGTTCGACTTGACGGAGCCGAGCAGCAGCGGCCGCTCGCGGTCCTGGCCGTAGGTGGCGAGCAGCGCCTGCGCCTCGATCGGGTCGCCGAGGGTGGTGCCGGTGCCGTGCGCCTCGACCGCGTCGACGTCCGCGGCGGTCAGGTGCGCGCTGTCCAGGGCGGCGCGGATGACGCGCTGCTGGGAGGGGCCGTTGGGGGCGGTGAGGCCGTTGGAGGCGCCGTCCTGGTTGATGGCGGAGCCGCGCAGCACGGCGAGGACCGTACGGCCCTCGCGCTGGGCGTCGGACAGCCGCATCAGGATGAACAGGCCGGCGCCCTCGGCCCAGCCGGTGCCGTCGGCGTCGTCGGAGAACGGCTTGCAGCGGCCGTCGGCGGCCAGTCCGCTCTGCGAGGTGAACGCGATGAACGGGTGGGGCGTGGCCATGACGGACGCGCCGCCCGCCAGGGCCAGGGAGCACTCGCCGCCCCGCAGGGCCTGCACGGCCAGGTGCAGGGCCACGAGCGACGACGAGCAGCCGGTGTCGACGGTGACCGCCGGGCCCTCGGCGCCCAGGAAGTAGGAGAGCCGGCCGGAGATCACGCTGGCGGCGTGACCGGTCGTGGAGTACACCTCGGCGTCCTCGTCGGACGCCTTGATGACCTCCGCGTAGTCCTGGCCCGTGGTACCCATGAACACGCCCGTGCGGCTGCCCCGCAGCGTGGAGGGGTCGATGCCGGCCCGCTCCAGTCCCTCCCAGGCGATCTCCAGGAGGATGCGCTGCTGCGGGTCCATGGCGACGGCCTCGCGGGGCGAGATGCCGAAGAAGGCGGGGTCGAAGCCGGCGGCGTCCTGAAGGAAGCCGCCGACCTGGGCGAGGCTGCTGCCCTCGCCGCCGCCCGCCAGCCGGTCCAGGTCCCAGCCGCGGTCGGTCGGGAACGGGCCGATGACGTCGCGGCCCTGGGCGACGAGCTCCCACAGGTCCTCGGGGGAGACGACGCCGCCGGGGAAGCGGCAGCCGATGCCGACGACGGCGATCGGCTCCGCCGCCGAGGCGACCAGCTGCTCGTTCTGCTTGCGCAGCCGTTCGATCTCCTTGAGGGACGACCGCAGCGCCTCGACGTACTTGTTGGGGGACGTGCTCATCGTGTTCCAGCTCTCTTTCAGTTCGCCGAGTTCTGGGCGGCCAGCCGCAGCAGCTCTTCGGCGTCCATGTCGTCGAGGGAGTCCGCCGTGTCGTCGTCGGCGGGGGCGCTGTCCTCAACGTCGTCGGACTCGGCGAGTTTCAGCACCATGTCGAGGAGGCCCGCCTTGCGCAGCCGTCCGATCGGGACGGTGGCGAGGGCCTCACGGATGCGGGCGTCGGGGTCGTCCGCGCGGCCGGTGTCCGCGTCATCGGGTGCGGTGCCGTAGAGCAGCGAACCGATGTGCTGGGCGAGGGCCGTGGGATTCGGGTAGTCGAAGACGAGGGCGGCCGGCAGCGGCAGCCCGAGGGCGGAGCGGAGCCGGTTGCGCAGTTCGACCGCGGTGACGGAGTCGAAGCCGACGTCGCGGAAGGCTCGCGAGGCGGGCACCGCGTCGGGGCTGTCGTGGCCGAGGGTCGCGGACGCCTCGGCGCGGACGGCTTCGACGAGGGCCCGGCCGCGTTCGGCGGTGGGCAGCCCGTCCAGGCGGGCACGCAGCGGCGGCACGGCCGCGCCGGAGCCGTCGGCGGCGGCCGGGCCCTCGTCGGTGAGGGCAGACACGGCTTCCGGGACGGTGCTCAGCAGGGCGCTGGGGCGGTTCGCGGTGAAGGCGGGCGCGAACAGCTCCCAGTCCATCAGGGTGACGGCGGCCGCGGTGTCGTCGTTCTCGAGCATCTGGTCGAGCGCGCCCAGCGCGTGTTCCGGCTCCATGGCCAGGACGCCCTGGCGGACGAGCCGGTCGTGGACCTCGGGGTCGGTCGCCATGCCGACCTCGCCCCAGGTGCCCCAGGCCACCGACGCGGCGGTCAGGCCGAGGGACCTGCGGTGCTCGGCGAGGGCGTCTAGGTAGGCGTTGGCCGCGGCGTAACCGGGCTGGCCGCCGCTGCCCCAGACCGCGGCGCCGGACGAGAACATGACGAACGCGTCCAGGTCGAGGCCGGCGGTCAGCTCGTGCAGGTGCCCGGCGGCGGTCAGCTTGGCGCGCATCAGCGCGTCGAGCTGGTCGATGGTCAGGTCGGCGACCGGGGCGTCGCCGTGGGCGACACCGGCGGAGTGGAAGACAGCGGTGAGCGGCGCGTCCTCGGGCAGGCCCGCCAGGAGCGCGGCGAGCGCGTCCCGGTCGGCGGCGTCGCACGCGGCGATGGTCACCCGGACGCCCAACTGCTGCAGTTCGGCGCGGAGTTCGGCCGCTCCCGGGGCGTCGGCGCCGCGCCTGCTGGTCAGCACCAGGTGTTCGGCGCCCTGCTCGGCGAGGCGGCGGGCGACCCGGCCGCCGATGCCGCCGGTGCCGCCGGTGACGAGGACGGAGCCGCGGACCGGCGGGCGCTTCCCGGAGCCGGGTACGGCCGGGGCGGCGTGGGCGAGGCGGCGGGCGAGCACGCCCGACCCGCGGATCGCGAGCTGGTCCTCGCCGCCCGCGTCGGCGAGCAGTCCGGTGAGCCGGGCGGCGGCCCGGGAGTCGACCGTCTCCGGCAGGTCGACGAGACCGCCCCACCGGTCGGGGTGTTCGAGGCCGATGACGCGGCCGAGGCCCCACAGCGCGCCCTGCACGGGGCTGCTGAGGACGTCGCCGCGGCCGGCGGCGACACCGCCCCGGGTCAGGCACCACAGGGGCGCGGTGAGCTCCGCGTCGCCGAGGGCCTGGACGAGGGCGAGGGTCTGGGCGAGGCCGAGCGGCACGGATCCGAAGTCGGTGTGGAGTGCTTCGGCTGCGGCGAGCAGGGAGACCACGGCGTGGAACTCCCCCTCGTCCTCGCGGAGCTGGGCGAGCTGCGCGGCCCAGGCGGCCCGGTCGGTGCCCTTGGCCTCGAACCGGACGGTGTCCGGGCCGAGCGCGTCGAGGACGGCGGCGACCCAGGGGGCGCCCGCGTGGTCCGGTGAGATCACCGCAAGGAGCCGGCCGGCGGGCCGGGAGGTGCCGGGTTCGGCGACGCGGTTCCACTCGACGTGGTAGCGCAGGGCGTCCACACGTGAGCGGGTGAGGGAGCGGGTGCGCCAGGCGGACAGCGCGGGCAGCACGTCGCCGAGCCGGGAGGCGCCGTCGTCGGCGGGGATGCCGAGTTCACCGGCGAGCGCGGCGAGGTCCTGGCTCTCGACCAGTTCCCAGAACGCGGCGTCGGAGGCGTCGGCGGTGCCCGCGGCGGCGGCCTTCGGCTCGGGCCAGAAGTCCTGCCGCTGGAAGGGGTAGGTGGGCAGGTCGACCGGCGCGTACGCGGGGCGGTCGAAAACGGTGGTCCAGTCGACGGCGATGCCGTGGGTGTGCGCCTCGGCGAGCGAGGTGAGGAACCGGCGGCGGTCGCCGTCGTCGCGGCGCAGCGTGCCGAGGACGGCGGCGGTCTCGGCCACCTCCACCGCGTCCTCGGCGAGGCTCTCCTGCGTCTCCTGGATCGGGGCGGCCAGCACCGGGTGCGGGCTGATCTCCACGAACACGCGGTGTCCGGCGGCGACGAGGGCGCGGGTGGCGTCCTCCATCAGCACCGTCTGCCGCAGGTTGGTGTACCAGTAGGAGCCGTCGAAGGCCGCCTCGTCGAGCCGGGCGCCGGTGACGGTCGAGTAGAACGGCACCTCGGGGGTGCGGGGGCTGACGGGGGCGAGGACGCGGGCGAGTTCGTCGCGCACGGCCTCGACGTGCCGGCCGTGCGAGGCGTAGTCCACGGACACCTTGCGGGCCCGTACGTTCTGCTCGCGGCAGGTTTCGAGGAGTTCGTCGAGGGCGTCGGCGTCGCCGGAGACGATCACCGAGGAGGGGCCGTTGACGGCGGCGATGGACAGCGCCTCGCCCCACGGCTGGAGGAGCTCGGTGACGCGTTCGGCGGGCGCGGAGACGGACATCATGCCGCCGAGCCCGGACAGCTGGGGCAGGGCCTGGCTGCGCAGCGCGACGACGAGGGCGGCGTCCTCCAGGCTGAGCGCCCCGGCGACGCAGGCGGCGGCGATCTCGCCCTGCGAGTGGCCGACGACGGCGGCCGGTTCGACGCCGTGCGCCCGCCACAGCGCGGTGAGGGCGACCATCATCGAGAACAGGGCGGGCTGGACCACGTCCACGCGCTCGAGCAGCTCCGGGTCGCCCTCACCGGCCAGCACCTCGTGCAGGGACCAGTCGGTGTACGGGGCGAGCGCGGCGGCGCAGTCGTCGACTGCGGTGCGGAACACCTCGGAGGTGGCGAGGAGTTCGCGGCCCATGCCCCACCACTGGGAGCCCTGGCCCGGGTAGACGAAGACGGGTCCGGCGGAGTCCGGTCCCGCGGTGCCGGTGACGACGCCGGGGGCGGACACGGAGGACACCACGGCCTCCAGGCCGCGGGCGAAGTCCTCGGGCCGGCTGCCGAGGACGACGGCGCGGTGGTCGAAGGTGGACCGGGTGGTGGCCAGGGCGTGTCCGACGCGGGCGGCCGCGGCGGTGGCGCCGGCCGTCGAGGTCAGCAGCCGGGACGCCTGCTCGCGCAGCGCCTGCGCGGACTTGGCGGACAGCAGCCAGGGGACGAGCGGAGCGTCCTGGGCGGGCTCCTCGACGGGCTGTGCGGCGGGCTCCTCGGCGGGCGGCGCCTGCTCCAGGAGGAGGTGGGCGTTGGTGCCACTGATGCCGAAGGAGGAGACACCGGCCCGGCGCGGGCGGTCCTCGGCGGCCGGCCAGGCGGTGCGCTCGCGCAGCAGGGTGACGGCGCCCGAGGTCCAGTCGACGTGGCTGGAGGGCTCGTCGATGTGCAGGGTGCCGGGCAGTTCGCCCGCCTGCATGGCCATCACCATCTTGATGACGCCGGCGGCGCCCGCGGCGGCCTGGGTGTGGCCGATGTTGGACTTCACCGAGCCGAGCAGCAGCGGCTGTCCGCCGTCGCGGCCCTGGCCGTAGGTGGCGAGCAGGGCGCCGGCCTCGATGGGGTCGCCGAGCTTGGTGCCGGTGCCGTGTGCCTCGACCACGTCGACGTCGGCGGCCCCGAGTCCGGCGTTGGCGAGGGCCTGGCGGATGACGCGCTGCTGGGAGACGCCGTTGGGGGCGGTGAGGCCGTTGGAGGCGCCGTCCTGGTTGATGGCGGAGCCGCGGATGACGGCGAGGACCTCGTGGCCGTTGCGGCGGGCGTCGGAGAGCTTCTCCAGCAGGACGACGCCGACGCCCTCGGCGAGGGTCATGCCGTCGGCGGCCTCGGCGAACGGCTTGCAGCGGCCGTTCCCGGCCAGCGCGCGCTGCCGGCTGAAGCCGACGAACGCGTGCGGGGTGGCCATGATGGCGGCGCCGCCGGCCAGGGCGAGGCTGCTCTCGCCGCTGCGCAGGGACTGGCAGGCCAGGTGCATCGCGACCAGGGAGGAGGAGCAGGCGGTGTCGACGGTGACCGCGGGGCCCTCCAGGCCGAGCAGGTAGGAGACACGGCCGGACAGCACGCTGGCCGCGGTGCCGGTCATCATGTGCACCTCGGTGCCCTCGGTGCCGTTCTGGACGCTGCTGGAGTAGTCCTGGTAGCTGGCGCCGAAGAAGGCGCCGGTGGCGGTGGAGCGCAGCGACTCGGGGTCGATGCCGGCCCGCTCCAGGGCTTCCCAGGAGGTCTCCAGGAGCAGCCGCTGCTGCGGGTCCATGGCGAGCGCCTCGCGGGGCGAGATGCCGAAGAAACCGGGGTCGAAGCCGGCCGCCTCGTGGAGGAACCCGCCGTGCACGGAGTAGGTGCGGCCCTGCCGGTCGGGGTCCGGGTCGTACAGGCCGTGGGCGTCCCAGCCGCGTTCGGCGGGGAACTCGGAGATGACGTCGGCGCCGTCGAGGGCGAGCCGCAGCAGCTCCTCCGGGGTGTTCGCGCCGCCGGGGAAGCGGCAGCTCATGCCGACGATGGCGATCGGGTCGTCGTCGCCGGCGGTGACCGCGGCGGCGGGCCGGTCGCCGGCCGTGCCGGTGATGCCGAGCGCGGTGGCCTTGAGGAACGCGGCGAGCGCGACGGCGTTGGGGTGGTCGAA